>JAFPAQ010000104.1 GCA_017424235.1 Lachnospiraceae bacterium | reverse complement strand
CCTCAAGAGTCTTTCTGTACAGTGTCTTTACATTGTATAAAACACTGCGTTTAAACATTTCCTTATCAATTTCCGGTTTTTTAGGCATAACTTTACCTCCCCATTTACATCATGTCCGCCACATTTCGAACACATAATTTTGTTTACTTTTGGTATTATTTTATTAATTTACCTTTACATTCATGTATTATACTATATTTTTCAAAATATTTAAATAAATTAATTAAACAAAAAAAGAACTTATATGATTGCAATTTATCATATAAGTTCCTAAGAAAAATTAGTTGACATAATAATTTTTTAGATGATATGTCAATATTTTATTTATTTTTATGTGTATTTTATACATTATTATATATACTTTTGTGCGATTTGTCTGATATTGTCACAATTTGATGCAAAATATTTTTCATAATCCATGCAACTGTCTGAAATAGTCTTTCCAAGCTCAACAAAGAACTTTGGGATATCCTCTGTAGTCATAACTCCAAGCTCTTCTCCCATGGCTTCTTTTCCGGCTTCTTCTGAACCGTTAAGATAAATCATAAACGCAGGCTTTGGACCGTCAGCAGTCTGTTTCATGCCACCTCTTAAACCAATCCTTGCAGTCTGATGTGCTGTACATGATGAAGGACAGCCTGAAATATGAATAGAAGGAAGTGCATGCGGTGCAATACCAGCCTCACGCACAGCCTTTACACACTCATTAAGCATTATCTGTGATTTTCCAATACCAACCTGACATATGTCCGCACCTATACACGCAGTAGAACACTCAAAGGCACTCTTTGCTGTATCGCTTGTAATCTCAAGTATCTTTCTCGCCTCGTCAGCAGTAAGATTTATAATGTATACTCCCTGATTAGGAGTAATTCTAAGCTTGATAACATCATTGCACTGCATGTCCTGTGTAGCGTCATATATTCGCCTGAAGAAATCAACCGGTATATTTCCTCCAACAGGCTTATAATGTACTGCATAGAGACAATGCTGCTTCTGTGCATATATTCTGTCACTCATAAGTAAGTCTGCATCAACTATAAGCTCAGCAGATGCAAGCTTTTCCTTTGTGATATTCTCAAGACCTATTTTGTTTAGCTCCTCTATATCAAGTATTTTGTCCTGCATTGACTCGTCAGCAATATTATCTGCAAGCTTTTGCCTGAATATCTCCTGAAGCTTTTCCACACCAAGAGTATCCTGTAAAAATCTGGTTCTTGATGCATTTCTCTGCTCATAGTTACCATATTCAGTAAATATATCAACCATTGTTTTTATTGCAAAAAGCACATAACAGGGTTCAAGGTCTTCTACTACCTTTACTCCGAATTTAGGTCTGTTTCCCATACCTCCGGCACAGTATACATCAAACTTACCATTTTCCTTAGCTATAAATCCAAGGTCTCTAAAGGTAGCGTGTACTTCATTATTGGCACCATTCGAAAAGCATACCTTAAGCTTTCTTGGCAGCTTTACCTTATTGATAAATCCTAAAAGATAATCGCCGGCAGCCTTCGCATAAGGC
Organism: Lachnospiraceae bacterium; assembly: GCA_017424235.1. Taxonomy (GTDB): domain Bacteria; phylum Bacillota; class Clostridia; order Lachnospirales; family Lachnospiraceae; genus COE1. Next base: position 11,298 of record JAFPAQ010000104.1, on the reverse strand, counting down.
ATTACATTAAATTTTTCATCACAGTCAAGTCCTGAAAGTGGAGAACACATAACATTTCGTGGAAAATCTCCACCACCGCCTCTTGTGATTATACCTGCCTGCCATGCCTCTTTTACAAGGGCACATACACTGTCACAGTCAAGATTATGCAGCTGTACAGTCTCGCAGGTAGTAAAATGAGCCTTGTCTACATTATATTTTTCCATGCTCTCTGCGATAAATTTAAGTCTTGGACGGTCTATCTCTCCACCCGGAAGTCTTAGTCTCAACATACTCTTTTGTGCACCACGCTGTGCATAGCTTCCAAAGCCGCCCGAAAATCCTTTATATTCAGCAACTGTAAGTTCACCCTCATAAAATTTCTTTGTTTTATCTACAAATTCCGGTAAATCATTCTTGAATTCTTCATAGTAATCTCTAAACATTTTTTCCTCCCTTTTTCTCTAAATGTACTCTCGGAATCTTTAAAAAAGCTTCCGAGAGTACATTTTAATTAAGCATCTTCATCTTCATTTCATAATATCCTGGTGTCATATCAAGATAATGTATATGCGGATTTACAAATCTCTGCTCCTCGTCCCATATCTCCTCATTAAGCTGTTTTTCAACGTAATCACGTATATCCTTAAGCTTTGGCAGCTCATATACCCTCTTTCCGTTTTCAAATATCCTGACCTGTAAAGGCTTTGCAGTACAGTTAACAAACCGCAAATCCTTCCATGGCATATTGGGATCAACAAATTTAAAGCTGCCACTCATATCTATTTCTTCATCAGCTTTGGCAATAAGGTCAGCCTTTGCTTTTCCTGTCTGGTCATAGATTCGGTATACTTTTTTAAGTCCCGGATTGGTTATCTTTTCAACTGTACCTGAAATCTTTATTCTAGGCTCAAAAACACCATCCTTTTCAACTGCCGCTATCTTATATACAGCTCCCAAAAGACTTATGGCTTCACCGGAGAACTCACTTGAAGCCCCGGTTATAAGCCTCTCGCCAACACCATAAAGATCGATACAGGCATGCTGGTCATTCAAAGAAGAAATAGTGTACTCGTCAAGACTGTTTGACGCAATTATCTTGCAGTCCGTAAGCCCCTCTTCATCCAGCAGTTTTCTTACCTTGCGTGACTGATATGCCAGATCACCGCTGTCAATACGCACCCCTTTAAGCCTTTTACCCATTGGTTCAAGTACTTCATGAGCCACTCTTATTGCATTTGGCACTCCGGATTTTATAGTATCATAAGTATCAACTAAAAAGGTAGTACTGTCAGGATAATTAATTGCATAATTTTTAAATGCTTCATATTCATCCTGATAATACATTATCCAGCTATGTGCCATTGTACCGCTTATCGGAATGTCAAACATCTGTCCTGCAAGCACCGTGGCAGTACCCGATGCCCCGCCAATATATGAGGCTCTGGCTCCATATACCGCAGCATCCATATTGTGGGCACGTCTTGCCCCAAAATCTGATACAGCCTTGCCACCTGCTGCCTTTACAATACGTCTTGTCTTAGTAGCAACAAGCGTCTGATGATTTATCTGGGCAAGAATAGCCGTCTCAACCAGCTGGGCATCAATAAGCGGTGCTATCACTGTAATCACAGGCTCATTTGGATACATAACCGTTCCCTCAGGAAATGAGTATATATCTCCCTTAAATCTGAATTCTTTTAAATAATCAAGAAATTTATCCGTAAAAATATTAAGACTTCTCAGATATTGTATATCAGCTTCATTAAAATGCATGTTTTCAATGTATTCCACTATCTGCTCTAATCCTGCAAATATTGTAAATCCGCCTTTATCAGGATTTTTTCTGTAAAAGACATCAAAAGCAACGCGTGTATCAATATCGCCATCATTAAAATATCCATTAGCCATGGTAAGCTCATATAAGTCCATTACCATGGTAAGATTTCTTTGCTGTGCCTGATTCATAACCTAATAAATTTACCTTTCTCAAAATAGTGCCTCCGGACACTAATTGCATGTTATACTATGGCTTACAAGATAGCTTCCATCGCTTCTTGGTGTACCGGTTACTGATACCTGACAGCTGTTTAAATGCTTCTCTGCAAGATATCTTTCTGTAAAGCCCTGTGCACATCCGCCATTCTGATATTCCTTGTATATATCATTCCACAATTCTTCGCCATTGATTATAACATCAAAGCTCATGCTTTTCTTACCGCTTTGCATCATATTGTCAAAGCACTTATTATAATATGCCCTGAGATTATCAATATACCCGGCATCTCCATTGTTAAAAACAGTTACTACTGTTATAGTCTGTGAATTTGTGGTGACTGATGAAGTAGTCCTGTCAGTAGTATAAGTAGTAGTTGCCGAAGAACTGTTATTATTGCTGCTATTATTATTTGCAGTCTGGGAATTTGTATTCTGTCCTGAAGTAGAAGAATTGCTATTGTTATTGCTGTTATTATTACTGTTTGAACCATTTGTACTGCTTGTACTATTTGAGTTATTAGCAGGTTTTTTATCTTCCTTGTCAGTATATTCAGACGCATCACATTTTGGAAGCTTTTGTGAAAGCCCCTTTCTTAAATGACTGTCACTAAAAATCTCATCTGATTTATTAAAATAATCATACGAAGCTTTGTCTGTATCATCCCAGCAGGTATCAACATTGTAATAGCCATCTCCCAATTCAACAATATTCCATGCATGGTTGCCATTGGTAAATCCTTCGACAAAATAACAGGGAATACCCATTTCACTCAAAATATGCTGGTATGCTCTTGCATATCCTGCGCTGGCAGCCCTTTTATTGACAAGTGCTCCATACGCACTGTCATTCATAGGTGCATTTGCATCAAATATGGTATCTCCTATAAGCTTATCATGTATCTGCCTTTCCTTCTCATAGTCCGTATAAAGTCCATATGTACTCTTTTTAATCTCTGACACAGCCTTGTCAAAGTCAGCTCTTGCAGTCTCAAGATTATCAGCAGTGATATTATACTGTAATGTCATCTCTGCCACTTTTCCACTTGGAGAATACAGATATTTATACTGATTTTCAAGCCAGAACAGCTTTGGATGATCAGCATATACAGCAAAAAAAGCACGGTCTGTCTGAGCTTCATCTGCCTCCGTAACAAGTGAAAATCTCTTATTACATATTTCTGCATTTGCATATATCTGACGATATACTGCCTTTTCAGTCTCAGAAAGCATATTATAATATGGATTCATCACAGCATCAAATTCCAGCGAAGCCCCGGTTCTGCCTTTACTGACAGTACTTAATATATTTTGTGCCTTCTGTTTCGAAATCTCTTTACCCGAAGAATAAAGTGGCTCATAAAAAGAAAGTGCCTTTACCTTTTGCGGTATCACAAGGTCTCCTTCCTCTTTTTCTCCTGCCATTACCTTACTGATATCAAAGCATGTTTTTACTTCTTCTGTTACATTAACGGGATCAAACTGACCACCAACGCAAAAAAGCATAAGCGCCAGAAAGCCACCTATCCCGCATAACCTTTTATCTGTTATACGCATACAGGTTTCCTCCTATGACAATGTATCATAATACAATCTTATGCTCCCCCTGGACAGTAAAAAAACTGTTTTACTCCTTCAAAATTAATTTTATACAAAATTCAGACAAAAGTCCATATATAAAACAAAAATAAAGGATATTGCTGCGCAATATCCTTTATTTTTGTTTTTATCCTAAAGACTAGTTTGTAATAATCTTCTCTGTTTCTTTATCAAATACGTGAATCTTCTCAACGTCGATAGCGAATTTAACCTTATCACCTGGTCTTGCTGTTGTTCTAGGATCAACTCTTGCTGTGATAGGGAACTCAGCAACATCTGCATATAAGAATACTTCTGCACCAAGTAACTCGTATACACGGATAGTTGTCTCAAATGTACTCTCAGACTTAGCTTCTACCATCATCTGTGAATCATAAATATCTTCCGGTCTGATACCGAATGTTACAGTCTTTCCTACATAACCGCCATCGATAATCTTCTTAGATTTTGCTGGAGGAAGTGGAATAGAAAGATCAGCTACGTTTAAGTAAACTGTATCACCCTTAGCTTCTACCTTAGCATCAAGGAAGTTCATCTGTGGAGATCCCATGAATCCTGCAACGAATAAGTTCTGTGGTTTCTCATATAAGTTCTGTGGAGTATCTACCTGCTGGATAACACCATCCTTCATAACTACGATACGTGTACCAAGAGTCATAGCCTCTGTCTGGTCATGTGTAACGTAGATGATGGTTGTACCTAATCTCTGATGTAATTTAGCGATCTCAATACGCATCTGTACACGTAATTTAGCATCAAGGTTTGAAAGAGGCTCGTCCATAAGGAATACCTTAGGATTACGAACGATAGCACGTCCCATAGCAACACGCTGTCTCTGTCCACCTGATAAAGCCTTTGGCTTTCTGTCAAGGAGCTTTGTTAAGTCAAGAATCTTAGCTGCTTCTTTAACCATCTTGTCGATTTCGTTCTTTGGAACTTTTCTTAATTTAAGACCAAAAGCCATGTTATCATATACTGTCATATGAGGATAAAGAGCATAGTTCTGGAATACCATCGCGATATCTCTGTCCTTTGGCTCTACGTCGTTAACTACTCTGTCACCAATCTTTAATTCACCTGAAGAAATATCTTCAAGACCAGCGATCATACGAAGAGTTGTTGATTTACCGCATCCAGAAGGTCCAACGAAGATGATGAACTCCTTATCAGCGATCTCAAGGTTGAAATTCTTAACAGCTTCGAAGCCGTTTGAATATACTTTGCAAACATTTTTTAATGATAAACTTGCCATTTTGTATAGCCTCCCAAATTAATTATTTTTTATTCTAATATTTTTATGACCTAAATTCTTAAGTTGTTCTTAGTATAATTTAATTTATTCAAAAATGCTATAACCTAATTCCACAAAGATTTTTTGAGCCTTATGTAACAATTGCTTATCAAATATTGCCTTTAACCAAAATTAATCTTAGTGATAAGCAACTTGCTCAATTAACCTTGTTCTGTGTGTACATGTTGCCGAAAGCAAAGTTCGACTTTTCCCTTTATTTATCACGTTTTACAGCTTTTTTCTGACAATTATGTCGTATTTTTTTATTAATTCGTAAAACATATCAGCATTTAAGTTATGTAATCTATAATTCTAACCAAAAAAAATTAACAGAGGGGTAATCCCTCTGTTAATTTTTTTCATTATCCATATTTTTCTCAATCATATCACTTCCGGCAAATATACCGCTGTCTTCACTTTCAGCTTCTCCCTTTTCCTGATTCTGTCTCTCAATGATAGCTTCTTCATATTTTTTGAATACCTTTAATGCCACTCCCGCCTGGAAATATAACACCCCGCCAAAGGCAAGAAATATTATAACAGGCAATATCTGTGGTACGAAATAAAGGAGCACAAACGGAATAACCACTGAAACTGCAAGAATAACCGCTGATGGCAAATGGGTAAGTGCCATAATAAATCCATTCTTGATCGTGTTCTTAATAGTATTTGAGAATCTTGCCTGCAAAGGAAACATAAACGAAGTGCCAATCAGTGCAACTATGGAAACAGACACAAGCGCGACTCTCGACCACTGCGGAAAATCAATTCCTGAGTAAAGCACAATACGATAATCAACAAAAAGAATACCGGCTATAAGAAGTACAAAAAGCCATATCACTGTAGCCTGTTTAAAATTTTCCTTAAAGGATTTAAAAAATCCCTTAACTATATAGCTGTCTTCATTTCTTATCATCTTATAGCATATATAATATGCAGCAGACAGTGAGGCACCTATAGTAAAAACAGGCAGACAACACAATATGAACAGTGCGTTCAATATCATTATGTCTGCCACCTTATTCAAAAAATTCATCAATGGACTATCAATCTTAAACATTATAACCCTACCTCCACTTTTTTTAATACATAATCCCGAAATCTTTAAACAGATTCCAGAAAACATTTATTAAGATAGTTTACAATGTTTTATGACATATTTCAACTTTATTTGACCATCAATTATCTAAAGCTTTTATAAACTTGCTCGTAATTGCTCTGAAGCTTCTGATGTGTCACAAGTGCATTCTGTGCACGTGCAAATGCCTTCTCCATTATCTCATCATAATTTCTTACCATTGTATCTGCAATTATTCCATCATATTTATCATTCACAATGCCGTCATTTAAATCTTTTATTATCTCGTCTTTTGTAAAGGCTCTTCTGTAAGGCTTTTCCATTCCCATATGGACTACATTTTCTGCTATCTGCAATATAGCCTGCTTGTCACTCATGGCATTGCCTTTAAGTCCCCTTGGATAGCCCGAACCGTCACATCTCTCATGATGAGCACTCGCAATTGATATAATATCCGGTGAGATTTTTCCCTCTAACACCTTTTCCATTATCTCAACATGTGTATGTATAAAGTTCTTTTCAGCCTGATTTAAGCTTCTTGGGGCATCCACAAGCTTTGAAGGCATTGCAAGCATACCTATGTCATGCAAAAGTGCAGCATAATATACTTCATTTTTATCCATCTCACTCTGCTTTAGTTTTCTGCCAAGCTCTCTGCATACATACATGGTCGCAACAGTCTCAGATACCATATTCTCGGATTTAAGTCCTGTGCAATACATAAGCATTTTGAGATACTTCTCCTTCTCATCATCAGAAAGAAGAATATACTCCATTGCTTCATCTACTTCTTTTATATATGAACGATCCATTATCTTCTTTACTATCTCAAACTCTGCGTCAGCCTGTTTTAAAAGCTGGCAGGCCTCCTCCTGATACTTTGTTCCTGCATACCTGTCAAGCATATTTATTGAAAACTTGTCTCCAAATGCTCTTATCCATACGTCAATGATCTCTGCAACCTTAAGTATCTCAAGTTCATCCTTATACTGATAGTCAATATCCTTTGTTCTGCTGTAATCAATATGATGATAAAGTATCATTTTTGACATATCAGAAAGCGGTGATAGATATTTAAGGAAAAGATATCCATATACTGAATGTGGTGCCGGCGCCTTAGCTTCATAAGTAAGAGGCTTTTTAACATCATCGGTCTTAAAAGCACCCACATCATGCAGCATGGCAAGCATCATAAAATCTGCTATCTCAAATTTTTCATTAAGTCCTCTGCACTCAAGCATTTTAGACATTATATAACTGACTCTCATTCCGTGGTGTGCTGTTGCCTTATCCATAAGTCTTATGGTCTCATATAGCAGCTTCCACATGTTATTACTTGTAATATACTCAATCTGCAAAGTCTTTTCCCCCTTATAACAAATTTTTAAATTCAAAAAACATTATTTGCGAATAGTTACTAAATATTAAACAGTTTCATCGGAGTATAGGTTATACCGTCATTAATCTGTTCTTTTCCGGTATCCTTAAAACCAAGTTTATGATAAAAGCCTGTTGCATAAGGTGCTGCATTTACTGTGATAAAATTATAGCCTTCCTCCTGCTTTACATATTGGCATAAATATGCCATAAGTCTCCTGCCTATACCCAGTCTGTGATACTCGGGATCAACAAACAGTAAAGAGATATGGGTCTCATTTCTAAGCGTTATTATACCCACAAGTCTGCTTTTATCATATGCGCCAAATACATGGTAGCTTCCCATTATAAACATTTTATGAAGTGTCTCATCTGTGATAAATTCCCAAAAACTTTCTATGCCTCTCTCACTGTAATCCTTTGCATCAAATTCATTGAATACATACCATGCCAAAGACATTGCCTGATTCCAGTGCTCCCTGCACAAGGGTCTTACTTCTATACACACAGGCTTTATTATGTTTTTTTTATTAAATAACTGCCTTAGTTCCAACTTTGAGTACCCCCCTTCAACACTTCAATCGTTATACATTATAACACAATTTGTAAATAAATTGTATAGTTTTTTGCAATTAATAGATTAATTTGTTAAATTATATAAAATTTTTTAATAATATATATTTTTTTGATAATTTTAGAATGTACAGTTTTAATTACTATACTATTGCATTTACAATTCAATTCTTTTGACATTTTCGATAATATGTCGCAAATATTTTTACGTTTTTTAGTGATTATTTACACAGTATTTATAAAAACTGAAAATAACAAAAACTACTTTTCCACATAATAATTATTATTAAACAGCCATTTTTATTGAATAACAGCAGTTCTTTTGTGGATAATGTGGAGTAAATGTGGATAAAATGTGGATAAAGTGATATACTCTTAACTATATACACAACAAAATTTTTAATATTTGTATTAATTAAATACAAAATTATTTTTTGCACAATTACTGTGCATTATAACTGTTCATTTAATAGAACCAAAGAAAGGCTTAATCACCTCAATGCAGATAGCAGGACTTACAAAAACAACCTTACTGGATTTTCCGGGGCATGTTGCTGCAACCATATTTTTAAAGGGTTGTAATTTCAGATGCAGCTTCTGTCATAACCGCAGTCTGGTAATACCGGATACAAACCCGGATATCACAATATCACAAAACGAAATCTTATCTTTTTTAAAGAAACGAAGCTCTATTCTTGAAGGCGTATGCATAACAGGCGGAGAACCAACCATAAATCCTGAGCTTCCTGATTTTATTTTTAAAATAAAGTCTTTGGGATATAAAGTAAAGTTAGACACCAACGGCACTAATCCACAAATGTTACAGCAGCTTGCAAAGCAAAAGCTTATTGACTATTGTGCAATGGATATCAAAAATTCTCCACAAAAATATGAGCTTACTGCAAATACAGCCTGTTTTGATTTGACTGCCATAAAAGAAAGTGTGTCATTTTTACTTAACTTTAAAAATACTCCTGATTTTGATTATGAATTCCGAACCACGCTTACAAAAGAACTGCATAGCGAAGAGGACATATCCCAAATAGCAGAGTGGATATCAGGTGCTGCTGCCTACTATCTGCAAAGCTACGAGGAAAATGACCAGGTTATACAAAAGGGATTTCATGCGCCGGACGAAGAAGCCCTCAATAAATACCTGGAAATATGCCGCCCTTACATACCCAATACACACATACGCGGGAAATATTATTAGGGTGGCAAAAGTCATTTCAACAATCTTATTTTGTTCAATTTACTATTAAAGTTTTACATAAGGGGCTTTTGACACCATAATCTTATATCTCCACCTCCTTCAGGTAATATCCATAGCCGTCCGTACCGGATTTTTCAAAAGCGTCAAATCCAAACATTTTTGCTATTTTTTTATCTCTGTCAGTGTTTATTCCCGGTACACCAAGATAATAGACGTATTTACTTTCAATCATATATCGAAATAACAACATCTGTCTGTAGTTATAATAAGAATGAAGTACAAATGAATTGCCTGAAAGGTCATGATATTTACTGTTTAATATGATTATATCCTTTGGATATATAAAAAGAGTCTCAGCCTCATCCACAATATGTACCTGCTTATAGGTAGCCATGAGCTGATGCCATTTATCCGGTGCCGATACCACCAGAGGTGACACTGCAGATATGTCTGATGCCTTAACTGTAACAGGACATGTGTCCTCCTTTTCCTGCATGCGCATAGTACATATACCATATCTGTTTCCATACAGTGATATATATAACCTGTTACAGCCAAAAAATCTATTTTCCTGACTTAGAAGCATATCCTTTGGCCACTCGAATTGGGCAGCACCATATCCATTCTTTATAAATATCCTGCCAAGTCCAACCTTTTTGTCTCCAAATTCTGCAATGACCTCACACTCTTTTCCCGCCTGCACAGGCACTCCCCTGAGTCCTATACTTATTTTTTCCCTTTCTACACGCACAAAACCGATATTTCTTTCTTTTTTGTTTCCATTCATATAATCAATATAAAAAAATTCCATTAAAAAATCCCTCCTTGCAGACAATGTATGTCCAAGGAGGGATTTTTATGAGCATCTTATTTGTTAATTGAATCAAGATATTTCATATAGTTAACTACCATAAGTGCGATCTTGAAGGTAAGTGCATCATCAAACTTTCTTATATCCAGTCCTGTCGACTGGTGAAGCTTTTCGATTCGGTACACAAGAGTATTTCTATGTACAAAAAGCTGTCTTGAAGTCTCAGAAACATTAAGATTGTTATCAAAGAATTTCTGTACAGTGGTAAGAATCTCATCATCAAGGTCATCCGGAATATTGTCACCAAATATTTCCTTCATAAAGATTCTGCACAGATTTACAGGAAGCTGATATATAAGTCGGCCTATGCCAAGTGTGTTATACGCATTGACTGATTTTTCTGAATAGAAAATCTTACCTACATCAAGTGCCATCTTGGCTTCTTTGTAAGATTTGGAAACTTCTTTAAGCTCACTTACTATTGTTCCATAAGCGACTTTTGCACTGAGCATAGCCTCTGAATTTAACATATCTATTATAATTTCTGCAGTGCGCTCAACCTCATCATAGGCAAATGGATTCTCAACCTCTTTTACAAGAATAATGTTCTTTTGCTCAACAGCTGTGAGAAAACAGCCCTGCTGATCTCCAAAAATATTCTTTAAAAGCTCCATTGAAATATTATCCTTATCATTGGATGCCTCCACAAGATATACGACCCTGTTAGCTTCAGGCTCTATATGAAGCTTTTTGGCTCTGTTATAAATATCCACCAAAAGAAGATTATCCAGCAAAAGATTCTGGAAAAAGTTGTTCTTATCATAATGCTCTTTGTAAGCTATCACAAGATTCTGTATCTGGCTGACTGCAATCTTGGCTATCATATATGCATCAGAACCTGAGCCTCTGGCAATAAGAATATATAGAAGCTCACCATCCTCAAGTATCTTCATCATGTGAAACCCGCCAACTATCTGGCTGTCTGCAGGTGATTTGATAAAATTATCAATAAGCTCTGTAGACATGTTATTTTCAAAAGTAGTTGCGGCAACTAAACCATCCATATCAATCACACACAGATCAACCTTACTGATTGCCTTCAACTCATCAATGCTTGTCTGAATTACCTGGTTCGTTATCATATAAATACCTGCCTTTCCTGTTTATTAATTAATTTAGTAATGGGCTTTTGACACTCAACTTTAAATATAGAAATAAGAGTCCAATATGCTATATCGGACCCTTGTTCAAAATCTAAGCGGGTGATGGGAATCGAACCCACGTATCTAGCTTGGAAGGCTAGTGTTCTACCATTGAACTACACCCGCATATATATTATTAACAGATTAATCTGAAATGCCCAGAACCGGAATCGAACCAGT
>JAFPAQ010000103.1 GCA_017424235.1 Lachnospiraceae bacterium | reverse complement strand
CAACCAGTGGCTTTACAGTCAGCTGACGATGTTTCAGACGTTCCTCAGAAGTCATATCTGCAAGTTTATTCTCTTCTCGGTAGATTGCCTGGATCTGCTTTAACGCAAGATATGCCAGTGCGTCTTTTCGATTAGCTGCAAATGATATTATAAGAATGTAGGAATTATCGCATATAAAAATGTCGGAAAACCTACATTCTTATTTTATATTTTTCAATGTATTGTTACACTTTCGTAGGAGGTGTAACATATGAATAATCTAAAAGGAGAACTGTCAGTTATGAACAATCTTGGTATCAAACCTAATTATGCTGCCCTTGGTAGAAAGTATGGTATGGATTGGAGGACAGTAAAAAAATATCACAATGGATACGAAGGAAGAAAGGCAACAAGAAATAAGAAAAGCAAACTTGATGAATATAAGACAGAGATCGCTGATAAGCTTACAATTAAAAGAATCACAGTACAAGGTGTATATCAGTTTATGTTGAAGAAATATGGTGTAGAACGTATTGGATCTTATTCCAACTTTAACAGATATGTACGTGCTAATGAGCTTAAGCCTAAAACAAAGACAGAAGGACATCCCAGATTTGAAAAAAAGCCTGGTGAACAGGCTCAGGTTGACTGGAAGGAGGATATCAGTATAGCAAATAAATATGGTGAAAAATTTACCATAAATGTCCTGCATACCACGCTTAAGCACTCGAGGTACAGTCACCTTGATATGTCGATCCAGAAAAGATTTGATGATGTTTCCAGAGGATTAATTAACAGTTTTATGAAGTTTGGCGGAGTTCCAAAAGAGTTGCTTTTCGACAACATGTCAACCGTTGCAAATACAAATATTAAGCCGAAGAGACCTACCAGTGCAATCCTTCAGATGTCCAAAGATTTTGGGTTCAAAGTAAAACTCTGCAAAGCAAGAAGACCTGAAACAAAGGGAACTGTAGAGGCTAAAAATAAGGTTATTGACTGGGTAAGAGCTTACGAAGGTGAGTTTGAGACAATTGAGGAACTGGAAACAATTATAGAATCAATAAATAAAGATATGAACATCACAATAAACCAGGAAACAGATATGTCTCCAACAGCCTTGTTTTACAAGGAAAAAGAGTACCTGCAGCCATTGCCACACAAATCTATTATCGACACATACCTGACACCAAACAGGTACAAAGTGTCGTCAGAAGCACTCATAAGATATGGTAACAGCAGATACTCTGTAGATCCAAAGCTCATTGGCGAAGAGGTTACGGTAGATCTCTTGGATAATAAGCTTTACATATATTATAACGGAAAACTCGTAACTTTTCATCAACTAAATGAAAATCCTATAAATTATAAAAAGGAACACTACAAAAAGCTTATGAAAGGTAAAGTTGACGAAAAAGAGATGGTATCAGTTGTGAACGACAACTTAGAAACGATGGATAAACTGCTGTCTTCACGTAAAGTAAATGTATCAGAGAAAGCTGCTGTCAAATCAGAGGAGGCCCTTATTGCATATATTAATCAAAGTAAATATGGCAGATGGGTTATAAATAACTATGCGCATTTGTCAATGGCAGACAGATTAGTCTTTATAAGAGGGATGAATGAAATACTGCCATACGTTGCAGACAAAGAAAAATTCATATCACATATTAAAGTCTCAATGAAAGAAAATCTGTGCAGGAGTATTGCTCTTGACTGTTGGATACATGACCTCACGTGCATGGATGATTCATCCTGTATTCTGACACAGAAAGGATTTGAGTATTTTAAGAAAAAGTATAAAAAAGAAATTGATGTATTACTTAATGATATGGCCGAACAGGCTAAAAAGGAGGCGATTGAATCAAATAAAAGAATTGATGAATACATACAAAGCAATAAAAATAATGAATATACCTGTATTCCACCAAAGGATGCAAATGAATTACCATTCAGTTAAAAGGAGAAACAATGAATACATACAACAGCTTAATAAATAATCTTGATGCGCTTGAATTACAACGATTCAAGGAAAATCTTGACGCTTATCTTGATATGATTGCCAGTGGAGAAAAAACCGCACTTGATGCGATATATGAACTTACAAACAGCGAACTGGATTTTAGAAAAAATCAGGCAATAAAAGGTTGTGTTAAAGTTGCAAATTTTCCATTTTTAAAGGAAATAAATGAATTCGATTTTAGCTTCCAACCCTCAATAGACAAAACAAAAATAATGGATTTAATGACATTAAGATTTATTGAAAATGGAGAGAACATCATATTTTGCGGAACGCCGGGAGTTGGTAAAACAAATCTTGCAGTATCTATAGGAATAGAGGCTGCCAAGCACAGATATTGTGTATACTTTATAACATTTCAGGATTTGATATCACAGTTAAAAAAGGCTGCATCTGAAAACAGATTGGAAGCAAGAATAAAGTGGTTTTGCAGATATAAATTACTTATAATCGATGAACTGGGCTATCAAAAAATGGATGTTGATTCAGCAAATCTGTTTTTTAATCTAATAGCTAAAAGGTATGAAAAGCTGTCAACAGTAATAACAACAAACAGTCCGTTTTCGAAATGGTCTGATATATTTCATGAACCGGTACTGACTAATGCTTTACTTGACAGACTTCTTCATCACTGTTCAGTTATCAACATAAATGGTCCTTCATACAGACTAAAAGACCAAATGCAATATATGACTGAAGACAATTAAAAATATCATATAAGCGTGTAGGTTTTTCTACATGCTTATATGATAAAAAAACTACATTTTTATATTGACATTTGCATCTTATGCCATCTGACCTTGCCTTAAACTGCCGTAATCTGTGTCGTGAATACTACGATTTAATGGATAACCGCAGTGCTTACGTGAATAAGCTGCAAGGCGAACTGCGTATGGCATTTCCACAATATCTTGGTATTTTTTCCAAAGTAACTATCAATACATCTCTCACTTTATTAGAGACTTATACATCTCCAAACGCTTTTATTGAAGCTGACAAACAAGAGATTATTGATACCATTAAATCTACAGCTCGCTTTGGACTTACATATGCCGAAAAGAAGTAT
>JAFPAQ010000102.1 GCA_017424235.1 Lachnospiraceae bacterium | reverse complement strand
GTAGTAGCAACTTCTGTAGTAGCTTCTTCAGTTGTAGCAACTTCTGTAGTAGCTTCTTCAGTTGTAGCAACTTCTGTAGTAGCAGCTTCTGTAGTAGCTTCTTCTACAACTGCTGTTGTTTCTGGTGTTTCTGTAGCTGTTGAACCACATGCTGTAAGAACTGCAGCACCTAATGTAAGACTCATAACTGTTGCTAATACTTTCTTCATCATAATTTTTCTCCTCCATTCGATACAATATTATGTATCATAAAAACTAAAATATTTGTTTAGCAAATGCGATAAACTTTTTGTTTGCCGCTTACAAGTGTTTATTATACATAAAAAAGTTAATAGGTCAACCCTTTTATTCAAATTGTTTTCATTTTGCGTTTACAACTCGTTCACAATTTGTTCACATATATAAGAAAAGTGTACATATAAATCGTAAAATAAGTAGACAAAATAGCCAATTTGATGTAGCCTATGATATGAGTATGTTGCAATTAGTTGATAATACATAAGAATGAAAGGGAATTATTTATGAAAAAATCACAAAAAAAGAGAAAAATGATATTAATAGCATTTACAATTGTGATTGAGATAATGTTAAACGCATGTGGAAAAGAAAATGAACAGGTTGTGAACAATCAGGGTAAACACGTAGAATATGAGGAAAAGCTTGAAGACAAAAGAGAGATTGATTTAGATTTTAAACAGGAAATATTTGCTGATGAACAGCCTCTTAACATGATTAATTCCTATGAAGATTTAAATGTGGCTACATATATTACAAAGCTTGATGATACACCAATGTATTTTATTTCGGACTGTTATCATGATCAGATACTATATAATGACAATATTGATGATGAAATATCAAAATGGAAGGTTCTTACCAATGATGTTCATTATGCACATACAATTGCTACTGACGGACAGGTAATGGTAATCGATGATACAGAAAACAACAGGGTGATTATTTTTAATCGATTAGAGGATGGAAGATTTGCTAAGGCACAGATTATAGAAGGCATTGGAATGAAACCTCATTTTGTATACTATGATGTACAAAATAAAGTATTTATGGTATGGAGCTCCATAACCGGTGAGATGTATTATATAAAGCGCTCTACTGGCAATGCCGGTGAGTTTGCTCCCCTGTATGTTGATAAGGTGTTAAAAATAGAAGAACTGTTTGGAGTGTATGTTAGATCATTTTCTGTTATAGAGGACAGCATATATTTTGTATCAGGGCATAATAACAGTAAAATAATAAAAGCTGATAAGAACACTTTAGATATAGAAGAATATTTTGAAGTACCTGATGAGATAGCAGGAATGGTGCAGGTAAGCAGGATTCAGGATTATTTCTATATTACAGTTTCAACAGATGCAAATGAAAATCAGGACTATGCCACTATTATAAGAACAAAAGACCTGTCACTGTTAATCGAGGGAAAATACGAAGATATATATGATAAATTCGGGATTAATGGAGGAACACCATACTATATAAACTGTATTGATGGCAGATATTATATGTCACATCATAGAACCGGTGAGAATATACTTGTATTTGATGTCATTGATAATGATATATGCAATGTAGAGGTGATATATTAGGGGCAAAAGACCCTCATAAAAGGCATTAATAGCGAATGGCACAAAATAAGATTGTTGAAACAACTTATTTTGTGCCACTTTTTTTGCATCCGATTTTTTACCATTTCTGCGGATTGATAAATGGTATCACGAGGGTTAGTGGCAGAGAGTAAAACAGAGCATAGGCATATCTGAATTCACCTGCAACAGGAGAGGCAATACAAAGAGTGAGCATAAGTGCTATTAACGGCAAGGCAGTAATCATATTTGCAATCTGCCCTTTTCTTATGCATAGGGCACAGGTTACGATAATAAGCCAGAATATACCACCAATACTCCAGAGTAATCCATATAAAGGTATCATTTCAGAAAGCTTAAATAGTATTTCACGTATTTTTACCATTGCATTTCCTGCTATAACAGGCTGCCAGCTCAGACCAAATTCGTTATCATAAATACCATCTGCAAGTCCGACTTCATATTCAATGTCGGGATACCAGTATCCATTGGTCTGATCTACAAATGCATCAAAATAAGATTTTTTGTTATTTATACCTATTGATAACCAGTTCTTAAAAAATTCTGATTTATTACTTTCAAGATAGTCCAATCCGGTTTGTCTTATAAGATTCTTTATATTATCAGATACATCCGGCTGATATACTTTTGTTATTTTGGACACATCCATTATTTTATTCAGGTATTCAAGCTGTGCCTCATTAAGTCTGCCGCCATCAACAACTACTCTGGCAAGCTGCTGAGCCGGAATTGATATTGATTCAGCAAAATCAGCTTGTTTTATTTCATATATATTCATTAACGGTACTTTTACAAAGATTACAATCACAAGAATGCAAATATTCATAGGAACCAATGCTTTCCATGCAGCCCGGTATACCCATAATATAAAAGGCAGAGATATACAAAAAGCATACCATCCATTTGTTCTTAACAGGCTTATCATAATTCCTGATATTATATATGGAATTATAATAGTAAAATATTCAAAAGGCTTAAGTCTGGTATTTACAGATGTAGGGCCTGTCACTCCGGGACGAATAAGCAGTCTTATAAGACTGGCAACAAATATGGTCAAAAAGCATGAAAAGGGTATGTCCTTCCATACAGTCACAGCAAGAATTGCGTTGTATGGAGTAATTGCATAGAAAACTATTGCTACGATTATAATTATATTTTTTACACAGGCACATTGCAGTGTGCGGATTACCATACCTGCGGTAACTGCCATAAGTATCATTTGAAACAGCGTATAGAGGGCAATTCCAAATGTGGCATTTCCCGATATATTTAGTCCTATATTATAGAAAAAGGAAATCATCATTGTATGAACGACGGAATGGTGATTGCTAAGCTCATAAGCACCGATAATCTGTGCATACTGGTTTATGCTGTCCGGAGTCATTACGCCCGGATATTCATATAAAAAATAAGGAAGCCAGCAAAGCATGCAGATGAATACCGTAGCAATTGGAATCCACAAAGGCGCATAGTAGTTCCCCTGTATATTGATGTGCTCACATATCTGCAACAGCCATATCATCAGATAATAATATATTGTGAGAAAGCCCAAAAAACTTAGTAAAAGTATTACCAGACAAAACAGTTTATTTTCAAGCCCCCCAAGGATAGTATGATATTTTGCAGATATTGTAAATATGGAAAAAAGACCGGAAACCACACCTGCGATATAGGGATCGATAACACCGATATTTCCTTCAGCCTTCGGAGTATGCAGCTTTGAAAATACATATATAAAAACAATAAAAAGCAAAAGTGAAAGTGGATTTTTGGTTGACATTGAGCTTATATGCATTATGGCAAATAATGACAGAAAGCTTTTTGTTAATATTTTCATTTTTTGCATAATAAAACCATACCTTTCAAAATTAGTATCTACTTATCTATAACTATAAAGTTTAGATTACTTTGCGTCAAGCTACATAGTTGCAATAGAAGGGTAATTCTGCTATATTAATACTGTTTATATAGTAATTGAATGTCGTCGATGCGACAGAATGAGAGGAAAACAATGGATAATACAAATGTAGCAGCTAAAGCCGCCCCATGGGAAAAAAATATTCGTAAGGTAGTTCCCTATGTGGCAGGTGAGCAGCCTAAAAATCAAAATGTTATCAAGCTTAATACAAATGAGTGTCCATATCCGCCTGCACCTGGAGTAAAGGCAGTACTTAATGGTTTTGACCATGATATTTTGCGCAAATATCCGGATCCAAATGTTTCTGACCTTGTTGATATTCTTGCTAAAAGATATGGTGTTGATTCATCACAGGTATTTGTTGGAGTGGGTTCGGATGACGTTCTTGCAATGAGTTTTATCACATTCTTTAATTCTGATAAGCCTGTACTTTTCCCTGACATTACATATTCATTTTATGACGTTTGGGCAGACTTATACAGAATTCCGTATGAGACTCAGCCACTTGATGAGAATTTCTGCATCAGAAAAGAAGATTATTTTAAGGAAAATGGCGGTATCATAATAGCAAATCCAAATGCACCTACAGGTGTTTCTATGGAAATGTCTGTTATTGATGAAATAGTAAGCAAAAATCAGGACAGTATAGTTATTATTGATGAAGCTTATGTTGATTTTGGTGGCGAGACAGCAATTCCTTTATTAAAGAAATATGATAATCTCCTTATAGTTCAGACCTTTTCAAAATCACGCTCAATGGCGGGTATGAGAATTGGTTTTGCAATAGGTAATCCAAAGCTTATTTCATATTTAAATGATGTTAAGTTTTCATTTAATTCATATACCATGAATGCAACTGCGATAGTGGCAGGAGTTGCTTCGGTAGAGGATGAGGAATACTTTAAAAATATTACTTCAAAGGTAATAGCAACCAGAGAGCGTACCAAGAAGGAGCTTAAAAGACTTGGCTTTGTATTAACTGATTCAAAGACAAACTTTATTTTTGCAGCTCACAAAACTGTGCCTGCGCAGGAGATTTTTGACGCACTCAGAGAGAATCAGATATATGTAAGACACTGGAATAAGGACAGAATAAGCAATTATCTGCGTATTTCAATTGGTACTGATGAGGAGATGGATACAGTGATATCATTTCTTGAAAAATATCTTGCCGGTAAATAAAGGCAGTAATAAGGAAAATTAATAGTTTATTAATGAGGAGTATTATGAAAGAATTTGTTTTAAATATTTTAAGAGGTATGGTAGTTGGTATTTCTAATGTTATACCAGGTGTGAGTGGTGGTACAATGATGGTTTCAATGGGTATATATGACAAGCTTTTACTTGTGCTTACTCATTTTATCAAACGCTTTAAAGAAGCCGTAGCTATGCTGGTTCCTATTGCAATAGGAATGCTGCTTGCAATTGCCATATTTTCTAAATTGTTTTCGGAATTTTTCTTCCCTAAGTTTCCGATACAGACCAATCTGTTTTTTATAGGTCTTATAATTGGCGGACTTCCTGTTATTTACAAAAAGGTTAAGGGAAACACCATAAAAGTACCACAGATTATATCATTTTTAGTTTTCTTCGTAATCGTAGCAGGCTTTGCGCTGATAGGTGAGCATGAGGGCGCAAGTGTTGATGTTACATTTTCGGCTGGAAATATGATAAAATTATTTGGTGTCGGTGTTATAGCTGCTGCCACAATGGTAATACCGGGTGTAAGCGGTTCAATGATTATGATGATACTTGGATATTACAATACAATTATTGACACAATAAATGCATTTATTGATGCACTTAAGGCTTTTGATATACCTGCCATGCTTGATACCTTTGTTGTACTTGTGCCATTTGGTATCGGTGTTGTGATTGGTATAGTAGCAGTAGCCAAGCTTATCGAATTTGTTCTCAATAAGTTCCCATTAGTTACATATTGGGCAATTATCGGACTTATAGTTGCTTCACCTATAGCAATTCTTGCTCTTATGGATGTTGCAGCGGTGACAGTACTCAGTGTTGTAACAGGTATTGTTATGCTTGTTATTGGATTTTTTATTTCCTTAAAATTAGGTGGAGAATAAAGAGGTACATTGTTTTATGGAACAGTATACAGATTTTGCAATGGTCTATGACAAATTCATGGACGAGACACCTTATGAAAAATGGTGTGAAAATGTTGTAAATGAGCTTCAAAATTATGATATTAAGGATGGTCTTGTGCTTGAACTGGGCTGTGGTACAGGCTCTATGACTGAGCTTATGGCAGCAAAGGGCTATGATATGATAGGTATTGACTGTGCGCAGGAGATGCTTAATATAGCGTATGATAAAAAAGAAAAATCGGGCTATGATATACTGTATCTCAATCAGGACATGAGGGAATTTGAACTTTATGGTACTGTAAGAGCAGTTATCAGTGTATGTGACAGTGTAAATTATCTGTTGATGGATGAAGACTTGATAGAATGTTTTAAGCTTGTAAATAATTATCTTGATCCAAAAGGAATTTTCTTCTTTGATTTTAATACTGTGTACAAATATAAAGAAGTCATTGGAGATACTGTGATAGCTGAGAACAGAGAAGACTGCAGCTTTATATGGGAAAATTTCTTTGATGTTGAAGAAAATATCAATGAATATGACCTGACAATCTTTGCAAAGCATGAAAGTGGACTTTTTGAAAAATTTGAAGAGACACATTTCCAGAGAGGATACACACTTGAAGAGATGAAGCATTTTATTGAGGCAGCAGGAATGAAATTTTTGAAGGCTTATGATGCAGATACTCTTGGTGAAGTGACTCCTGTAAGCGAGAGAGTATATTGTGTTGCACAGGAAATTTCAAAGTAGAATTGGGTGTCAAAAGTCCCTATTAAATTTTTTACAAGGGTATTTTGGCACCCGAACCAAAGTAGGATAAAAATATATGGAAAGGCATGGTTGATTAATATGTCAGATTATATAGTCAGAGCAACTGCTGCAAATGCACAGATAAGAGCATTTGCCTGCAGTACAAGAGATATAGTGGAAGAGGCAAGAAAAATGCATGACCTTAGCCCTGTTGTAACTGCAGGTCTTGGCAGACTTCTTACTGCCGGAGCCATGATGGGAAGCATGCTTAAAGGTGATAATGATGTACTTACCCTTCAGATAAAAGGCACAGGTCCTGTAAAGGGACTCACTGTTACAGCTGATTCCAAGGCAAGAGTAAAGGGAAGTGCAATAGAAACACAGGTAATGCTTCCACCTAATGCATTAGGAAAGCTTGATGTAGGAGGAGCTGTTGGAGACGGTATTCTTAGTGTAATAAAGGATATGGGACTCAAGGAGCCTTATGTTGGACAGACACAGCTTCAGACAGGCGAGATAGCAGAGGATCTTACTTATTATTTTGCAACCTCTGAGCAGGTGCCTTCAGCAGTAGGACTTGGAGTGCTTATGAATAAGGACAATACAGTTAAGTGTGCAGGTGGCTTTATAATTCAGCTTATGCCTTTTGCTGAGGATGAGGTAATAAATGCCCTTGAAGAAAAATTAAAGACCATGGACAGTGTCACAAAGATACTTAACAATGGAAATACACCGGAGCAGTTGCTGGAATTACTGTTAGGTGAGCTTGGTCTTGAAATCACAGATACAATGCCTGCAGAATATTATTGTGACTGTAGCAGGGAAAGAGTGGAGCGTGCCATAATCAGTATTGGAAAAAAAGATATTGAAGAAATGATAGAAGACAGTAAACCTATCGAAGTCAGATGTCAGTTCTGTGATAAGATATATAATTTTGATGTTGATGATTTAAAGGCAATGCTCAAACGTTGCAAATAGACATAAAAAATCGGATGCAAAAGCATTTTGCTTTTGCATCCGATTTTTATTTGACAGAATATGATTTTTCAAGAGTCTGATTTATGGTCTGAATCAAAAGCAGCGAGGTATATCTGTTTTCATCTGAATAGTGAATATTTTCTATGCTTTGATTTTCTATGATCTGTTTGGCAATATCATCTAATGTAGGTTTAACCAGAGGATACATGGTTTCAACTGCTTCATTCAGATTAGAAAGGGTTATTGAATTTATATGGTCTGAATCGACAGTTATCTGCAGTTCAAGGTCTGCATTTCCAAGAGACAGGACGCTTGAATATACTCCGGGATTATATAAATCAGAGGTATTATTAGCAGTCTGATCGAGTAAAAGCTCAGAATCAGTAACATTCTGTTCAGGTGAAGAAATATATTCAGAATAAGAGCTGTTTTGGTCAGAAACACTTAAGTCGATATCATCTGCAGTCCGGTTAAATGCAGAATCGGAGCCGGTTTCAGGTTCCGGAATATTTTGTGCGCTTTTATCAGAAGCAAATAGTGCTGCAACAAGTGTGATGATCAATACGGCTGCAACCAATATTATAATTGTATAAATAACTTCTTTTGAGCGAAGGACAACTATTTTGGTGTTAGAGCTCATTATATACCACCTTTCAATTTATATGCACTCTCGGAAGCTTTTAAACAGATGCCAGGAGTACATATTATGTATTTGGGAGCAGTTTATTTATTTAATAATATGAATATAGATAACATAATATGCTTATGGAGACGTTCTTATTGGGACGTTACTGTACACAGGTTATATCCCGCGAGGTGTTTTCAGAATGAAAACCCGAGTTTTTAACGCGCCAAATTAAGCTTTTGCTTAATTTGTGTGCACAATTTGTTACAGTGCACACTATGTGTGTACTGTAACATTGGAACGGAGTTAACACTTATAATTGACAACAATAACAGAAATGTGTTTTTATATAACAGTAGTATAAAAATTCGTAACTATGAAGTTGCTGAATAGTTACGAATTTTCTTATAAATGAGAATTAAAACGAAAGGAAAGATTTATATATGGCAAGGTATACAAAACAGGATATCATAGACCTGGTAGAGGAAGAAGATGT
>JAFPAQ010000101.1 GCA_017424235.1 Lachnospiraceae bacterium | reverse complement strand
GCATGATCCGCTGGATGACCGTAGGGAAGCAAGACAGTCTATGCTTGATGCATATCCATCACTGCAGAAGATGTATTCCGCAGATGATGGTAATACAGAAGTATTTTATTTTAAAAATGCAACCGCTACATTTTCATAATTTACACATGAACCGGAAGTAGAGAAGTTCTAATGACTAAAGATGAGTGGTATGAAAAACTGCTTTAATCATAACTTGGATTCAAAGAAGAACTGGAGAGTACATTTTAGAAGGAGGAAAAAAATTGAGAGTTACAGAAAGTTGTGCAGAGTGCTTATATGATAAACAAAAGAACTTGTCGAAGGATGAAAATTACCTGAAAGAAATAAAGAGCATCATAGATAACAGGGGAGAGAATGATACTTCCCCCTATTTGGTTTATCGGTTTCATGAGGTGTACGAAAAATATTTTGGAAAGCAGGCTCCATATAAAGATATAAAGAAAAAATATAACGATCTGGTGTTATCTATTGAAGCTTCAGTCCGGGAAAAAATAGAAGCTTCTGAGGATTCGGTCGTAAAGGCACTCATGTATGCGCGGGTTGGAAATTATATTGACTTTGGTGCCATGAATCATGTGGATGAAGATCAGTTTTTATCTCTTTTGGAGTGTACACAGATGAATGAGCGGGATGAACCTGTTATACAGTCATTGCTCAATCAGTGTGCAGATGCAAAAGACTTTTTACTTATCACAGATAATTGTGGAGAGATTGTGTTGGACAAGCTTTTTCTTGAACAATTACAGAAGCGTTTCCCAAAACTGAGACTGAGTGTTCTGGTGCGCGGTGATGAAGTGTTGAATGATGCCACAATAGAAGATGCAGAGTATGTGGGAATTGGCAAAGTTGCCAGAGTGATTTCAAATGGCTTGTCAATAGCCGGAACTGTATATGACCTGCTTCCGGATGAGGCGAAAGAAGCATTAGATCAGGCAGATGTGATTCTGGCAAAAGGACAAGGAAATTATGAATCCTTATGCAAACAGGGCATGCATATTTTCTACTCGTTTTTATGCAAATGCGAGCTGTTTACAAGCAGGTTTGATGTGCCGAAACTCACTGGAATTATTGTAGAAGAACAGGATTAGGTGGAGGAATTCCAATGAGTGATGACGCAGACCTTACAGATTATTTATGGCCAATTGTTTGTGAAATGATTAAAACTGCCATAGAGAACAAGCAGAATCTTATTGTTGAGGGGTGTTATATTCCTTTTGACTGGTCTAAGGACTTTGAAAAGGAATATCTTGATAACATTAGATATTATTGCCTTGTAATGAGCGAGAACTATATAGTTTGAACTTGGAGGTTGTCATTTTGATAAAGCTTATGCAGATGCAGTAGACAAAATTACTCATATTTTAAAACCAAATGACAATCGTGAAATATTTAAATATAAGAGATTATATTCAACAAAAAAATATAGAGTTGATGAAGACTGCATTGAAGATAGCTGTCAAAAGATAGTTGATGCCATTGTAAAGGACTTAATGAAAATGCAAAAGAATGTAATTGAAGAAATGAAAAAATGATTCATAAATGTAATCAGAATAGCTTTTTATGAAAAGATATAAAACAGTCTACACTTGGATATCAACCTGATGTATGGAAGTGATGGTAAAGATGATATTTGGAGGAGGACATCTGTTATAGTAGAATGGGAACAAGGCGTCTGAAAGCGAAACGGGTTTTCAGATGCCTTGTTATTTTGAGGAAGATGTGCTAAAGCTCTAACTCTTTTTCCACATAACGATTATATGCCGGTACAAGCAGTTCATTGATGCGATATTCCATTGATTTAATATAGAATTCCTTCCTGCAATTACTACAAATATATAGGTCATGATAGCTTTCTGGAATCTCCGTAAAAATTTGCCTGATGTCATCAAATTTCTCAATGATGAGAGGAACATTTCGTATTACAGCCTGGTGCAATTCTTCATAGGGCAGATTGAGAATATCTTTTGCAAAGAGCTGCTTTCCTTTGAGGGAATAGGCTGTTGTAGATGTCATGACGCTCTGTGTGATGCGTTCCTCATTGTCCAAAATTCTTTGAATCTTTTCATCTCCCAGTTTGGTTGCAAAGGAAGCTCCGTTGTCATAGACAGGAGCAAGTCGATATGTTCCATTCTCATATAAGATTCCCCAATTACCATTATTGCGGTCGTTGTTGTTGATAAGTAGATCGATGACGACCATATCCCAAAAGCGATCTTTGATTCCAGGAACTTTGGACAGAATATCATTGTATGCAAGATGCAGTAGAGTCTCCTCTAAATTTACGAAATGACTGGAACCTGTACTGTCAAATGAATGATCAAGCATTTCTGCAAGTTCTTGATTTGCTAAATTTTTCAGTGTACGTATTTCTCTTAGGGCACCTTCTTTTTTGCAAAAATCTTTACAGGCAACGACAATCTTATGATTTCTGTACCCCAGAATCGTTTCATGAACATCATATCCAAGAACATGATAAATTTGGCTCCCAAGATATTCAGAAAGAGGAGATGTAGTATATGACATGTCTCTTGTTCGCATGTCTTTTGTTGATTTGGGATACTTTGCAATCCAAAACTCGTCATTATATAGAATTCCATCTTTAAATCCAGCATTTCCACCATATGTTCCAGCCCTGGAACTGAGCGGGCATTCTGATAAATCAATAATATTAATCATACGACTCGTACCTCTCGTTTATGGTATCCCATTGTTTTCTTGTCATGTGTCCGGTAGCAAAGAGTTCCTTACACGCATAATCTAAAGCCTCTTCATAATTAAAATAAGCGTAGTCTTCTTCAGAATTGGCTTTTTCACACAAGTCAATCAGATATTGAACGCTGCTTGGAACGTCAAAGTCAATGATGACATCTTTTTTGATCCAGTTCTCCATAGGATTCCTCCTCTAACAAAGTACGCAAATTTTGCGAAGCAGTATGTTGTACTTGTTTTGATTATAGTATAAAAAACGGGGAGCGACAAGTCAATGCAAGGACGAAATTTTACTGACTACCAGCCTTGTAGTTGTATACTGGCTTTAGGATTTGGTTAATCGTTGCAGTTTCCTGAATAGTAGCCAGAATCTCATCTATCGGTCTGTATAGCCGTTCGCCAGCCTTTGCATAAATCGCCCCTTTTCTAAGGATAGGTGCGTCAAACATTTCTAGGGTTTCCGCAGATCATCAGGAATGTATGGCGCATGTGGAACGTTATCTCAAGGATTCTATCGCAAATGAACAGGATAAAACATGGAGTACAAAAATGCTTGCATTAATATTAGATTAAGTGTATACCATCGGTTTATTTAGTACAAGCTAACGTCTGTACTGTAACGATTTTGTTTTTATTTTTATATAATTATACTAATTGTCTTTTTATTCGCTTTATATTATAATATTGTTAGAGATTATATTACAACTACAGTAAATTATCATTCTACTGAGT
>JAFPAQ010000100.1 GCA_017424235.1 Lachnospiraceae bacterium | reverse complement strand
TTCTTAGCAGGTCACGAATCCTTCGCAGCAGCTGAAGGTGCGATCGGTATCGCAGAAAAAGCAAACAAAGTTCGTCAGAAACCATTACGTGTTATCTTAAACGGTCTTGGTAAAGATGCAGCTCAGATCATTTCCCGTATCAACGGTTTTACATATGTTGAAACAGAAATGGATTACCATACAGGCGAAGTTAAAGAAGTATTCCGTAAAGCATACTCCACAGGACTTCGTTCCAAAGTTAACTGCTACGGTGCTAACGATGTTACAGAAGGTGTAGCAATCATGCACAAAGAAAAAGTAGACGTTTCCATCACAGGTAACTCTACTAACCCTACAAGATTCCAGCATCCAGTAGCTGGTACATACAAGAAAGAATGTACAGAAAAGGGTAAGAAATACTTCTCAGTAGCATCAGGTGGTGGTACAGGACGTACACTTCATCCAGATAACATGGCAGCTGGTCCTGCTTCTTATGGTATGACAGATACTTTAGGACGTATGCACAGTGATGCTCAGTTCGCTGGTTCTTCATCAGTTCCTGCTCACGTTGAAATGATGGGACTTATCGGTATGGGTAACAACCCAATGGTAGGTGCAACAGTAGCAGTTGCTGTTTCTATTGAAGAAGCTGCAAACGAAGGTAAATTCTAATATAAGTTTTTTACTTAATATTTAAGGACTTCTAGTAATACTAGAAGTCCTTTTTATTTATACAATATGATTCAAAAATAAGAGGATAAGAAAGCCTTATCCTCTTTAAAATCCATATTTATTATTCTGTTGCAAGTGCTGCAGTAATAATTGCCATTGAATAAACCTCGATAGCATTGCAACCACGTGAGAGATCATTGATTGGAGCATTTAACCCAAGTAAGATAGGCCCATATGCTTCGAAATTACCCATTCTCTGTGCAATCTTATATCCAAGGTTACCAGCATTAATATCAGGAAAAATGAAAGTATTTGCATGTCCGCCTACATTTGAATTTGGACATTTTGTTCTGGCAACTCTAGGAGAAACTGCCGCATCAAATTGAAGCTCGCCATCAATTGGAATAGTAGGATATTTGATTTGTGCTTTCTTTGCTGCATTTCTCATCTTATCAACATCAGGTCCTTTGCCTGAACCATACGTAGAGAAACTTAAGAATGCAACCTTAGGATCAACACCAAATATCTTTGCACACTCTGCAGTTTCACCACATATCTCAACGAGTTCATCCTCAGAAGGATTAATATTAATAGCACAGTCACCCATAGCAAGAACTTCATTCTCACCTGTTGCACCAGGACGAACAAGAATAAAACATGAAGATACTATTGAATGCCCCGGCTTTGTTTTAATTATCTGTAAAGCAGGTCTGACAGTATCAGCAGTAGAATATGTAGCACCGCCTAAAAGTGCATCAGCAATTCCCATCTGAACAAGCATAGTACCAAAATAGTTTGGCTGTACAAGGATTTTTCTGGCTTCTTCATGAGTCATTCCCTTATCTTTTCGAAGTTCGCAAAATATATCAACCATTTCATCAAAACGATCAAAATGGTAGCTGTCAATAATCTGGGCCCCACGAATATTATATCCTGCTTCCTCGGCAGCCCTAAAAACTTCTTCTTCATTTCCTACAAGAATAGGGTGAAGAAAACTGCTGGCCAAAAGACGTGAAGCAGCCTCAAGAATACGAGGGTCAGACCCCTCAGTAAATACAATAGTTTTAGGATTCTTTTTTAATAATTCAATCATTGTTCCAAATCCGTAATACATTTCTAAAACCATCCTTTTCTTTTTATGATATCAAATATGTTTGTGCTAAAAACATCACCCTTTTGAAAGCGTTTACATAAGGATTATTATAAGGTTTTAAGCATATCTATTTTCTATTGTATACAATTTTTAATTGTTTGCAATGCTTGTATCTAAATAAATACATAGAAAATTTTCTTCCATTTTGCACAAAACATATATTCGCCACATTTTCGAAAAAACGTTTGCAATGTTATAAAGATATGATATAATTGATTGCTAGCACAATACTTTACAAAAATAATAAGTAATTCAAGTGTTAAAATGTGCTTTAATCAATTTAGTGACAAATTATAGTAAATTCTATATACTTTTTATTTTGACACATTAACAAATATATTTTTAGAAAGGCATGGAAAATAAATGGCTAAAACAGATAATGTTTATGATGCTTCCAGTATTACAGTTCTCGAAGGATTAGAAGCAGTAAGAAAAAGACCCGGGATGTATATAGGTAGTGTATCTACAAAAGGTCTTAATCATTTAATATATGAGATAGTAGATAACTCTGTAGATGAACATCTCGCAGGGGCATGTACTATTATTCAGGTTACTTTAGAAGCAGATGGTTCAGCTACAATATCCGATAATGGTCGAGGTATTCCTGTTGGAATGCATGCTAAAGGAATCAGTGCCGAGCGCGTAGTTTTCACAACGCTTCATGCAGGTGGTAAATTTGATAATAATGCATATAAAACAAGTGGTGGTCTTCATGGTGTTGGCTCTTCAGTAGTTAATGCATTATCTACACAGCTAACAGTTACTGTAAAAAGTGGCGGTCAAATTCATCAGGATAAATATGCTTATGGTAAACCTGTAATCGAATTAGAAAATGGATTATTACCTGTGATTGGTAAGACAAAAGAAACAGGAACTACAATCAATTTTACTCCTGACCCAACTATTTTTGACAAAACAAGATTCAAGGCAGAAGAAGTTAAAAGTCGTCTTCATGAAACTGCTTATCTGAATCCAAAACTTACAATTATTTTTGAGGATAAGCGTGGTGAGATACCTGAAAGAATCACATATACAGAACCGGAAGGAATAGTAGGTTATGTAAAAGATATGAATAAAAACAAAGAGCATATTCATGATATAATCTATTTTACAGGCTCCAGTGACGATATCACAGTTGAGTGTGCATTTCAGTATGTAAATGAATTTCATGAAAATGTACTAGGTTTCTGTAACAATATTTATAATGCAGAGGGTGGTACACATCTTACGGGATTCAAAACTATTTTTACAAACATTATCAATACCTATGCACGTGAACTAAATATCCTTAAGGATAAAGATGTAAACTTTACAGGTGCTGATGTCAGAAATGGTATTACAGCTGTTGTATCAATAAAGCACCCTGCACCTCGTTTTGAGGGACAAACAAAGACCAAGCTCGATAATCAGGATGCCTCAAAGGCAGTCAGCAAGGTAACCGGTGATGAAGTTCCTCGATTCTTTGATAGAAATATTGAAGTCCTTAAGAGTATAATTGCATGTGCTGAAAAGGCTGCAAAAATTCGTAAGACAGAAGAGAAAGCAAAAACAAATATGCTTTCAAAACCTAAATTTTCTTTTGATTCAAATGGAAAACTTGCGAATTGTGAATCAAAGGATTATGGAAAATGTGAAATATTCATTGTTGAGGGAGATTCTGCTGGTGGAAGTGCAAAAACTGCACGTAATCGTGAATTTCAGGCAATACTTCCAATTAGAGGAAAAATCCTTAATGTTGAAAAAGCCAGCATTGATAAAGTACTTGCCAATGCTGAAATAAAAACAATGATAAATGCTTTTGGATGTGGATTTTCAGAAGGATATGGTAACGATTTTGACATAACAAAACTACGTTACAACAAAATTGTTATTATGGCCGATGCCGATGTTGATGGAGCACATATTAGTACATTGTTACTTACATTATTCTATAGATTCATGCCTGAGCTTATATACGAAGGACATGTATATATCGCTATGCCTCCTCTTTATAAGGCTATGCCTGCTAAAGGTAAAGAAGAATATCTTTATGATGATAAAGCGCTTGAAAAATATCGTAAACATCACAAGGGACCTTTTACTTTACAGCGATACAAGGGTCTTGGAGAAATGGATGCTGAACAGTTATGGGAAACAACACTCAATCCTGAAACACGTATGTTAAAACAGATAGAAATAGAAGATGCAAGAATGGCATCAGAAGTAACAGAAATGCTTATGGGTACAGATGTATCTCCAAGAAAAGCATTTATTTATGAACATGCACGAGATGCTGAATTAGATATATAATAGGAGCTAATAATGGAAGAAAGAATTATAAAAACCGAATATTCTGATACAATGCAAAAATCATATATTGATTATGCGATGAGTGTTATTATTGCAAGAGCTCTTCCTGATGTCAGAGATGGACTAAAACCAGTACAGAGAAGAACGCTTTATGATATGCATGAACTAGGTATCAGATATGACAGACCTTATAGAAAAAGTGCTCGTATAGTAGGCGATACAATGGGCAAATATCATCCTCATGGTGACAGTTCGATTTATGAGGCACTTGTAGTTCTGACTCAAGATTTTAAAAAGGGACTTCCTTTAATTGATGGACATGGTAACTTCGGAAATATTGAAGGTGACGGAGCTGCTGCCATGCGTTATACTGAAGCCAGACTGCAAAAAATTTCGCAAGATGCAATGCTTGCCGATCTTGACAAGGATGTAGTTGATTTCGTTCCTAATTTTGATGAAACCGAAAAAGAACCTAGTGTACTTCCATGCAAATTTCCAAATCTTTTGGTAAAT
>JAFPAQ010000099.1 GCA_017424235.1 Lachnospiraceae bacterium | reverse complement strand
CGATTATGCTACTAATGAGGGCTATTTATCAGTAGGAGCTGAAAATGATATTGGGAATACAGAAGGGGAAGTAAACGAAAATGTTGAGTATGTAGGTGAAAAAATTTCAAAGGAAAATATAAAAGTCGGAGTATTATTTCTGTCAGATCCAAATGAAGGAAGCGGATATTCATATACTCACGATATTGGAATTATAGGAATGCAGGAAAATCTTGGTTTATCAGAAAATCAGATTGTAAGGAAAGTAGTAGATGATAATGATAACAGAGCTACCAGAAATGCAATAGAGGCGTGTGTTAGAGAGGGATGTAATATAATTTTTACGACCAGCTGGGGATATATGGAGACTACAGAGCAAATGGCTGAATTATATCCTGAAGTTTATTTTTCACATGGAACAGGATATTTGTCTAATGGTGCCAATTTTACAAATTATTTTGGAAGAATATATCAGGCAAGATATCTTAGCGGAATAGTGGCAGGCTTGAATACTAAAACAAATAAAATAGGTTATGTAGCAGCTCAGGACATAAACAATTCTGAGGTAACAGGTGGAATTGATGCTTTTGCGATTGGAGTTGCAGTGGTTAATCCTGATGCAAAAATATATGTCAAGGTAACAAATAGCTGGTACGATGAGATAAAAGAAGAACAGGCATCAAGAAAACTTCTTGATATGGGTTGTGATGTAATGGCTCAGCACTGTGATACAGCATATCCTTTGACTTTGGCACAGGAAAAGGGAGTTTATGGCATAGGTTACAATTCTGATATGAGTAAAGAAACTCCTGATGCATGCCTTACGAGTGTAATATGGAATTGGAGTGCGTACTATACCTCGGCTGTGGAGGATGTTATTAATGGTACATGGAGTGGCGAAAATTATTATGGAGGAATGGCAGAAGGACTTGTAGATATTACAAATCTTGCACCGTTCTGCTCAGAGATGACGGCTGGAAAAGTAGAAGAAGAAAAAGCACGTATTTTAAGTGGAACCTTTAATGTGTTTGATGGTGAGCTGAAAACTAACACAGGTGAAATCATTGGCAAAGAGGGCGAAACATTGTCTGATTCAGAGATAACAGGCAGCATAAATTGGTATTATTACAATGTAGAGGTAGTTGAATAGGAAGGACAAGGTTATTTTTATGAAGTTCACACTAAAGAAAAGAATAGTATTATTATCACTTGTACCAGTACTTTTATTAGGAGTTATTGTAATTTTATACTCAAATATATTTATAACAAAGGATATCAGACAACAGGTTCAGGAATCACTTAAAGGTATGGCTGTTGCGACCTTGGCTGCCTATGATCAGAACTCCGGGAATTACATAGAAGCAAATAATGGAGATATTTGGAAAGGCGGATACAATATTTCAAAGTCCTACAATCTTGTAGATAACATAAAACAAAAATCAGGTATGGATGTTACTTTCTTTTATGGAAATAAAAGAATAATGACTTCAGCATTTGATAAGGACGGAAACCGTATTCTTGGTTCACCTGCAGGTGATAAAATAACCGAAATAGTTTTAAATCAGGGGCATGAATATTTTAGTACAAATGTGTCGATAGATGGTCAGATTTATTATGGATATTATGTTCCTGTATATCAAAGTGAAGGTGATTCAAAACCAATTGGAATGGTATTTGCCGGAAAGGATAAGGTGCAGGCAAATGCTGTAGTAGCTAAAACTGTGAGCAGTATTGGAATTATGGTTTTATTTGTATTGGCTTGTTGTTGTACAGTAGCTGTTATTTGTTCAGCATCAATTGCAAATGCTTTAAAAGAGGCAATCAGTGCTGTTAAGACCCTGTCTGAAGGCAATCTTCAGGTTATAATTGATAAAAAGCTTCTGTCAAGAAAAGACGAAGTAGGAGAATTGGGTTTTGCTGTTGATAAATTAAAGGAGTCTTTGCAAAACATTATAGGAGGTATATCTGACAGCACAGGTCTGCTGATCGAGGCATCGGATTCTCTGGAGACCACTTCAAATATGACAAATGACAATATGAAGAACGTAATAGATGCTGTTAATAATATTACAACCGGAGCAAAACATCAGGCACAGGATTCGGTACAGGCAAACAATAATGTGCAACATATGGGAAGACTTATCACAGAGACTAAAGATGAGGCAGAAGGTCTTAACAATAGTGCGGATCATATGAAAACATCAAGTGATGTTGCTGTATGTGCGATTAATGAATTGAAAGACATAAGCAATGAAGTAACAGAATCAATTAATACAATAGTCAATCAGATTAAGCAGACTAATGAAGCGGTTTTAAATATAAAAGCAGCATCAGACTTGATTTCTGAAATTGCCTCTGAAACAGATCTGTTGTCATTGAATGCCAGTATAGAAGCAGCTCGTGCAGGTGAAAGTGGAAGAGGATTTGCAGTAGTTGCAGGTCAGATTCAGAAGCTTGCTGAACAATCTGATAATGCAAGAGGAAATATAGATAATATTGTTAATGAATTGATTATTCAATCATCAAATATGGTTGATATGATGGCAAGGGTTCAGGAAGTTATTGATGTTCAAAATTCGCATATAAATAATACAGAAGAAAATGTATGTGGCATGATTGAAGAAATCCATGCGTCAATTGATG
This sequence comes from Lachnospiraceae bacterium, assembly GCA_017424235.1. Taxonomy (GTDB): domain Bacteria; phylum Bacillota; class Clostridia; order Lachnospirales; family Lachnospiraceae; genus COE1. The sequence continues at coordinate 5,299 of JAFPAQ010000099.1, read as the reverse complement.
GCATACGCAGTATTATGAATAAGACAATCGAACTTGAGACTGCACGACAGGAGATAGAAGCAGTGATTAGTGAATTATCAAAAATAGCTGAGTATAATGTTAATGGTACCCAGGAAGCTACATCTATTATTTCTGATATAAGCATAAGCTTTGATAATATAGTTAATTCTGCCGGAAACCTTAGAACTACAGCAAATATACTTGCAAAGAATGTAAGTGAATTTCAAAAATAAAATATTGTTTTTTGAACAAACTGTTTTTGACATATAGTGAATACTATGATAAGATGTTTTCTAGAATTGTCGGGACATTGATAAGAAACAATTCTAAGCAATCATATTTATAAAAATAAATTTAATCGCTATAAAGATGAGGAGAAGTGAAATGAACGTATTTTACAGAAGCACAAGAAGTAAAAGTGAACCGGTAAAGGCATCTGAGGCAATTTTAAGAGGTCTTGCTGAGGATGGAGGATTATATGTACCGGAATCTGTACCACGCCTTGATAAGACTCTTGAAGAGCTATCACAGATGACATATCAGGAAACAGCATATGAAGTAATGAAGCTGTTTTTTACTGATTTTACAGAGGAAGAGCTTAAGAATTGTATCAACAAAGCATATGACAGCAAGTTTGATACAGAAGTAATCGCACCATTAGTTGAAGCAGACGGAGCTTATTATTTGGAACTTTTCCATGGTGCTACAATTGCATTTAAGGATATGGCACTTTCAATTCTTCCACATTTACTTATAACATCAGCAAAGAAAAATAACGTTAAAAATGATATCGTTATTCTTACAGCAACAAGTGGTGACACAGGTAAAGCAGCACTTGCAGGTTTTGCAGATGTAGAGGGTACAAAGATTATCGTATTTTATCCAAAGAATGGTGTAAGTCCAATACAGGAGAAACAGATGGTTACTCAGAAGGGTGATAATACTTTTGTAGTTGGTATCACAGGTAACTTTGACGATGCTCAGACAGGAGTTAAGAAGCTCTTTGGTGATAAGGAGCTTGCAGATGAAATGAACAAAGCAGGTTTCCAGTTCTCTTCTGCTAACTCTATCAATATAGGAAGACTTGTGCCACAGGTTGTATATTATGTATATTCATATGCACAGCTTTTAAAAGAAGGTAAGATTGCAAATGGTGAGAAAATCAATGTTGTAGTTCCAACAGGAAACTTTGGTAATATTTTAGCTGCATATTTTGCAAAGAATATGGGTGTTCCAATTGACAGACTTATCTGTGCGTCAAATGAGAACAAGGTATTATATGATTTCTTTGAGACAGGTATCTATGATAGAAACAGAGAGTTTGTACTTACAAGCTCACCTTCTATGGATATTCTTATTTCAAGCAATCTTGAGAGACTTATTTATCTCATGGCAGGATGTGATTCAGATAAGAATGCTGCATTCATGAATTCTTTATCAAAAGAAGGAAAATATGAGATTACAAAAGAAATGAAAGAAAATATGTCAGATTTCTATGGCAACTATGCTTCAGAGAAGGAAACAGCAGATACTATCAAGGCTCTTTATGAGAAGACAGGATATGTTATAGATACTCATACTGCTGTAGCGGCAACAGGGGATAATACAAAGGAGCTTCTTGCATCTACAGCCAGCCCAATCAAATTAACAAGATCCCTTATGAAAGCAATACATGAAAATATTGAAACTATGGGAGATTTTGAATACGAACATGAGCTTTCAAAAATTGCTAATGTAACTGTTCCAAATGCAATCGAAGAAATCAGAACAGCTCCGGTTCTTCATGATACAATATGTGATAAGGAAGAAATGAAAGCTGTTGTTAAGAAGTTTCTTGGTATATAATTAGCAAATACATAAGTGTGTTAATGGTGACTGTTAAAAAACATTATTACGTGATTTTACCATAAAGGATTATTTTGGGGTCAGTAAATTCATATGGATTTACTGACCTTATTAAATAAAAAATTGAAAGGAATGATATTCTATGAATTTTAGTATAGTATTGAGAATAGTGTTAATTGCATATGGAGCATATCTTGTTTATAACGCAATTCAAATGAAATCAACTAATCAGATACCTCAGCTTTTAATGGGAAAAGGATTTGAAGTGAGCAGTGCAAAAGATCCAGCGGGTTTTATTAAAAAGATGTTCCCACAGACAATGGTTGCAGGAATATTGATTTTTTCATTAAGCATATTTGATATGTATGCAAATTTGGCTAAAAAAGCTGTTTTTGATGTTGCAGTTATTTTGATTATTGGTGTTGTGATCATAGTATATAGTATATTACTTGTAAATGCTCAGAAAAAATATCTTGCAGGATATTTTAAAGATAGCAGAAATGTAAAGAAATAGAACTTTGAGGGCAGACGAGAATCTGAAATTCTCGTCGCCTTTTTGTATGAATGGCTCAGAAATGGGGATTGGTATGAGTATTTTTGATGATAGAATAAATACATTAAGATGTATATTGGAGCAGAAGGGTATTGATTTTTATATTGTACCAACTGCTGATTTTCATAATTCTGAATATGTAAGTGAATATTTTTCTGTACGAAAGTATCTGTCAGGATTTACAGGCTCGGCAGGTACTTTGATTATTAGTAAAAAAGAGGCAGGGCTTTGGACAGATGGACGCTATTTTGTGCAGGCTGAAAAAGAACTTAAAGACTCAGATATTGTTCTTTATAAGTCTGGAGAAGAAGGCGTTCCAACAGTTTCAGAATATTTGAAAGATAATGTGCAGGAATATCAGACTATCGGTTTTGATGGAAGAGTAATAAGTGCAGATTTTGGATTCAGACTTGAAACGATGGTTGAAGAAAAAAAAGTAAAATTCGTGTATGACAAAGATTATGCAGATATGGTTTGGGATGACAGACCTTTGATGCCGTCAACTCCAATATGGTGCGTGCCTGAAAATTTGTGTGGTGAAAATGTATCTGAAAAGCTTAAAAGAGTAAGGGAGAGCATGGCAGAAGAGAAATCGGAAAATCTTTTGATTTCAAAGCTTGATGATATTATGTGGCTGTATAATATTCGTGCAAATGATGTGGAGTGTAATCCTGTGGCATTATCTTATAGCTTTATTACAACAGATAAAGCCTTTATTTTTGTTCAGAAGGAAGCAGTTTCAGAAGAGTTAATTACATATTTTAATAATAATGATATACAGCTTAAAGACTATAATGAAATAGTTGATTTTCTGGCAAATAATTCTTTTAAGGGCAAAACCTGGTGTTCTAAAAAGGATACGAATTATATGCTATATAAACTGGTCAGCAGCAAGACAGAAATAGTTGATAAAGCTAATCCAACAGAACTGCTTAAGGCTGTAAAAAACGAAACAGAACTTGAAAATATAAGGAAATATTATCTTTTGGACAGTGTTGTCCTTACAAAATTTTTGTTCTGGATGAAGAAAAATGTTGGAAAAATGCCAATGGATGAGATAACGGTTGCAAAAAAACTTGACGATATGCGTCGAGAAATAGAAGGCTTTTTGGATTTATCATTTCCAACCATAAGTGCTTACAGGGAAAATGCAGCAATGGCGCATTACAGTGCAACTGCCGAGGATAAGAGTGAAATAAAAGCTGAAGGATTTTATCTGGTGGATTCGGGGGCACAGTACATTGGTGGTACTACTGATGTTACGAGAACAATCGTATTGGGCAAAATATCGGATGAAATGAAAATGCATTTTACAAAGGTAGCTTGTGGTATGCTGAGATTGGCAAAGGTTAAATTCCTGAAGGGATGTACAGGAAGAAATCTTGATATAATCGCAAGACAGCCACTTTGGGAATGTGGGCTGGATTTTAAACATGGAACCGGACATGGCATAGGGTATATTTTGAATGTTCATGAAGGTCCACACAGTCTTAGATGGCAGTACAGAGAAGATTTGAAAGAGGTAGAACTTGAAAAGGGAATGATTGTTTCGGATGAACCGGGAATGTATGTTGCAAACAGTCATGGCATAAGAACAGAAAATATCATCGAAGTAGTGAATGAAGATAAAAATGAATATGGTCAGTTTATGGGATTTAATCATCTGACATTTGTGCCTATTGACCTTGAGGGTATAGATATATCATATATGGAGCCTGCTGATGTGAAAAATCTTAATGATTATCACAGGAATGTGTATGAAAAATTGGTTGACTTTTTTGAAGGTGAGGAAAAAGAAATGCTTAGATGTGCTACACGGGAATTACCATTTACATTTTAAGAAGTTTATAGATATTTTATTGACTTTTTACAATGATTTTGAGATAATACATACAAATGTGTATGTTCAAACATTAACATATAACATATTAATATTTTTATCTAAGGAGGATTATGTTTTATGTCAACAAAAGCGTATTATCCAATTTCAGAGATTGGTGCTGGAAAAGTAGGATTCTCTAAAACACGTTCAATTATTGAGGCTGCTTTTTACGGAAATAACGTAGTAAAAGTAAATACTTTAAAAGAAGCTTATGAGTTAGCTAAGAACTCTCCAGGAACAATCGTTACAGACATGAAGATTAAAGATGGAGAAACATTTGGTCTTGAGAAAGATTCAAGAGTTCTTTTATTTAATGATGGTGCAGTTACAGGTCGTTATGCTGCAGCTCGTCGTATCAAAGGTGAGCCAGGTGTAGATGACACTAAACTTGATAAGGTAGTTATGGATGCTGTATATGAGACAAGATGGAAAACAATGTATCATGCAGAGTGCTTCATCGGTCTTGATCCGGAATTCATGGTTAAAGCTCATCTTCTTATTCCGGAAGGAGAAGAGAATATTCTTTACAACTGGATGCTTAACTTCCAGTATATGTCAGATGAATATGTAAAAATGTACAAAAATTCTAAACCTATCGCAGATGGTAAGGAGCCAGATGTTTACATTTTCTCAGATCCACAGTGGGCACCACATGACGCTCCAGACGTTGATTATAGCTGCTTAAGTGATCCTCTTACACTTTGCTACTTCGATACAGACCAGAACTGTGCAGCAATTCTTGGTATGAGATATTTCGGAGAGCACAAGAAAGGTACTCTTACAATGGCATGGGCACTTGCTAACAGAAACGGTTATGCATCTTGTCATGGTGGACAGAAAGAATACTCTCTTGAAGGTGGAAAGAAGTTTGTTGCTTCTGTATATGGTCTTTCAGGATCAGGTAAGTCTACATTAACACATGCTAAACATAATGGAAAATATGATGCATTTGGTGGAATCAAGGTTCTTCATGATGATGCTTTCATTATCAATACAGATACATGTGCATCTATAGCACT
>JAFPAQ010000098.1 GCA_017424235.1 Lachnospiraceae bacterium | reverse complement strand
GCATGGTTATCGTAAAGAAGAGAAAAGGTAAGGTTAATAATGGTAGAGACTAAGTAAAGTGTCGGAAAATAAAACAATTATCCGATGCTTTACTTAGTATTTACAAATATGAATATCTATGATAGAATTAAAATAAAAGAAAATTAAAATAACTGATAATTGAAATGAATAATTGCAAATTATTAGAAAGGTGGTATTTATGAAGGCGTTTTCATTAAAGATTAAACTTGCATTGTCGTCAGCATTTATAATTTTAGTAGGATTTGTGCTTGTATTGCTTGTAACTTTTAATGTTGCAAAAAAAAATATTTCAGAGGCTATGATAGAGCAGCTCATAAATGAGAACTCACAGATAGCGGCACAGGCTGAAATTTTAATAGAAAAGGGTGCAACAGTTGAGGAACTTCAAGCATTTGTAGAGAGTAAGACTGATAAAAATGAATATATTGCTTATGCAATAGTTATAGATAAAACAGTTACAGCAATTGCACACAGTGATACGCAGAAAATAGGTAAAAACTATTCTGATGATACAGGATATTCAGTACCGGCAGCAACAAAGGGCGAAGTTATGACAAGCTCTTTTTGGGCTGATGTCCAACAGGCATGGACATATGACATAATGTATCCTATTTATGTAAATGGTGAACTTTATGGTTCTATGGATGTTGGTATATACAATACGAAGATAGACGTTGTAGTAGATAGTATGAGAACTGCGTCTATTCCAATGGTGGCAGCTATTTGTATTATTTCATGCGTTATATTGGTTATTTTGATAAATATATTGTTTAGAGTATTTGCAGAATTAATCGCATTTTGTAATGAAGTGGGTTCAGGTAATCTTACGGTTCGTGTAAGAGAAAGCTTATTAAAGCGAACAGATGAGATTGGTAAGATTGCCAATTCTATGGAAAATATGAAGAAAAATATTCATGATTTGGTACTTGAAACAAATAATAATTCACAAGAGATTACAAAGATTACATATTCATTAAATCATAAAGCTGAAGGAACCAAAGACAAAGCTGTGTATATAGTTGAAAAAGCGGGCAGAGCAGTTCAAGGTACTCAAAGTCAGAGTGAATTAACACATACAAATGCTAGCATGATAGAAGAAATCACTCAGGGAATGGAAGAAATTGCCGGAAATATTATGAATGTAAAAGAAGTTGCTTCTGAGACGGCGGATGAAGCCATTAAAGGTGATGAAAAGCTTACTATAGTTGTAAACCAAATGGACGTAATTGAAAGTAATGTTTCAGCTACCTATCAAAAGATTAAGGAACTGGAAGGAATGTCAAGCAATATCGGTAATGTAATTAATTTAATAGCAGATATTGCATCTCAGACTAATTTACTATCATTAAATGCGGCTATAGAGGCAGCAAGAGCAGGTGAGCAAGGTAAAGGTTTTGCTGTCGTAGCAGATGAAGTTGGTAAACTTGCAGATCAGTCTAAAGATGCAGCAGAAGAAATAGGAAAAATTATTGATGATATATCACAGAGTATAGTAGAATCTGTTCAGTTAATGGATAGAGGTAATGACTCTGTAAAAGAAGGAATGGAGCTTGCTCATCAGGCAAAAGAAAGCTTTGTTGATATTAAAAAGAAAATCGAAAAGGTATCTGATGAGATGACAAATGTTGCAGCAATTACGCAGGAAGTAACCAGTGGTACAGTATCATTACAAGACGCACTTGAAAAAATATCAAACATCGCAGATGAAGTAAATAATAATACACAGGAAGTATCAGAAGAGGCAATGGTACAAAATGGTATGATGGGAGATGTAATGGATAGTGTAGAAGTGTTGAATAATGTTGCAGGTGAATTAAGTAAGATATTGAGTAGCTTCAGTATTGAGGAATAGTATAATGAGGACTATCACTTTTGCGTGATAGTCCTTTTTGT
>JAFPAQ010000097.1 GCA_017424235.1 Lachnospiraceae bacterium | reverse complement strand
CTGCCTGTCAGCCTTTTCTTGATACCGCTGTAACTTTTCGTGCATTGATTCGGCTTTTGGAGTGGTTTTCTCTCCGTAAGTGTCTTCCCACTTGGCACATTTCTTCTGATATGCGTCAGTGGCACTCTGTGCGGTATAGAAATCATCAACTTTTCGATATCAATTTTTTTCAAAAGGATTTTTTTACAAAAACAGATACAATTTAACCTTTAATAATTAAACATATCGTTCAGAGCACAGGCTATCTATAGTTTTTCGGACAGCCTGTAGGGACGGGGCTTGCTGTATAGTGCTTCCAATATAGTAGAAATAGGGACGGGGCTTGCTGTATCGTGTTTCCCAACGATACAGAAGCCCTGTCCCTATTGCGAACGTCCTTATTGCGAGTGGTATCGTGTTTTTGGTGCGTCCCCTTCTTCTAATCCCAACAAAGCAGCATATGTAGAAACAAAAGGTGTTTCTTTTTTAATCCGTTATTCTGACTTTGGATAATTATAATGAATTATATCTTCCGGTTTACACGCTAAAACATAACAAATACGAGCCAGCACATCAGTATCAATCTTTTCAATAGTTCCGTTATACCATTTATTAACAACTTCATATCGCGAATCTATGCTTCTACAGAGTTCATTTCTATTTATTCCTTTTTTATCCATTATTGGTTTTATACTTACAGATATATATCCATAATCATTTATTGTAAATATTCCATTTTTCATAACAATTCACCTCTTGATAATATTACACCAACTGTTGCTACTTTTGCGACTCCCTTATTTATAGTTTGCGAATTTTACTAATTGAAAAGCATATACATTATAAAATACATAAATAATATACTATATACATAGTATACACATTGTGCTAAAATTATATTCGTGTTATGTAAACATATTTATTGCTAATACTTTTTGTGTACATATATAGAACAATACTGGAATAAGGTTCTGGGCGAGAATGGAATAAATAAAATATAGTGCGCAAAAACAATAATTAGGAATAAGGAGTAACGTATTATGAAGAAGAAACTAGCGTTAGTAATGGCAGGAATAATGTGTATCACAGCACTTACAGGCTGTGGAAAGGTATCAAGCGAAGCAGATAGCAGTGAAAAAGCACCTGCAAAGAAACTTTTTTCAAAAGAGATTTCATTAGCAGAGGCATTTTCACCTGAATCGGAATATAAGATTTGGTATTATGCTGATATAGATGAAGGATATGGTACAGGAAAAATTTTCGAAGTATATGCATTTGATGGTGATGAAATTAAATTTTATGATTTGTATTATTCGGATGGGTTAAATATCAAGGATATAGCATCAATGACAGATGAAGAAGTCATAAATCTGATGGAAGAAAAGTATGTGCCTAAGAGCTATAATGAAAAGAATAAAGAATATTTGGCAGAATTGGAACAGAACTTACCAAAATACAGAAATGCAATTGATGAACTTTTGAAGATAGAAGCACCGTCGGAAGAGTGGACTAATAACGAAGGATATCCAACAGTTTCGGAACTAAAACAAGGTATTGCTCCAGTTCTTAATTCAATCCTTGATGCAATTGATAATTTTGACATAAATAAGTATGAAACAGATAATGAAATCAAATATAATTATGAGATAGAGATATATACGGAAAATAACAGCACACTTACAGAAGAACTTGATGATGTTGTAACATCAGAACATATAAATGCGTTAAGTAATGATTATATATATACTGAGAGTGAACTGATAGGAATGCTGGAATGGCTTTGTGAAATTTCAGATGACTATAATAGAAGAATGTCAAATGCCGAGTATGAAACTGATAGGGAAGATGCAAGATGGCATTTATTTCATGATTTATATGAAGGACTATATAAGGAAGATTGTTCTAAAATTGAAAAAAGTATAAAATCGGACAATACATTTGTGATAGTAGAACCAGGTAATCGTACATTTAATACAGTTGTAGATTATCCATTATCGGAAGGCATTAAAATCGGTGATACATATTTTGGTGGGTATCATGGTCCTGGAAGTGATTTAGTCTGCCGCTGCAAAGAAGGAACCGTATTTACAATGGATAAACCAGATGCACCAGGAACAGTAAAGCCTGAAGAATATCATGCGTCAGAAGAAACAAGTACAGAAGAATAGGGATAAAATAAAGAGCAGTCGTTCAGATTGCTTTTTATTTTATCCTAGAATGTTCTTAATTTCGATTCTAATGCATTTTTGCTATGTATATGTAAAAATACCAGTGATAAATTTGGACTGAATAAAAGGTATTATGTAAAGCACAGGACGTAATTCAGTTTTTTTCTTATTTACGATCTAAGAATGTACAAAGTTTTTCGCAATAGTGACAGTTGTTGCAGTATAGTGCTTCCAATATAGTAGAAATAGGGACAGGGCTTCTGTATCGTGTTTCCCAACGATACAGAAGCCCCGTCCCTATTGCGAACGTCCTTATTGCGAGGGTATCGTGTTTTTAGGCGATACAGAAGCCCTGTCCCTATTGCGAACGTCCCTATTGCGACCATATGTTTTTAAATTTATTTGGAAAAAGTTAGATTTTCTCATTTCAAAGTGTAAGTGTTTGTTGTAAAATAAGCCACAGAGAGTTCTTATCTTTTTTAGTACAGTTTTATTGTGGTAAAATAGTTACTGGAAAATGATAAAGGTAATGAATAGATACGATTAATTAAGATTTTTACACAAATTGAGAGTACATTAATGTGGCAAGGAGGAATTAACATGCGGTATGATATGATAGAAGCATTATCTAAAAAAACAGGAATAAAACCAATAGTATTACATGAAATAATTAAATTGGCTCAATGTAATAATGTTGAGAAAGTGATTCTGTTTGGTTCAAGAGCCAGAGGGGATTTTAAAGAACGAAGTGATATTGATTTGGCATTTTATGGTGGATTTAGTAGTCAGTTTATTTTGTCAGTTGATGAAGAAACTTCTACATTACTTGAGTTTGATATTGTTGATTTAAAAAAACCGGTTCAAAGTAAATTGCTGGAATCTATTGAGCAGGAAGGAATAGTAATATATGAAAAAATTTGATAATTTTCAATCTGCATTAAAGAATTTAAAAGATATTTATTCTTATAATGAAGCTATTGCAATAGATATTATTAATCAGACTAAAAATAAGTACTATGATATGTTTATACAGCTATCACATACTATTGAAAATAATTGGATTTGACACAACATTAAAGAGGAAAAATAATGAAATATATGCTTGAAAAGGGTTCACCCAGGGATTATTCAGAAAGACTTGATAGCTATGAATTTATGCAGTAAAGGAGCAACTAAAATAATTACTGTATAGTCTTTATTTGTATAGCAAATCGAGTAGGAGGGAATTTATTTCCTCCTACTCGATTTGCTAATTATTTTTTATTTGATTTTTCGGCATGTAAAATACCAAATGACAGGATTATAAGTACGACAAGTCCACCTATTATTCCAAGATTAAGATTTCCTGACAAATCGATAAATTTGTCATAACCCAATACTGCAAGGACTGCAAGGACAACACCAATGATACCTTCTCCTGCAATAAGTCCTGAGCAGAATAATACACCGTTTCCGGCTTCGCTTTCAGCATCTTCTTTGCTCTTTTTCTTTGATACAAAATATTTGATAAGTCCACCGATTATCATTGGAACTGAAAGTTCAAGTGGTAAGTATAATCCAATGGCAACAGGAAGTACAGGTATACCAAGGATTGCAATTACAACAGCAATAAATACACCGATGAATACAAGCATCCATGGAAGATTTCCATTCATTACACCCTCGACTATCATCTTCATAAGAGTTGCCTGTGGGGCTGAGAGTTCTTCTGAACCAAATCCCCATGCTGCATCTAAAAGCTGAAGTACACCACCAATTGCAAGTGCTGATACAATAACACCGATGAGTTCACCAATCTGTTGCTTTTTAGGAGTAGCACCAAGGATAAAACCGGTTTTTAAATCCTGTGAGGTATCACCGGCCATACAAGCTACGATACATATAATGGAACCGATTGCGATAGAACCAATCATTCCATTTATACCGATATTACCGGATGCTTTTAAAATAAATGTAGAACATAATAAAGTCGCAATTCCCATTCCTGATACAGGGTTATTACTGCTGCCTACAAGTCCTACCATTCGAGAAGAAACTGCCCCAAAGAAAAATCCAAATACAGCTATAATAATAGCACTGGGAATTGAAACAGGTATGTCAGGGAAAATAGCGATTGCAACTATTATTACCAGAATACCGATGATGACAAGCTTGATATTGAAATCAAGGTCAGTTCTTTTTATTTTTTCTTCTGAAGAACTGTTGCTGCCTTTTAAACTCTTAATAGTATCAACAAATGTACCAAAAATTATAGGAAGAGATTTAACAAGACTGAATATTCCACCGGCAGCAACTGCTCCGGCTCCGATATATCTGATATAACTGCTCCAGATAGCACTTGCTCCACCAGCTTCGTACATTTCCGCAATTGATACTTTTCCCGGATACATTATTGTATCACCACCAAATGCTACAATTGCAGGAATGAGTACAAACCATCCAAGTATTCCTCCTGCAAAAAGATATGAAGATATTTTTAATCCACAGATATATCCGACACCTATGAGTGCAGGATAGACTTCTGTAGAAAATTCTGTTTTTAGTGCTTTTAATGGTATTGTGATAGTACCTGATACTACTTTAAGTCCATCAGTTATAAATTTAAGTATTGCAGACAATCCCATTCCTGTAAAAACAAATTTAGCAGATGCTCCACCTTTTTCGCCGGCAAGAAGAACTTCAGCACATGCGGTTCCTTCCGGATAGGGGAGAGTTTTATGTTCTTTTACAATAAGTGCTTTTCTAAGTGGAATCATAAATAATACGCCCAGGACACCACCCATAAGTGCAATCAGCATAATTGTAAGCATGCTTGGCTTATCAGAGACTCCTTCGCTAGACCACAAAAACAGTACAGGCATAGTAAAAATAACGCCGGCAGCAACAGATTCACCGGCAGAACCTATAGTCTGCACCATATTACTCTCTAAAATGGAGCTTCTTTTCAGAAGCATTCTAAGTACGCCCATTGATACAACTGCTGCCGGAATGGAAGCAGATACTGTCATGCCTACACGCAGTCCCAGATAAGCATTGGCGGCACCAAATATTACAGCCAGCATGATTCCAAGTACAATTGAAATCGGAGTTAGTTCAGGCTGAGTCTGCTCAGCACCGATGTAGGGTTTAAATTGTTCATCATTTTCTTTTTTTCCAAGGTTCATTAACACAAATCTCCTTCTTTGTTATTTATTTTAATATCATAGCTGGGGAAGTACTGAATAGTTACTATTAATGTATCATGAACAATTTAGTTTTGAATAGTAGCAAATATTGGAAGGGAAAAATATGATAAAACAATTGAAACGTAAAAGTTATGTAAAACATTTTAATTGTCTTGACAATAAAAAAAATTCAGAATAAAATTAAACCAATGGGTAATTATAAGGTAGGATAATTGCCAAATTTAGCACTGAAAGGAAGTGTGTGGTTACATGGACAGTTGTGACAGTATGGGGCAACATAATATGGGCGAATACACTGAAATTCAGTGTTATTTTTTGCACTAGGTTTTTGATAAATTCGCCCGAAAAACAAAAAATAAATAGTGTAATTTAATAGTCTTCTTAGAGTTGCATTTTAAATTACATATTGAACGGAAGGGCGATGAAATAGTGGAAAATGAAGTATTAAATGAACCGGATTATACTAAAGAGCTTGTTGCGCTTATCAGAAGTGGAGAAAGCAGGAAGAAGATAGTTGAAGAGCTTACCAATTATCACGATAATGATATTTCTAATGCACTTGATGAATTAAATGAAAATGAGAGAAAGATTCTCTATCATTTACTTGGTGATGACCGTGTATCTGAAATTTTTGCATATCTGGATGACCCGGGTAAGTATCTTGGTGAACTTGAGCTGGAGAGAGCGGCTGATATTATTGAGAACATGGATGCAGATGATGCGGTAGATGTTCTTGAAGAAGTCGATGAAGAGACCAGAAAGCAGTTAATTGAACTGATTGATGAAGAGTCAAAAGAAGATATCAAGCTTATATGTTCATATGAAGATGATGAGATTGGTAGTAAGATGACTACCAACTATATTGAGATAGGCAGAAATTATACAATAAAGCAGGCAATGCGTTCTCTTATAGCACAGGCAGAGGAAAATGATAATATTACAACTATTTTTGTAAAAGACAAAGATGATACCTTCTATGGTGCGATTGATTTGACGGATCTGATAATTGCAAGAGACTATGTTAATCTTGAATCACTTATTATGCAGTCATTCCCCTATGTAAGGGATCATGAGACAATATCTGACTGTATTGAAAGATTAAAGGAATACGCAGAGGATTCTATTCCTGTATTGGATGATAAAAATAAACTTATTGGTGTTATCACATCTCAGGACATTGTAGAGGTAGTTGATGATGAGATGGCTGATGACTATGCAAAACTTGCCGGTATGACCGAGGAGGCAGAGCTTGAGGAGACTTTGAGTGAAAGTATTAAAAAGCGTTTGCCATGGCTTGTAATATTGCTTGGGCTTAGTATGTGTGTGTCAACTGTTACAAGTCTTTTTGAAGGTGTTATTGCACAGCTTGCTATTATTGTAAGCTTTCAGTCGGTAATACTGGGAATGTCAGGAAATGTAGGAACGCAATCGCTTGCGGTTACAATTCGACTTCTTATGGATGAGAATCTTGAGCCAAAACAAAAGCTCAGTACAGTATTTAAAGAAATGAGAATTGGATTTTCCAATGGATTTATACTTGGAATATTGTCATTTGTATTTATTGGTGTTTATCTTTGTATTTTAAAGGGAAAAGCACCGCAATATGCATTTGCAATATCCGTATGTGCAGGTGTTGCCCTTTTAATAGCAATGACTATATCAAGTATTGTAGGTACTGTGGTTCCAATGTTCTTTAAAAAGATACATGTGGATCCTGCTGTTGCGTCAGGACCTTTGATTACTACAGTCAATGATTTGATAGGAGTGGTTACTTATTATGGTGTGGCATGGTTATTGTTAATAAATTGTCTGCATCTGGCGTAACTTTTCAGATTTGAATATGACCTTTAAAAGTAACAATTGTTTTTTATTAATAAAATCAATTGTTACTTTTATAATATTGACAGAATAAGAAAAATATACATCAATAATAACAGAAAATGGAATAATAAGTGAAGTAGAAAACAAATATATCACACAAAAACGAGATAAATACAGAATAAAACCTTGTATATTTATTTACGTGTGATAAAATATAAAGCAAGATGTAGATGTTATAGTGTTTATGTGTAACTATGAAGGTACTGAATAGTTGCGTTTATGTATTTAATGAAAGGCATGGTTATTAACATGGTAATATTTCTCACAAGTAGTTTTGTCGAATATCATAAGAATAAAGATTATGAGTTTAAGCCTGCTGATGCTTCGAATGGTTTTGTTGATAATTTAAAGAAATACTGGGTTGAAAATGCTAAATTTCTTGTTTTTTCAAGTTACCCTTCAGACGTTGAAATGTCAGAAGGTGTAACTAAAGAAATGTATTCTGCTTTTTCACTTGCAGGTTTGTCAATTGGTGAGATAAGATGTTTTGACGACAGATATATTGAAAAATATTGTTCCGACCATGGCTGTCAGTCATGCCATTCCGGTGAAGAGGCTCTTGAAGAAGCCTTAAAATGGGCAGATGTATTTTATCTGTCAGGGGGTCATGCGCCTACAGAAAATGCCTTTATTAAAAAATGTAATTTAAAAAGGCTTATTAATGATAAAAATATTTTTGATGGTATATTTATTGGGCTGAGTGCCGGTTCCATGAATACAGCACAGGAGGCATATCTGATTCCTGAGCTTGAGGGGGAGAGTGTTTCTCCGGATTATATCAGGTTTACTGAAGGACTTGGTCTGACCAATTTGAAAATAATTCCACATATCAATTATTATAAAAATGTTTTTCTTGACGGAAAGCATATGATAGATGATATTGCAGCAGAGGATAGCTTTGGCAGGGAATTTTATTTAATAACAGATGGTTCATATTTTGTAATAAGAAACGGTGTTACAGAGTTCTTTGGTGAAGGAATGATATTAAAGAATGGACTAAAGCTGCCATTAAATGAAGGAATAATAAATGCCGGCAACTACTGTGATACAGATGTCGAGAGTCTGAAAGAGTTTGTCAAAAGGTTTGATACGATTGTAGCCGATTATTATGATGAAGTATTTGAGCTTGACAGTAAGAGCGGGAAGATAAAGTTTTTTCATATCAGCAGTTATTTGTTTAAGCGGGGACTTGTACCTGTAAATATTGATTCATTTGATGAGTTAAATGCTTATTTTGCAGAGAAATTTGTAGTGAAGGATGAGAAACAGCCATTTCTTGAACTGATGGATATTAATAAAATAATTGATGAAATAAAAAATAAGCAAAGCTATGTATTAACTGTTCACATTAATACCGAGGACGGTATCAAGGCAGAATGTATTCGAATAAAAGATATGCGTGGAGATTGCAGTAAGCTGTTAGTATGTATGACTGACATATCTATGATACTTGACCATGACTGGCTTACAGACGAATATTCCTGGTCAGGATTTCAGGTTCAGGGTGACAAGCTGTTGGCAAATCCAAAATACAGACAGGGGTATTCTCTTGTTTACACCAATATTCAGGGGTTTAAGGCAATTAATGATCTTCTTGGAAGTTATCATGGTGATATGATAATTTTTCAGCAGCGGGATTTACTTGCAAAAGAGCTGGAGCCTGATTTGATTGCAAGACTGGATAGTGATCATTTTGCTTTGATAACCAAAACCGAGCATCTGACAGAAGAAAAACTGGATAAAATATGTCATCAGAGTTATATAGCAGGGTCAAAATGTATTCCTATTCTTATACGATGTGGAATCTATCATATAGACGACAGCACTAAAAAGATAATACATATGCTTGACAGGGCAAAAATTGCAGAAAAATCTATTTCAGCTGATCATGGCATTGCATATGCTGTGTGTGACGAAACGATGAGCAATGATTATGTAAATCAGAGAGTTTTTGTTTCAGAGATTGATAAGGCTCTTGAAAATGGAGAATTTCTTACATATTATCAACCGATAGTTGATACATTAACAGGTGAAATTGTAAGTGCTGAGGCTCTTATCAGATGGAACAGTGCAGATAAGGGTATGATTTCACCAGGGCAGTTTATTCCTGTTTTTGAAAGAGAAGGGTTGATAACCAAGCTTGACAGTTTTATGGTCAGCAATGTAATTAATTTTAATATCAAGAGAATGAGAGAAGGCAAAAAGGTAGTTCCCTGTGCAGTTAATCTTTCAAGAGTTGATTTTTATGATACCAAACTGTTAGAGATTATGAAGAATAAGCTTTCAAATCAGAAAAACATTCAGGATATGCTAAAACTTGAAGTGACTGAATCAGCGTATGCGGTGCTTGAGTCTGATGCAATTGCATTCTTAAATGAAATGAAGAAGCTTGGGCTTGCACTCTTGCTTGATGATTTTGGAAGTGGTATGTCTTCGCTTTCTACACTTGAAACCTTTGAATTTGATATTATCAAGCTTGATATGGGATTTATAAGAAAGATAGGAAGAAGTGTAAAGGCAGAAGGAATAATCAAACATACAATTGGGCTTTCGCATGATGTTGGAGCCAAGGTAGTGGCTGAGGGGGTTGAAACGGCAGAGCAGCTGGAATTTTTAAAGTCAGTTGACTGTGATATGATACAGGGATATTACTTTTATAAACCAATGCCTGAAGAAGAATTTGAGAAACTTTTATAGTGATAGTTAAATCGGATGCGCCGGCATCCGATTTTTTACGCTATATGAAATTGCGATAGTGTGACTTTTGATACACTGATCGTTATGTGAAAAAATACGAATAAACAGTATATAACACTTGACAACAGTTATAAGCTGTTATACACTGTTTGTAAGAGAGGATGATTAAATATGCATATAATTCTAAATAATTCTTCTATGGTTCCGATTTATGAGCAACTTGTAAATCAGATTAAAGACTTGATTTTGAAAGGCGAAATAAAGGAAAATGATGCGTTACCGTCAGTTAGAGTTCTTTCGGGAGAATTAAAGATAAGTGCACTTACTGTAAAGAAGGCATATGACTTTTTAGAAGAAGAAGGATTTGTCGTTACAGTGCATGGCAAAGGAACTTTTGTTGCAGCAACTGATAAAGAGTTGGCAAAAGAAGCAAGAAGGAAGTCAGTTGAGGATGATTTTGCAGAAGCTATAGACAAGGCTAAGACAATTGGAATGACAAATGATGAAATAAGAGAAATAGTTGATATTATATTGGAGGAATGAGAATATGATAAAAGTTGATAATATTGTGAAAAGATATGGTGATTATAGCCTGAATATATCCATGAATATTCCTGCCGGTAATATTACAGGTATAATTGGTAAGAACGGGGCAGGAAAAAGTACTACAATAAAATCAATACTTGGAATAGTAAGACCGGACGAAGGCAGTATACAGGTATTTGGTAAGGATACAAAGAAGCTGAATGTAAAAGATAAACAGGATATTGGAGTTGCACTTTCTGATTCAGGATTCAGTATGTATCTTACAGTAGACGATATTATACATATTTTAAAGAAGATGTATGATAAATTTGATGACAAGGAATTTACAGAATTATGTATAAAACAGGGATTGCCATTGAATAAACAGATAAAGGACTTTTCAACCGGAATGAAGGCAAAGCTGCGTGTACTGGTTGCAATAAGTCACAAGGCAAAGCTGTTAATATTGGATGAACCCACTTCAGGACTTGATATAGAAGCGAGAAATGATATTCTTGATATGCTGAGACAATATATGTCAGAAGATGAAAATCGTTCGATACTTATCTCATCACACATATCTTCTGACCTTGAAGGCTTATGTGATGATGTGTATCTTATTCATAATGGAAAGGTATTGTTACATGAAGATACAGATAAAATACTTGATGAATATGCAATACTTAAACTGGATGAGACAGGATATGAGCAAATAGACAAGAAATATATTATAAAAACTAAAAAGGTATCTTTTGGATATGAATGTCTTACAAATCAAAAGAAGTTTTATACTGAAAATTATCCAAAGGCAGTTATGGAAAATGGAAATATTGATGATTTGATTTTAATGATGACAGGAGGTAATGATTAAGATGAGTGGATTAATAGAAAAGGATTTAAGACTTTTATTTCAAAGAAAACAAACACTTGCTATTTTTCTTGGAATAGCAGTTGTTTTAGGATTTGCTGAGGGTGGAATATTTATTATTGGATATCTTTCATTTCTCTGTATGGTATTGATGATAAGTACGATTAATTATGATGAGTTTGATAATGGATACGCTTTCCTTTTAACGCTCCCAATTACAAGAAAAACATATGTTATTGAAAAATACATACTATGTTCAATTTCAAATGTTATTTCATGGCTGGTAGCAGTTATACTTAGTGTTATTATTAATCAGATTCAGACAGGCGGAGCCGATAACATGGAGAATTTGTTTGTAGCAGCCTGCATACTTCCAACACCGTTTGTTATGATGACAATTATGATACCTGTTCAGTTAAAATTTGGAGCAGAAAAAAGCAGGGTTGTTATGTTTTTGACTTTTGGTGTAATTGCTGTTATTATATATGGCACAAAACGTCTTATGGATAGTATGGGAGTTGATGTTTCCGGAATAACTGAACAGTTAGATAACATACCAGCCGGTATTGTTATTGCAGCAATCATATTGATAACAATAATAGCTATTGCTATTTCATACGCGATAAGTGTAAAGATAATGGAAAATAAGAAAATATAAAAGGTAAATATAAAAGTCATGATTTAGACAAAAAAGTAATTAAAAAGATATATTTTCATTTTAGATATTGTATAATAATCTTACTAAATATTACACGAAATAATATAGTGTTTGATAATTGGGAGGAAACATGAAGAAGAAAAGATTATTATCATTGGGGATTGCATCAGTTATGGTATGTTCATCACTCTTTACAGGTTGTGGACAGAAAGCTGCTGAAACAAATGAAGTTACAGGCGTAAAAGAGTCTGCTGTAGTAGAAGAGACAGACGCTGTTTCACAGGAAGTAAGCTCAGAAGCCGCAGAAAATGCAGATGCACAGGCAAGAGATTCTGATATACCTCAGTTAGAAGGATATGAATTGCTTTGGAATGATGAATTTGATGGTACAGAGATGAATATGGACATATGGGATTATGATCCGCATGAACCGGGCTGGACTAACAATGAGCTTCAGGAATATACAGTTGGTACAGAAAATGTTTTTGTAAGAGACGGAAAGCTTGTATTAAAGGCTATAAAGACTACAGATGAAAATGGAAATGATTACTATACGTCCGGTAAGGTAAAAACTCAAGGAAAAAAAGATTTTATGTATGGTAAGGTAGTTGCAAGGGCAAAGGTACCGGAAGGAAAAGGTCTTTGGCCTGCAATCTGGATGATGCCAACAGATGAAGGTCGTTACGGACAGTGGCCAAAGTGTGGAGAAATCGATATTATGGAGGTTCTTGGAAACCAGACAAGTATTGCATACTCTACTATCCATTATGGCGAGCCACACGCAGAACAGCAGGGTAAACTTCAGCTTACAGATACTACATTTGCAGACGATTTCCATGATTATTCAGTAGAATGGGAACCGGGCGAGATGAGATTCTACATAGATACAGAGCTTGTACTTACTGTAAATGACTGGTTTACAGCAGTTCAGGGAGAAGATGATAAGCCATATCCTGCACCTTTCAATCAGACATTCTATGTACAGATGAATCTTGCTGTAGGTGGAAACTGGCCGGGAAATCCTGATGAGACCACTAACTTTGACAATGCAGAATTTGAAATTGATTATGTCAGAGTATATCAGAAACCGGAACATAAGTCAGACTTGAAACAGATTGGCAGACGCTTACGTATGCTTTTTAAATGATAGGATAATATAGATATGTTATATAATTCCTTTTTGATGGTTAAAGATAAGTGCAATACATATTTTGGTGGAAATCAGGCATGGTGTGATAAGAAATATATGCAAAAAAGTGGTTGCGGAGTTGTTGGATGTGCAAATTTTATTCTGCATCAGAGAATGAATACCAATGATTTTAGCTGCAATGTTGAAAAATATCACATTAGTAAAGAAAATTATCTTCAGTTTGTAGAGCATTTGAGAAAATATTATTTGCCGGTAATTCCGGGAATTGGAATGAGTGGTATACAGATGTCTATTGGAATAAATCTGTATTTTTTTAAAAATCGCATGAAAATGATAGCAAGATGGGGTTGCATTCATTGGAAGATATGGGATAAAATACAGAGTATGCTCAAACAGGACATGCCTGTAATAATGTCAATAGGACCAAACTTTCCAAATACATTTGGCAGACATAAGCTTAATCTGTATGTAAAGAACGGAGATAAATATGAATACTGTGAAAATGTAAATGCACACTATGTTACGGTAACAGCTATACAGGATGAATGGGTTGAGATATCTTCATGGGGAAGAAAACTTTATTTTAGTAAGAAGGAATATGAACAATATGTCAAAAAGCACAGTAACTGGCTGTTTAGCAATATACTGGTCATATCAAAATTTTAAGAAAAACAGAATTTGAAGAAAGCAGGATTATTGAGATGGAAAAAGATGAAGCAGTAAAATTACTTGAAAAGAAAGGCTATAAAACAATATATGACCATGGAGTACCTATTGTACTTACCAGTGGACAGATAACTAAGAAAATGTATAGTGAGATAGAAGAATTGTTGCACTCAAATGGCTATGCGAGCAGTTTCGGTGTGCGTGGAAATTATAAAATAGAAGAAACCGGTAATTATGAAGAAAATGTGGAAGAGGATATGACAGAAGAAGATGACTTATCTGCATCAGAAGAAACAGAAATATATGAATCAGATGATGATATGGATGATGATATAATAGAAGATATGATAGAAGAAAAAGAGGAAGCATCAATGTCTGATCTGACAGAAATCATTAATAGTGATGATGCAGTACAGTTAACCTTTGATTCGTTTTTGGATGACTTTGATACACCATGAAAAATAATATAAGCAGACAGTATAAATTTGATAATATAAAAGCAATCTTGATTTTTCTGGTGGTATTTGCACATATAATTGAAAAAAGTAAAGATTTGCAGGCTGTATATATGTTTATATACAGCTTTCATATGCCCTTGTTTATGTTTGTTACAGGTTACTTTGCCGGATTTAACAGAAAGAACATTATTTTTAGATTTGGATATACCTATTTTCTGTTCCAGACCTTGTATATTTTATTTGATATATTTATTTTACAAAAGACTACAGACTTCCAGTATACAAAGCCCAAATGGATATTATGGTATCTGTTTGCGATGATAGTTTATTTTATAATATTTCCAATGTTTGATGCTGAAAGGATAAAAGCATATCCGAAAAGAAGGATAGCTGTAATTTTGTTGCTTTTCCTGTTGGCATTATTTGCGGGCTTTGAAAATACTTTGGATTATGACTTTTCAGCCTCAAGGATAGTGTATTTTTTGCCATTTTTTATATCAGGATATTATTTTAAAAATGATGAACCCTTAAAGAAACTGTTTATGGCATCTTCTTTTAGGAAAAGCATTATTTCCATAGTGCTGTTTTTGGGGATGTCAGTGGGTACTGTATTGTGGTTAAAATATGGTGTTGATAATGATATCCTTACCTCAAGAATGTTATATGGTTCGTATTCGTATGAGGCAATTGGTTATAGTTTGCCGGTAAGGTTTGTGATTATGCTGGTGGCAAATGTATGGATATATGTTTTTTTATTGTTCACACCTGATAAATATATTCCGCTGGTATCGGATGTTGGCAGATACACCTTACCGGTTTTTTTACTACATGGATTTATAGTAAGCTATTTGTGGAAAATTGCTTCAGAAGGAGTAATTGAGATTGGTTTGTTATCAGCACTTGCAATCACAATGATCATTGTTCTTCTATTGGGAAACAAAACTATAAATAAGCTTTTTGTAAATTGCTTTACAGGCAAATTTTTAGAAAAAATAGTAGATAAATATCTTAAATGACTAAAAAATAGTAATATACAATCTTTCTAATGTATACATTGACCATAAATATTATTTAAAGTATAATTAATATATGTAATTATAAGTAATTGTTCAGCAGGTCTGCGCATATACATAGCGAACAAGGTTCGCTTTGATGACCGTGAGAAAGGGTAGTGGCAGCAGGCACAAATTCATTTGCATAACGAACTTGTTCGTATTGCAAATTTTGCATGAATTTGTGCTCGTAACTATGAGGGTACTGAATAGTTACAATTATAACTATATTTGTGGATGTGAGTATGATATATGTTTAGAGATAATGAATATATTGATACAAAAAATGCATATGGAGAGAACAGTCAGGTAAAACGTCTGGCAAAGATTGTCTTTTTTAACAGGATTTCAACAATCTCAGGAATAATCCTTCTTTTGATAATGTTTGTATCCATTTTTGATTATATGAAGATTGCAAATATACAGCTTCGGGATACATTATATCTTAATCAGTATAAAGCAGGGTCCAGATTGCTTTCATCATGTGCACAGAATTATGCTATTACAGGTAACGAGAAGTATTTTGAAAGATATGTAAAAGAACTGGATGTAGATAAAAGTCGTGAAAATGCATTGGAAGGTCTGCGAAAGGATGGACTTGAGGAAAGTGAGCTGGAAGAATTAATAAGGATATCAGATTTATCTGATCAACTCGTTCCTATTGAAAAAAAGTCTATGACAGCGATAAAGAATAAAAATTTTCTTCAGGCTAGAAAGTATGTATTTGATTCTTCTTATATTAGTGTGGTTAATGAGATAAGTGAAGCGACAGATGAAGTTATGCAAAAAATGCATGACAGAATAGAAAAGCGTAAGATAAAGCTGTTTATTTTTGCAATTGTAAGTGCTAACTTATTTGCGATAGGTTTCTTTATTTTAATATATAGAAATCGCAAAACTATTTTATTTGTAAAAACTGAATTGCTTGAGCCTGTTGTAAAAGTGTCAGATCTTATGGACAGACTGGTAGAGGGAAGACTTGGAGCGTGTACAGATCTCATACCCGATGACAGTGAGATGGGCAAGATGATTGCTGATATTATCAGAATGAAGGGCAGTCTGATGCTTATAATTGATGAGATTTCAGTAGTACTTGAACATATGGGACGTGGAGATTTTGCAGGCATTAAGATTCGTCAGGAATATGTTGGGGATTATGGTCAGATAAAAAAGTCTCTAATGAAAATAGTTTCAGATACAAAACAAAGTATAGAAATAATACAAAATGTGGCAGCTGAAGTGGACGGAGGAGCCAATCAGCTTGCGCAGGCATCTGAAGAGCTGGCAACAGCAAGTTCCTCTCAGGCACTTCAGATTTCAGATGTTTCCATACTTGTGTCAGAGCTTGCATACAGTATTGAATATAATGAACAGGAAGCGGAAGAAGCTGTCAAAATAGCTAATTTGTCAAGTTCAACGTTGGTTATGGCTACTCAGCTTATGGATGAATTAAAGGAAGTTATTAAAGAGCTTGATGAATGTGTACAACAGATAGATGATATTGCAGAGAGTGACAAAGTTGATAAATGTATTGACAGAGAACTGGTTGTAAGGCTTGATACAACAGTTGGTAAGATGAATGAAATCATAGCTGAAACATCAGATGGCATAGAGGATGTTATTGTTGGCGCAAATGAGATGGTTGAAAGGGTTTCTCGTATTGTTGATAAATCTAAAAATGAAATGAAGTCAATACAGCGCATAAACGATGATTTGTCAGTTGTTGCAAGAATTGTGGAGGTTAATTCTGAGACTGCTGATGAAACTGCTGTTGTAAGCGAAGAACAGAGAAATCTTGCAAATTCGATGTTAAATCAAATTAATAGGTTTAAATTTTAAAAGACGAATGCAAAATACTTTTTGCATTCGTCTTTTGGTTTAATAGTAAAAATAATATATTGTGAAAAAGTGATAAAATAGACGCTGATTATATAGTGAATATGTTACATATGCGCACATTATGTATTGTTCTATGCTTAAAAATATGACAAATTGACCAATAGATAGCAATATTTGATAAGATAATAGCAATATTTTACTTTATAATCAAACTTAACATAAAGATGTAACAAAGATGTAACAAAATTATGTATCTATATTGTAGAGAAGGAGAGGAAAAGAGTTGAAAAACAAACAGGTTATCGCACTTGCTTTAGCCGGTATGCTGGTGTTCAATGAGGGGTTAACAGTAAATGCCAGTGTAAATGCTAAGGAAACTGTAACAGAAGAAACGAGTACAACTTCTGAAACAGAAAAAACTTCTGAGCAGGAAAGCTCTGAAACAGAGGCTTCTAAAGAGGAAGAAGCTGAAGAAGAAGGCACTGAAACAAAATCTTCAGAAAAGGAGAGCTCTGAAACAGAAACTTCAGAAGCAGGAACTTCAGAAACAGAAGCTTCAGAAGAGAAAACTTCCCAAAAAGAAGAGTCTGAAAGTGAATCAGAGGAGGAATCTAAGACTTCATCTAAGGAGGAAGATGAAACTTTAGAGACTGAGACAGAAACAGAAACAGAGACTGAGACAGAAACAAAGACCGAGATTAAAAACAATAAATCAGAGGTCAAGAGATCTGATAAGGCAAATGAAAAAACATTTTCATTTGATGATCTTAAGGTGACAGCCCAGTGGGGAGCTGAAATTTCAACAGATGATGATGGAAATACTGTATTCAGTTTTCCTAAGCAGTACAATGCAGTAAGCTATAAGATTCCTGACAGCATTGATGCATCAAAGCTTGACAGAATTGAATGCAATGTAATATCAGGAGCAGAAAATTTATCTGTAAAGCTTTTTGGCGATGAAGGAATGCAGGAAGAATTAGCTGTAACTTATGGTAATTCAGTGTTATCAGCAGAAGACTGTGAAAAGACACCTGTATGCTTTGGACTTATGGGACTTGGCGAGGATGGCTGTGAAGTGGTTGCTGACAGTATTACATTTGTATTAAAAGAGGATGCTGTTGAAGTAAAAGATCAGACATTCACTTTTGATAAACTTGTAGATACAGCACACTGGAACGGTGAAGTAGAGATTGACAAAGACGGAACAGCTACATTCAACTTTACAAAACAGTATGGTGCATACAGCTTTGAGATTCCTGAAAGTGTTGATGTTAAAAAGCTTGAAGCACTTGTACTTAATGTAAGCAAAGGTGATTCATCTAAATTAGCAGTAAAACTTTTAAAAGAATATGATCCTGTTGAAGAATTGGCAGTGAATTATGGAAACGATTTTGTATCAGCAGATATATCTAATAAAGAAGATATCAAGTATTTCGGTATCATGGCAATGGATGATAGTGTATCCTTTGAGATTGATTCAGTAGAATTCAAGATGGAAGCTGATGCTGCGGATGAAGATGAAGAGCCGGCAGCAGGTGTTGAGTATGATGTTCCGGATCTTAAGGATGCAATAACAGCAAGATTTGATTCTGACTTTATTGTAGGTGGGGAAATCACAGGTGCAGATATAAATGATAAGAATCTTATGGCACTTATGACAAAGCACTTCAATGCACTTACACTTGGAAATGAATTGAAGCCAGACTGCACATTTGGATACAGTAATAGTAAATGTCCGGGTAAAGAGACAGTTACATTAAATGGAGAAGAAATTGAAGTTCCTACTACTGATTTTTCAAGAGCAGAGAAAGCACTTGATGTGATTCTTAAGTGGAATAATGAACATCCGGAGGATTTTATAAAGGTACGTGGTCATGTGCTTGTATGGCATTCACAGACTCCTGAATGGTTCTTCCATGAAGATTATGATGCTGATAAGCCATATGTAGACAAGGCTACAATGACAAAACGTCAGGAATGGTACATTAAGACTGTATTAGAGCATTTCATGGGTGAAGACAGTCCTTATAAGAATTTATTCTATGGCTGGGATGTTGTTAATGAAGCAGTAAGTGATGGAACAGGAACTTACAGAAGCGATAAAGAAAATTCAAGCTGGTGGGCAGTATATCAGAGCAATGAATTTATTATTAATGCATTTAGATTTGCAAATAAGTATGCTCCGGCTGATGTAGAGCTTTATTATAATGATTACAATGAATGTGTACCATTAAAGTCAGAAGGTATCGCACAGCTCTTAAAGGATGTTAAGGCAGCAGAAGGTACAAGAATCGATGGTATGGGTATGCAGGGCCACTACATGACAGAAGGTTCTCCAAGTATTGAAGACTTCAAGAATGCAGCAAGAAAATATGGCTCAATAGTTGACAAGGTTCATATTACAGAGCTGGACTTAAAGGCAAGTAATGCATTTGATGGTACAGATGCTACTAAGGATGCAGAGTATACAAAGCAGGCATATCGTTATAGAGAAATTTATGATGCAATAGCAGAACTTAGAGAAGAAGGTATCAATTATTCAAATATAACTATATGGGGTAATATTGACAAGAATTCATGGTTACAGGATTCTAACTCAGTTGGTGGTGCTTCAGATGGAAAACAGAAGCAGTGTCCTGTATTATTTGATGATTATTATCATGTAAAGCCTGCTTACTGGGCATTTGTTGACAGCAACAAGCTTCAGCCTGAAATCAAGAGCATTGATATTATCCAGTCAGTAAATGATGGATTTGTAACAGGAAACAAAGTTGAGTTTGGTGATTCAAATACAAAGGTAACAGCTATTCCGGTATGGAATGAAAACGGTATCAAAGTTAAAGCAATCATTGAAGATGCAAGTGAAGATGCAAATGATATATTTACAGTATACTTATCTGTAAATGGTGAAATTAAGAAAGTATCTGTTAACAGAAAAGACGCAAAAGCAGTTGAAAATGGATATGAAGCAGTAGTAGATATTCCTTTTGAAAATGCTGAGTTTAAACCTGCAACAGAAATTCTGATTGACTTTGTTGCAGTAAATGGAAGCAATAAGGTTGTATTTAACGATTATACTTACAGTCAGGATGAAAAGAGTGAGTATTATGCAAAGGCAGTATTAAAGCCATATGCATTTATTCCTAAGGGAACAGTAACTGTTGATGGTGTAAGAGATGATGCATGGAAAGACGCTGCAAATATTCCACTTTTAATCAATCTTGGTTCAAAAGTAAGTGCAAATGCAAGCTTATTATGGGATGAAGAATATCTCTATGCATATGTAAATGTAACTGATTCTGTACTTAACAGTGACAGTGCAAATGCACATGAAAAAGACTCATTTGAATTATTTATTGATGAAAACAATAATAAGACAAATTCATATGAAGATGATGATAAACAGTACAGAATAAACTACTTAAATGAGCATTCATTTAATGGTAAGAAATGCTTAGAGGAAAATATTACATCATTTGCAAATGTTACAGATAATGGATATGAGATTGAGCTTGCAATTAAGTGGACAGATATAACACCTGAAGTAGGAAATAATATCGGTCTTGAGCTTCAGATTAACGATGCTGATGCAACAGGCTCACGTATAGGTACTCTTAGCTGGTACGATGTATCAGGACAGGGTTGGTCAAAACCGGGAGTATTTGGTACAGTTACACTTGCTGATAAAGCAGGTGAAGCACCGGTTCCTGAAGAATCGGAGGTAGATCCTTCAGATATTCCTGAAGATGGTGTAATACCGGAAGGACTCTGGATTGCAAAGGTTAAGGATGCTACTTATACATCAAAAGCAGTAGAACCGGAAGTTCATGTATATATTGGCAAGAAGAGACTTGTATTGAATGAAGACTATACTGTAAAATATTCAAATAATACAGCAGTAGCAAAAGCTGATGCTAAAAAGGCTCCAACAGTATTGATTACATATAAGGGTGAATATACAGGAAAAGAAGAAGTACATTTCACAATCAATCCTGCTGATATAAATTCAGAGGCATTTGAAATCAATGATGTTGTTGTTGCATACAATAAAAAGGTTCAGAAGCCTTCTCCAAAGGTATTGCTCAATGGTAAGGAACTGAAGAAAAATACTGATTACACAATTACTTATCCTTCTACAGGCGCTGATGCATATAAAGAAGCAGGTAAGTATGATATTAAGATAACAGGTAAGAATAACTTTACAGGTGAAAAGACTGTAAAAGTAATTATCACAAAAGCAACTTTGATTTCTAAGGCTACTGTATCAAAGATAGCTGATCAGATATGTACAGGAGAGGCAATCAAACCTGAGCTTGTGATAAAATATGGAAAGAAGACATTAGTTGAAGGCAAGGATTACAAGATAGAGTATAAGGATAATGTCGAAGTTGGTAAGGCAACTGTAAAAATAACAGGTATCAATGATTATGCCGGAACAAAGACAGTAAGCTTTAACATTGTTGCAACTGCATTAAAAGCTTCAAATGTAAGCAATATTACTGAAAAATTTGTTTATGAAGGAATTGCTGTTGAGCCTGAATTAAAGGTAACAGTTAAGAATGCTGATAATTCAGAAAAGGTACTTGAGAAGGATGTAGATTATACAGTATCTTATAGCAACAATACAAAGGCTGGTACAGCTACAGCAGTAGTAAAAGGTATTGGCAAATATACAGGAACAGTTAAGAAGAATTTCCAGATAATTGCTTTTAATCTTTCAGCAAAAGAGAATGAGAGTAAGCTTGGTGGAAATATCAAAGATACACTCGTTGCAAAATTTGATAAAAAGGGAAGCAAGCCTGAAATCATAATTACTGTAAATGGAAATACACTTGTAAATGGCAAAGATTACACAGTATCTTATAGCAATAATAAAGCTGTAAATACTGCTGATGCTAAGAAGAAAGCACCGACCTTTACAATTACAGGTAAGAATGGTTTCAAGGGAAAAATCACAAAGACCTTTACAATTCAGGCAAAGAGCTTTAGTGACAACGAAGCACCTGTTTGTGCAAGTGCAAAAGATGTGGTAATCAAAGATAAAGCTAATAACTTCGCAAACAAAAACATTGTATTAAAAGATGCTAATGGAATTAAGCTTACATCAGGTACAGATTACGATAAGAACATTGAGTATTCTGTAAATGGTAAGATACTTGCAAAGACTGACAAGGTTAATGCAGGTGATGTTGTAACTGCAACTATTACAGGTAAAGGCAATTATACCGGTACAATGACAGTAAGCTATAAGGCAGTGCGAGCATTATTAGGCAGTGCATCTGTTAAGAGTCTTGCTTCTAAACAGTATACAGGTTCTGCAATTACTCTTTCAGAAAATGATTTTGTTTACAAAGATAAAAAGGGCGTTGAGAAGAGCAGAGTAACTGTTTCCGGTAAAGAATTGAAATATGGGGTTGACTTTAAAATTGATGAGACTTCATATGTAAATAATATCAAAAAGGGAACAGCAAAAGTAAAGATTATTGGCATTGGTGAGTACAGTGGAAGCAAAACAGTAAGCTTTAAAATTGTTACTAAAAAGTAATAATATAACCGGATAATGAAGGTTACAAAAATATAAAAAATGCATTTTTAGGTATAGTTTATATATTATATAGAAATAAATATACTGATAAAATGTAAATGCAGATTATATGATGAGGTGTCAATACAGCATTGGGTTGTTTTGACACCTCAATCATTGTATGATAAGATTTAGTTGATATTTGGGTTATTGTACATAGGGTATATTTTTGATTAGATACCGATGAACAGTAACGTATTTAGAGTGTGTGTGCTCAGGAAAGGAACGGTATTGATGATGAAAGACATTATGAAACTTCAAAATGGCAGTGATATTAGAGGTATTGCATGTGAGGGTGTTGAGGGAGAAAATGTCAATCTTACAGAGGAAGCAGGAAACCTTATTGGTGGAGGCTTTGTAAGATGGCTCGCTCAAAAGAAGGGAAAAGCTGTTGAGGAGCTTAGAATTGGTATTGGACATGATTCAAGAATCACAGCTGACAGTCTCTTTGCAGCAGCTGCAAAAGGAATAGTTGCAACAGGTGCTAAGGTTTATGACTGTGGACTTGTTTCCACTCCATCTATGTTTATGACTACTGTATTTGATGAATTTGCATTTGATGGCTCTATTATGATTACAGCAAGCCATCTTCCTTTTAACAGAAACGGCTATAAATTCTTTGACAGAGATGGTGGTCTTGAGCATGATGATATCACAAAGGTATTAGAAATAGCTTCAGGACTTGAAATAGTTGATTCAGATCTTTCAGGAGTTGAAAAGGCAGATTCTATATCTGTATATTGTGATTTCTTAAGAGAAAAGATTAAGAACAGCATCAAGGCTGACAATTTTGAAAAACCACTTGAAGGACTTCATATTGTTGTAGATACAGGTAATGGTGCAGGTGGCTTCTTTGTAGAGAAAGTACTCAATCCATTAGGTGCTGATACAACTGGAAGTCAGTTCCTTGAGCCGGACGGAACCTTCCCTAATCATATACCAAATCCGGAAAATAAGCAGGCTATGGCAGCAATCAAAGCTGCTGTACTTAACAATAAGGCTGATCTTGGCATTATCTTTGATACAGACGTTGACAGAATGTCAGCAGTTCTTCCAAATGGTGATGAGGTTAACCGTGATGCGATTATTGCAATGATGGCAGCAATTATTGCAGAGGATTATCCTGGTGGAACTATTGTTACAGACTCAGTTACAAGTGACAGACTTACACGTTTTATTGAAAGCATTGGTATGAAACAGCACAGATTCATGAGAGGCTACAAAAATGTTATCAATGAGTCTATAAGATTAAATAAAGAAGGAATCGTATCTCCGCTTGCTATTGAGACTTCAGGACATGGTGCACTTAGTGAAAACTATTTCCTTGATGACGGTGCTTACATGGCAGTTAAGCTTCTTATCGCACTTGCTAAGGCTGCAAAGCAGAACAAAGCACTTGCTTCATTTATTGAGAAGCTTGAAAAGGGCTTTGAAGAAAGAGAGTATCGTTTCAAAATCAACTGTGAGGATTTCAAAGCTTATGGAAAAAATGCTCTTGCTGCATTTGAAGAAAGAGCAAAGGCTAAGGGATATGACATTGCTCCAAATTCTTATGAAGGTATAAGAATCACATTTAACACAGAAGATGTTCAGGGCTGGTTACTTCTTCGTATGTCACTTCATGACCCTCAGATGCCACTTAATATAGAAGGTGTAAGAGAAGGTGACTGTGATAAACTTTTTAATATTGTAAATGAACTTCTTGATGGATTTGATAAACTTTCATTAGTTTAGGGATTAGTGTCCCCAAAACATATACGTGAGTTTTTGCACACTGCAAATTTGAAGAAAACCTGATGTTTAATAAAGAGTTGCGAATTAAGAAAGGACATGGTATTTGGAATGAGAATAGGAATGGGTTATGATGTACACAGACTTGTAAAGGATAGAGAGCTTATAATAGGAGGAGTAAATATTCCATATGAGCTTGGTCTGCTTGGACATTCTGATGCAGATGTTCTTTTACATGCAATATCAGATGCACTTCTTGGGGCAGCAGCACTTGGAGATATAGGAAAGCATTTTCCGGATACGGATCCTGCTTATAAAGGAATATCAAGTATAATCTTGCTTGAGAAGGTAGGAAAGCTTCTTGAGGAAAATATGTTTTTTATTGAAAATATTGACGCTACCATAATTGCACAGGCACCTAAAATGCGTCCTCACATTGATAAGATGCGTGAAAATATAGCAGGCGCACTTGGTATTGATATATCACAGGTAAATGTCAAGGCTACAACAGAAGAGGGACTTGGCTTTACCGGTGAGGGACAGGGTATTTCAGCACAGGCAGTATGTATGCTTGCAAGTCCACGTGAGATAGGTATAGATGCTTCGGCTGCCGGTATGGAAGCTCCATGTGGCGGATGTGCATGTAAATAGTCAGGGACTTTTTAACCAGACATCAGTATATACGATTAGTTACAAAAAGCGTTTTTTATCGTTATGATGAAGAGCGCTTTTTAGCTTGTAAAAAACAGTGGTTTAGTATATTATTTAGTTATAATGTTTAGACTATGCTCTTAAAGCTTATATATACTTTGAGAGCGCATAAAAGCAGAAAAGGAGGTAGTATTTATGTCATTGATTCAAACACCACATATTTGTGCGAATGAAGAAGATTTTGCAAAGACGGTGCTTATGCCTGGAGATCCGCTTCGTTCCAGATTTATTGCTGAAAATTTTCTTGAAGCCGCTGTGCTTATTAATAATATCAGAGGTGTTCAGGGCTATACAGGAACTTATAAGGGACACAAAGTAAGTGTGATGGCAAGTGGAATGGGTATGCCAAGCATGGGAATATACTCATATGAGCTTTTTAAGTTTTTTGGCGTAGATAATATCATAAGAATAGGTTCAGCCGGTGCGTTGCAGGAAGATGTAAAACTGCGTGATATAGTAATAGGAATGGGTGCCTGTACTAATTCAAATTATGCCGGTCAGTATGAGCTTGCAGGTACCTTTGCACCAATAGCAAGCTATAAGCTGATGAATGAAGCAATAAAACAGGCTGAATCAGTGGGAGCAGTTTATCATGTTGGAAATGTGTTATCTTCAGACAGCTTTTACACTGACAATGGAGAAAAGGCAAATACTGCATGGAAGAATATGGGAGTTCTCTGCATAGAAATGGAAGCAGCCGCTTTATATATGAATGCAGCAAGACTTGATAAGAATGCATTGGGAATTTTCACTATTTCTGACGAGATTTATTCAGGTAAACAAACTACTGCAGAAGAAAGACAGAATTCATTTACACAGATGATGGAGATTGCTCTTAATACTGCGGTAAATATGTAATAAATAATTAGTATATATTTTTTTCAGGAGGTTTTAGATAAGAAATGGAAAACAAATTGTCCTTTTATAATACACTGACAAGAAAGGTAGAACAGTTCATACCTAATGAAGAAGGTAAGGTAGCTATGTATACCTGTGGACCAACAGTGTATCATTTTGCACATATCGGTAATCTTAGAAGCTACATTATGGAGGATTTACTGGAAAAAACTCTTCGTTATGTGGGATATGATGTTAAGCGTGTAATGAACATAACTGATGTAGGTCATCTTTCGAGTGATGCTGATACAGGTGAGGATAAGATGCTTAAGGGAGCTAAGAGAGAGCATAAGACTGTTATGGAAATTGCAAAATTCTATACAGATGCTTTCTTTAGCGACTGTTCAAAGTTGAATATCAAAACCCCTGATGTTGTAGAACCTGCTACTAACTGTATCGATGAATTTATCAATATGATAAAAGTCCTTATGGAAAAAGGCTATGCATATGAGAGCGGTGGAAATATTTATTTTGATACTTCCAAGCTTGAGGAATATTATGTTTTCTCAAGTCAGAGTGAAAAAGAGCTTCTCGTTGGTGTACGTGATGATGTAGATGAGGATGAGAATAAGAGAAACAAGAGTGATTTTGTGTTATGGTTTACAAAGTCAAAGTTTGATGATCAGGAGCTTAAATGGGACAGTCCATGGGGAATTGGATATCCGGGCTGGCATATTGAATGTTCATGTATCAGTATGAAGCATTTAGGTGAATATATGGATATCCACTGTGGCGGTGTAGATAATATTTTTCCACATCATACAAATGAAATAGCACAGAGTGAGTCGTTTACAGGACATAAATGGTGTAATTACTGGTTCCATGTACATCATCTCAATGATAAATCCGGCAAGATGAGTAAATCCAAGGGTGATTTTCTTACTGTATCACTTTTGGAATCAAAAGGATATAATCCTCTTATTTACAGACTTTTCTGCTTACAGTCACATTACCGTAAACCACTTGAATTCTCTTATGAGGTTCTTGATAACATGGGTGCGGCTTATGATAAGCTTGTTAAAAAGATTGGTACTCTTAACAAGGACGGAGAAATTGACAAGGCTGCATTTGACGAATACAGAGCACGCTTTGAAGCAGCTCTTTGTGATGATTTAAACTCATCAATGGCTATTACAGTATTGTATGATATGCTTAAGGCTGATATCTCAGATGCTACCAAGTTTGCACTTGCTGAAAGCTTTGATAAGGTATTATCACTTGACCTTACAACAGCTCATTTGGCATCTGAGGCTGATAATGGTGTTGATGCGGAGCTTGAAAGCTATATTCTTGCTAAAATCGAAGAGAGAAAAGCAGCAAAGAAAGCAAAGGATTTTGCCCTTGCAGATGCAATTAGAAATGAATTGTTGGAGAAGGGTATTGTATTAGAGGATACTCGTGAGGGTGTAAAATGGAAGAAGGCATAATAAAGGATTGTTCAGATATTTCAATGCTTGGTCAGATACATGAGACATTTGGAGAAAGTGATGTTGATATAAAAACATACTCTCCACTTACGCTTGCATATATTGGAGATGCAGTTTTTGAGATAATAATCAGAACACTTATTGTTGAAAAAGGTCAGCGCGCAGCACAGACATTGCATAAGCATACTACCAGGATAGTATGCGCGTCTACTCAGGCTGCAATTGCAGAAGCAGTATATGACAGTCTCACACAAAAAGAACAGGATGTATACAGACGTGGTAAAAATACCAAGATTCATTCATCCGCCAAGAACGCAAGCCTTTCAGATTATCGTAAAGCTACAGGTTTTGAAGCATTATGTGGATATCTTTTCCTGAATAATGATACAAAGAGGATTACTGAGATCGTAAAGCTGGGAATTGAACTGACAGAAATAGAATTATAGTTTTTATTACAATGTATTCTCAGAGTCTTTTATTGATATATTATTTGAGATTCTGGGAATATATTTATTAAGTAAGGTGGTTTATTATTTATGAGATATGAGGAATTTACCATTGAAGGACGAAACGCGGTGATAGAAGCATTTCGTTCGGGTAAGCCAATAGACAAGCTCTTCATACAGGATGGAGTGCAGGATGGTCCTATACAGACTATTAAAAGAGAAGCCAGGAAAAATGATACAATGGTCAGATTTGTAAGCAAGGAAAGACTTGACCAGATGAGTGAAACAGGCAAGCATCAGGGTGTGATAGCTTATGCTGCTGCCTATGAATATGCAGAGGTTGAGGATATACTTGAGCTTGCAAGAGAAAAAAACGAAAAGCCTTTTGTTTTCATACTTGACAATATAGAAGATCCACACAATCTTGGAGCTATTATAAGAACTGCAAACCTTGCAGGAGCGCATGGTGTGATAATACCAAAGAACAGGGCAGTGGGACTTACAGCAACAGTTGCAAAAACTTCAGCAGGAGCACTTAATTTTACCCCTGTTGCAAGAGTGACTAATCTGGTTAAGACAATGGAGCAGCTCAAAAAAGAAGGAATGTGGTTTGTCTGTGCTGATATGGACGGAACTACAATGTATGAACTGGATTTAAAGGGTTCTATAGGTCTTGTGATAGGCAATGAAGGCGAAGGTGTTGGCAGACTTGTAAAAGAGAACTGTGACTTTGTGGCATCCATACCTATGAAGGGCGATATTGATTCACTCAATGCTTCTGTGGCAGCAGGAGTACTTGCATTTGAAATTGTCAGACAAAACAGATTTTCTTAGCTCACATAATGAGAGAAGGGGACGGAAAATAGAACTATGTATGAAAATGTCAGTGACGAGGAGCTTATAGTCCGTCTTAGACAGGGCGAAACTCAGATAACAGATTATATAATGGATAAGTACAAGCATCTGGTTCGCAAAAAGGCTAAATCAATGTTTATTCTGGGTGGAGATAATGATGACTTGATACAGGAAGGCATGATTGGACTTTTTAAAGCGATTCGTGATTATGATATTGGTCGTGATGCGAGCTTTTTTACCTTTGCGGATCTGTGTATCTCAAGACAGATGTACAATGCAGTTCAGGCTGCCAGGAGAGAAAAACATGCCCCCCTTAACTCATATATATCATTGTATGCTGATATGTCAGATACAGACTGTGAGGATAACTGTGTTAAACTGATAAATGCACTTGCATCAGAAGTGGAGACCAATCCTGAAGAATTGTTTATTGATAAAGAAAACGTGTCCGGAATAGAAGCTATAATAGAAAAGGAGCTGAGTTCTTTTGAAAAGCAGGTATTGGATCTGTATCTTACTGGAATGAGTTATTCCCAGATAGCAAAAGTTCTTGCACGTGATGAAAAGTCAACTGACAATGCACTTCAAAGGTTGAAGGCTAAGATAAAAAAAGCAGTAAAAAAGAGTTAGTGTAAAAGAAAGGCCTGGTTATTATAATTACTTATGATAAGTGAAGAAAATATTGGGATTACAAGGCATAAAATATTAATTGTTGATGATAAAGCTGTCAACAGATACATTTTGGGCAGCATTTTTGAAGATGATTATGAGATTATCGAATGTTGTGATGGAAGCTGTGCAATTGAAGAACTGGCAAAAGATAAGGATTCTGTAGCAGTGATATTGCTTGATATTGTTATGCCTACTTTAGATGGTTTTGCAGTACTTAATTTTATGAAGGAAAAGGGTATGATAGATATACCTGTTGTTCTTGTAAGCTCAAATGTAAATGATGAGAATATAAGAAAAGCATATTTATATGATGTCGCAGACTATATACAGAAGCCATTTCAGGAAAATGTTGTGCGACAGAGAGTAAAATATGTTATTAGAAAATATGGAAAAATTAGAGAGAGGTATAGTTAAATGATTAAAAAATATTTGAATAAAATTGCAGTTGCCGGTTTGGCTGCAATTACATTGTTTATGGCATCAGGTGTAGATATTGCGACTGCACATGCTGATGAAATTAATCCCGGATATGTGAGAAGTGTATATACCAACGAATGGATACCTGCCGCACAGGCAGCAACACGCCCTATAGCGATAATGATGCCTACCGATAAGATTGCACAGCCGTCTTATGGAATAAGCAACGCAGATATTCTTTATGAGATAATGGAAGAGGGAGATATTTCCCGTCAGATGGCAGTTATAAATAACTGGACAGGACTTTCTAAGATTGGTAATGTACGAAGCTGTAGAGCATACTATATTCCGGAGGCAACAGAGTGGGATTCTATTTTAGTTCACTTTGGTGGGGTCTGCTATATGAAGGACAGAATCACAGCACCGGATATAAACAATATTTCAGGAACAAACCAGTATGGAGTTGGTGGTGGAGCACCGGGAGCCGGCGCATTTTTCAGAACGGCAGACAGAAAAGCACCTCACAATGCTTATACCAGTGCCACAGGAATAATCAATGCATGCGCGCAGTTGGGATATTCAACAGGGCTTCGTCCTGAATTTTACAATGTGAAACATTTTACCTTCAGCAATGGAGTTAATACACTTGAACAGTACGGTGCAGCAGCTGCAACAGCAAATGCGATAAATCTCTCAAAGGTATTCCCATATACTAAGAGTGCATTTACATACAATCCGGCAGATGGAATGTATTATAAGACAATTCATGGCAAGGCACAGACAGACGGTCTTAATAACCAGCAGTTAAAATTTGCAAATGTTATTGTTCAGAATACAAAATGGGTAAAACTTGATGCAAAAGGATATCTGTATTTTCAGAATATTGATACAACAGAGGATGGATATTACTTTACAAAAGGAAAATGCATCCATGTTACATGGAAGAAGATGGGAGACTATACTCCAACAGTATATTATGATGATTTTGGCAATGAAATCCAGCTCAATGAAGGAAAAACATATATAGCAGTTGCTCAAAAGGGAAGAGCAGTAGCTTTTAATTAATAAATAGAACAGGGATATCGCGTAGCGATATCCCTGTTCTATTTATTAATTAAAATTACTTATCATAAAATCTGGAAAACAAAAAATCTGAAAAAACAAAGAAGCCTGATAAATCAGGCTTCCTGTTTGTGTAAAAGGGGAATTCTTCCGGAATTGCTAATTAGCAAGTCTAGCATTGCTGCTAAACATATATTTATATTACGATGAAAAAATGCATTTATCTATAACTATATTGGCTAAAAATACAACTATATTAGCTATTAGGTTAAAAAAGCTAAATATTATATTTTTTTTGCTCGATTTAATATAGGTTCGAATATACATTTCCTGAAAATATATCCAAATATCCTTACAGATATTATGCCTGTAAGTGCTCCTGAGCTATCTAATATTACATCTTTTATCTGTCCTGATCTGCCATTCACAAACAACTGGTGCATTTCATCAAAAGCAGCAAAGCCAAAACAGAATATGCTTCCTGTCAGTATCAGCCATATTCCTCTTATTCCATATACATATAGTGGAAGTGCCACACAGACTGCAAGAAGAAAATATTCAGAGAAATGAGCCAACTTTCTGACAAAGTGATGTATTCTTTCAACCACTCTGTTAATCTGTTCCGTAGTCATTCTTATATCAAGTATTTTGTCGGCAGTTTTTACGATTTTTACAGTAAAACCACTGCTTATTTTACTGCTTTCCATACTAGTCTGTGCAGAAAAAGAATATATTGTAAGCATTACCAGAATAGCAGGAATAAAAGACATTGGTTTTAACAAAAAATTTATTAAAAATTTCATTGTTTTTCTCCTCGAAGTTATTTATTAATAAGATATATTTTTTATGCTTCTATAACGCAAAAAGTTATAGGAAAAATCATTTTCTGTCAAGTATTATGTACAGGATAAAATAAAATTATTTTGACCGAATAATTAAAATATGGTAAAATAATGATAATTAGTTAACATACACAGGTTGTATTGATAATGACTACTAAAGAAAGGGAATGGTGGCTGTTTATGCAGGATAACCTACGACTCTCAAGAGAAGAAATTATTATTTGTTATGAGGAGGATGTAAGAAAGCTTATAAAATACATTCCCTGGCTTGAAAAGGTTAGTGGAGAATCAACTACAGGTATTTACAGTGGAGATGGCATAGATAAGACATCCATGTCAGTGCCGGTTTATGATTCTACATTGCTTGGTTTTATCAAGGAAGCAAAAACCACATGCTTTATTGATCGAAATTATGTGTATACTTTTTCGAGATATAATATAAAAACAGCAGAGGACGAAAAAAGAGTTATCAGTGCCTGTACATTGCAGGATATGAAAGTGCTGGGTGACATTTTGTCAAAATACGTCATTCGAGGAGATGTAAAGGGGGCTGTATGGGCTGAAGGAATCCAGAATGGTGTATACAAGCTGTTAGTATTAAAATTGAAAGAACTTATGGAAATACATAAACCATTGGTATAATATAAAGAGAATGGTAATTAAAACGCAAAAACGGGAGTATGGAAATGGGAGATAAATCATCACAAAAAAGAAAATATATTATAGAGAAAGCAAGAGAGGTATTTCACACAAATGGTTATAAAACTGTTACCATGAAAGATATTGTTCAGGCATGTGAAATAAGCAGAGGTGGTCTGTACCTTTATTTTTCAAATACAAAAGAATTATTTCAAGCTGTACTGGAGGAGGAAAATGATAATATTTCAGATATATTAGAATCTGACAGAGCAAAGAATTCAACTCCGGGTGAAAATATGCTTTTGTATCTTAGTGCACAGAAAAATGATATATTAAAGAAAAATGATAACCTTTCAGTTGCAGTTTATGAGTATATGTTTTTAAATAGATCAGAAGAAAATGATTTGTTTAAGAATAAATTTGAGAATGAAGTAAGTGCCTTGGAGAAGCTTATATCTGAAGGTGTTGAACAGGAATGGATGGTATGTGAGAATCCTGCTCAGGCGGCTGTACATATATTACACACAATAGAAGGAATGAAGATACAGGCACAGACTATAGGTATTTCTTCTAAAGACATAGACAAAGAAATTGAATATATTCTTGGAACAGTTGGATTAGTTCTTGAATAAAGTAAAAATCGAATGTGTAAAGCAGTTTGCTTTTGCATTCGATTTTTTTGCTTTATTGGTTGAAAAAAACAGTAAATCCGTTATAATGGAATTGATAGTGTGATTAGGTGTTGCACCTCGCAGAATAAAGGTTGTAAACAGTTAATATTAAACACTTATAAAATACAATGATATATGAAAATACATATGGAGGACTCATTAAATGGGAAAAGTAAAGCGTATCTATGTGGAAAAGAAAGATTCATTTGCTGTAAAAGCAAGAGAGCTTGAAGAAGAATTAAAAGGGTATCTCAAGATTAACGGACTTGAAAAGGTAAGAATTTTCATCCGTTATGATGTTGAGAATATTTCAGACGAGACTTTTGAAAAGGCATGCAAGAGTGTATTTTCAGAACCACCGGTTGATGATTTATATTTAGAGAATTTTGAGATGCCTGCAGACAGCAGATGTTTCTCTGTTGAATACCTTCCGGGTCAGTTTGACCAGAGAGCAGACTCAGCAGTGCAGTGCGTTCAGTTCCTTAAGGAAGATGAACAGCCAATTATCAAAACTGCTACTACATATCTTCTCATTGGTAAGATTTCCGATAGTGAGTTTGATAAGATAAAGGCATATTGTATAAACCCTGTAGATTCAAGAGAGACAGATATGGTTAAACCAGAGACTCTTGTTACAGAGTTTGAAGAACCTGAAGATGTTGCTACATATGATGGATTTAATGATATGGCAGAGGACAAGCTTAAAGAGCTCTATGATTCTTTAGGACTTGCCATGACCTTCAAAGATTTCCAGCATATTCAGAATTACTTCAAAAATGAAGAGCATAGAAATCCTACAGTAACAGAAATCAGAGTGCTTGATACATACTGGTCAGACCATTGCCGTCATACAACCTTCTCTACTGAGTTAAAGGATGTTACCTTTGAAGACGGCTATTATACAACACCAATCAAGACTACATATGAGAACTATCTTGCTACAAGAGAAGAGATATTTGCCGGCAGAAAGGATAAGTATGTATGTCTGATGGACTTAGCTCTTATGGCTATGAGAAAGCTTAGAAAAGATGGCAAATTAGAGGATATGGAGGAGTCAGACGAGATTAATGCCTGCTCAATCGTTGTTCCTGTAGAAATAGACAAAGAAGACGGAAATGGTGTTATCACAGAAGAGTGGCTTGTAAACTTCAAGAATGAGACACATAACCATCCAACAGAAATTGAGCCATTTGGTGGTGCTGCTACATGTCTTGGAGGAGCTATCAGAGATCCATTGTCAGGACGTACATATGTATATCAGGCTATGCGTGTTACAGGTGCAGCAGATCCTACAGTACCTGTTGAAGATACATTAAAGGGTAAATTATCACAGAAGAAGCTTGTTCGTGGTGCAGCAAGCGGATATTCATCATATGGTAACCAGATTGGACTTGCAACCGGATTTGTAAAAGAAGTATATCATCCTGATTATGTTGCAAAGAGAATGGAGATTGGTGCAGTTCTTGGTGCAGCTCCAAGAGCAAATGTAATCAGAGAAAATTCAGATCCTGATGATATTATCATCCTTCTTGGTGGACGTACAGGACGTGATGGCTGCGGTGGAGCAACAGGTTCTTCAAAGGTTCACACAACAGCATCCCTTACAACCTGTGGTGCAGAGGTTCAGAAGGGTAATGCGCCAACAGAGCGTAAACTTCAGAGATTATTCCGCAGACCTGAAGTTAGTAAGATAATTAAGAAATGTAATGACTTTGGTGCAGGCGGAGTTTCAGTTGCTATCGGTGAGCTTGCTCCGGGTCTTGTAGTAGATATGGATATGGTTCCAAAGAAGTATGCCGGTCTTGATGGCACAGAGCTTGCTATTTCAGAATCTCAGGAGAGAATGGCAGTTGTAGTAGACCCTAAGGATGTAGATCAGTTCCTCAAATTTGCAGCAGAGGAAAATCTTGAGGCTGTTAAGGTTGCTGTAGTTACAGAAGAACCAAGACTTGTTCTTAAATGGAGAGGCAAGAAGGTTGTTGATATCTCAAGAGCTTTCCTTGATACAAACGGTGCTCATCAGGAGACTGGTGTATATGTTGACACTCCTGTAAAAGAAGATAACTATTTTGAAAAGATTGCTATAGATAAGGTTGAAGCAGCATTAAATAA
This sequence comes from Lachnospiraceae bacterium, assembly GCA_017424235.1. Lineage (GTDB taxonomy): Bacteria > Bacillota > Clostridia > Lachnospirales > Lachnospiraceae > COE1. The sequence continues at coordinate 2,008 of JAFPAQ010000097.1, read as the reverse complement.
TGGAGATATCAAAGAGGCTGTTACAGCTACTCTTAATGATCTTAATGTATGTTCACAGAAGGGACTTGTTGAGATGTTTGACGCATCAATCGGTGCAGGTTCAGTGTTCATGCCTTATGGTGGAAAATATCAGCTTACAGAGACACAGGCTATGGTAGCTAAGCTTCCTGTATTAAAAGGAAAGACAGATATAGTTACAATGATGGCGCATGGTTTTGATCCATATTTATCAAGCTGGAGTCCATATCATGGTGCTGTATATGCTGTTACAGAGTCAATGGCTAAGATTGTTGCAGCAGGTGGAGATTATTCAAAAATCAGATTTACCTTCCAGGAGTACTTCAGACGTATGACAGAAGAGGCTTCTCGCTGGAGTCAGCCATTCTCAGCACTTCTTGGTGCTTATGATGCACAGATGAAATATGGTCTTCCTTCAATTGGTGGTAAAGACTCTATGTCAGGTACATTCAATGAAATAGACGTACCACCAACACTTGTATCATTTGCAGTAGATGTAGCTAAGAAGCAGGATATCATCACACCGGAGTTAAAGAATGAAGGAGATACTCTTGTAGTATTTGATATTCCAAAGGATGAGTATGCACTTCCTAAGTATGATGAAGTAATGAAACTTTATGGTGACATTGCAAAACTTATCGCTGACAGAACAGTTGTAGCTGCTTATGCACTTGATTCAAAGGGTATTGTCGCATCAGCTGCAAAGATGGCATTTGGTAACAAGATGGGTGTTGAATTTGCATCAGAGCTTGAAGCAAAAGACCTCTTCACAAATGGCATGGGAAGCATTATCGCAGAAGTAGCAGCAGATAAGATGGAGGCACTTAAGGGAAGTGGTGTTGCTTACAGAGTAGTTGGTAAAGTACTTGCAGAAAATGCAGGATTTATATACAAAGATACAACAGTTACTATGGATGAAGCTGTCAAGGCATGGACAAGCAAGCTTGAGAAGGTATTCCCTACAAAGGCAGTTAAGGCTACAGATCCAATAGAGACAAAGCTTTATGATACAAAGGATATTTATATCTGCAAGAATAAGGTTGCAAAACCTACAGTATTTATTCCTGTATTCCCGGGAACAAACTGTGAATATGACTCTACAAAGGCATTTGAGAATGCAGGTGCAAATGTAGTGACAAAGGTATTTAGAAATATGTCAGCTTCTGATATCAGAGAATCTGTTGATGAATTTGAGAAGGCTATTTCACAGGCTCAGATTATTATGTTCCCAGGTGGCTTCTCAGCAGGTGACGAACCGGACGGAAGTGCTAAGTTCTTTGCTACAGCATTCCAGAATGCAAAGATTAAGGAAGCAGTTAACAAGCTTCTTAATGAAAGAGATGGTCTTGCATTAGGTATCTGTAATGGTTTCCAGGCTATAATCAAGTTAGGTCTTGTACCATATGGTGAGATTGTAGGTCAGAAAGAGGATTCTCCTACACTTACATACAACACAATCAACCGCCACATTTCAAAGATGGTTTACACAAAGGTTGTTACAAATAAATCACCTTGGTTACAGTTAGCTGAGCTTGGTAACACATACGTTACACCGGCTTCACACGGTGAGGGACGTTTCGTAGCACCTAAGGAGTGGATTGATAAACTCTTTGCTAATGGACAGGTAGCAACTCAGTACTGTGACTTTAACGGAAATATTTCTATGGATGAAGAGTGGAACGTAAATGGTTCTTATGCTTCAATCGAAGGTATTACATCACCGGATGGAAGATGTCTTGGTAAGATGGCTCATGTAGAGCGTAGAGGCGATGCTGTCGCAATGAATATCTATGGTGAGCAGGATATGAAGATATTCGAATCAGGAGTTAAGTACTTTAAGTAAAAACTAAAATAAAGATAAAAAAATCGGATGCCAACGCATCCGATTTTTTTATTCTTCAATAGAATTCTTTCTGTGAACTACTACAGTTTCATCTAAACATGAGAAAATCTGATCTACCTTTTTCTGCTCTATTTTAGGTGTGATCAT
>JAFPAQ010000096.1 GCA_017424235.1 Lachnospiraceae bacterium | reverse complement strand
ATAAAACGCACAAAAATTCCAGAGTAACTCCAATATAACAAGTAAAACCCGGTGTCTTTTTCCCCTTCTCTTGTATTATTTACATTACTCTGGAACCCTTAATTATTAATTATGTCATTCTTATCTAGTCCTTATTATGTAATTATCTCGTGTCAAATTTATATCAATTATACTGCTGTACTCTCCAAATGTCCATTTACAAGTCTTACCGGTCCGGTAGTTGTCTCTGACATATTAAATGAAATCTCTGTAGCTTCATCCTCTGCAAGTACTGCATTGTAGAGATTTACTGTCTCACAGGCGATGTCATCCCAGCTAAATCTGTTGCAGATATAGTCAGCAGCCTCAGCCTTATATTTTGCTACTACCTGTGGATTCATGCAAAGATACTGGATAGTTTCTGCAAGATCCTTTACGTCACTCTTGTAGAATGTAACACCCTTATCCTCCATTACATCTGCACACTCAGGTATATCAGATGTAAGACAGCAGTTACCATAGCTCATTGCCTCTAAGAGACTAAGTGGCATTCCCTCAAGGTCAGAAGGAAGTGTGTAAACATAAGCATTGCTGTAAAGCTCTTCCATAAGCTGTCCCTGTACAAAGCCTGTAAAGATGATTCTGTCATCATCAGCGGCAAGCTCTTTTAATTCGCTGTAGAAGGTATCTGTATCAGATGCACCACCTGCGATAACGAGCTTTTTGTCTGTAAATGTCTGCTTGTAGGCTTCTACAAGATATCTAAGTCCCTTCTCCGGCACGATGCGTCCGAGGAAAAGTATGTAGCTGTCCTTCTCAAGTCCAAATTTTTCCTTGATAAGGTCCGCTTCTTTTATCTCAGGTCTGTTTACACCGTTTGGTATAAGGATTGTATCTCTGTCATACTTTTCTTTGAAATAATCCTGTACACCCTTGCTGAGTACTATGATCTCATCAGCGTACTTAACTGCACATTTCTCGCCTGCCATTATGTAGCTGCTTGCAAACTTGCCCCATTTTGCTCTCTGATGGTCAAGTCCGTGTATTGTTGCAACACATTTCTTTCCCAAAAGCTTTGGAAGCCAGAGCATTGCACATGGACCCTCAGCATGGAAATGAATGATATCATGCTTGCTGAATGCACATCTGAGTGCTGCAAATGCTGATGAAGACATTGCTGCAAGTCCCTTCTTGTCAATTGTAGGTACTGTAGCGATATGTACTCCCTTGTATTCCTTTACTACGATGTTGTCACCAAACTCTTTACCGCTTACATGCTCACCCTTACGGTTATAGCAGGTAACATCATGTCCGCTTTTAGCCATCCTGACTGCAAGCTCTTCAACTACGACTTCAACTCCACCCTCTCTTGAAGGTACTCTCTTCTGCCCAAGCATGGCAATGCTAAGAGCATTCCTGTCAAATAACTTCTTCATAATGTAATCCCTTTCTTTCTTATATACTTCATGCTCTCCCAAAGCAATCATTAATAAGTTCTTTGCTATTCATTCTTTGCGTAATAATCACCATAATATTTATTATAGTAATTGTTATAATACCCTCCGGCCTTCATATCGACCTTGTTAAGTACTGCACCAAGTATGCGGCAGCCTGACTTTTCAAGCTGTTCCTTGGTCTTCTTTATCTGTCTGCGGCTCACTCCATTGTGCTCTATAACAATAACTGCCCCGTCGCAGGACTGTGAAACCACAGCTGAGTCGATAACACTTCCAAGTGGTGGCGTATCAACTACCACATAGTCAAAATTCTTTTTCATATATTCAAGCATTGCAGTAAACTTCTTGTTTCCAAGCAACTCACATGGATTAGGTGGTACGGGACCTGAGAAAATACAGTAAAGATTTTCGTCATCTGTCTCACACATGCACTCACTAAGCTCAAGGAGTCCTGACAGATAGTTGGTAAGTCCGTCCTTTACCTGACCTACCTTGTATTTTCCTACAAGCACTGATTTACGAAGGTCTGCATCCACGAAGCACACCTTGTAGCCTGCCTCAGCCATTGACATTGCCAGGTGAAGGGATACATTACTCTTTCCTTCATTTGGTACTGTACTTGTTACTGCTATTACCTTAACATCACTGCCACAGAAGCCTATGTTGCTTCGCAGTGTCTTATATGCTTCTTTAGTTCTAAAATCAAGTGGTTCTACGTTTTTAAAAGTTATCTTTTTCATATATCTGTCCAACCCTTTCCCAACTTATTTTTTGTTCTTTTTAGACTTTTTAATATTTGGATTGGAAGGTACTACTGCAAGTACACTGAGTCCAAGTGATTTCTCTATATCCTCAGGAGTTCTGATGGAATCATTTAAGATAAATCTGATTACAAAGAAGGCACACATAAGGAATATTCCTGCTATACCGCCAAGCATTGTGTATTTTGGTATTGATGGTGAACATTTGCCTGTTGGCAGATTGGCTGTATCCACTACATTGACTGCCTCTATATTCATCGAATCGCGTATTACCTCTGATGATATCTCTCTGACCGCATCTGCTATCTTCATGGCATTTACAGGACTTGAGTCCTTAACTGTTATATATACCATTCGTGTCTGTTCAGGAATATTTACGGAAATCTCTGCTGCCAGTGCTCCTGTGCTCATATTCAGTTCGAGCTTTTCAATTACTTTTTCTAATACGTTACGGCTCTTTATTATCTCCGCATAATCACTTGTAAGTAATGAACCTATCTGAATATCAGTTGCTGTAAGTGTTGTCACATCAGTAGTTCTTGGAAGCACATACATGGAAGTACTTGACTGATACATGGGAACAAGCTTAAAGCTGCTGTATCCAAAGCCAAGAGCGGCAGTTATAATGCCTACTACTATTATAAGTGGAAGTTTTCGCCATAAATCCATCAAAATAGCTATCACATCTATTTCAATCTCATCTTCATGGTTCATAGCCTGATTGTTATCCATTGTTCTTTTCCTTTCCCCGATACATCTTAAGACATATCGAATCCCATTTTTTAACGATATATTAATTTATTCTGTAATATGCTTTGTGGATTTGTATGGTATATCATTTCTGCAATATCCTCTCCGCATTTACTTTTCACTATCTTTGCGCTTTCTGATATTTTTACCGGCCGACTGTTCGTGCCATGTCCATCAGTTGCAACGATGTCTACCAGACCGCTTTTTATCCATTTAAGCACTCTTCGTTTCTCAAAGAAGCCTGCCGTGCCTCCTATAGAAGCTGCATTTACCTGTATATAGGCTCCCAGCTCTATGAGCTCTTCAAGCCTGTCTGCTCCTTTATTACATGCTATCGCATCATATCTCTCTACATGGGCTATAACCGGTGAATATCCTGCAAGCACTATTTCCTGCACACCTGACCTTATGTATCCATAGTCATCCTTTGGTGAGAATTCCGTCAGGACATAAAAAGAATCTGCAAGTGTGCACGCCTCTTGTGCCTCAAGCAGATCATCTATGCCATGTCTGTATAATATCTCGTTGCCCAGATAAAGATTTATAGGAATTTTATTTTCCTTAAGCCAGCCGTCCAATTCACTGATAAGCTCCTGACAGGTCTTCTTGTCTGCGTTATGCCTGCCGGACTTGTTATGAGGAGTGGCTACTATATCTGTTATGCCATCCTCTGCTGCCTGCCTCAGCATTAGCTTTGCTTTCTCAATATCCCTTGCCCCATCATCTACTCCCGGCAGAATGTGGCAGTGTATATCAACAAAACCTCCTATATTCATCTTTAACCTCAATCACAATAATCGCTCTGCTCTTTTTTCTAATCATAATCGACCTAATTTAGCTTAATTATAGGCTCTTATATTTGCTATTATACGGATATATCCATTAAATTGTCAATTTGTCAAATTCGCAAAATGTTACAGTCATTTTTATAGGTTAAATAACATTTTTTACATAATCTTAACAATTTATTCCACGTGTTACCAGTTTGTTACCATTTAGATTTACATATAGTACCATAGTATCATAGCGTTGTGCATTATATATAATAAATGCTCTTTTATGCATTGTAGCAGGCTAAATAATTATGCAGTTTACATAATTTCTAAGATATATAAAACTTAACTACATTGTTATTGTGAACGTATTAATCAAATTAACAGGTAGTCTTATTTCGAACCTTTCGCAATGCAATAACCCCTCTTGAAATATCATCAATTTGTTCATTTATCTGAGGTTGGATTTCTTCCATAATTCTATCTATTGCCTGAAGCGGATCTAATGAATGATATGGAAAATACAATTTCCTTAATTGCTCCGGCTTGACAATTTTATAAATTTGTTTGCTGGATTTTCCACTGACATAAGCCCAATATCGATATATATATCCAATCCAGTGTAACTCTTCTACGTTAAATTTCTCTATTCCATAAGAGCTTGGACCATACTGCGCTTCCAGCTCGTTAATTGCATCCTGTATAGATAATGAATCAAACATAAATCCTACACTATCCATTCGTTTAGCAAGCTTTGAATTCATAAATCTGCGTATAAAAATCTTAGAACTACAGTCCACACTGTCTTTTGACAATTCGAACAAATTTGCCTGATAGCTGCACATTTTTAAACCTAAAGAATCCATTTTTTTCATTGCAAAATCTCCTCAATATACTCACCTTGATTTCTGTATTGTTTCCTTGCAAGCTTGACCTTATCCATATTCATTTTAAAACTCTCTTGTCTTGTATTCAAATAAAATTCCTTCTCTGAATCAGCCAAATAGCATCTTTCAAGAAGAACTATATTATCTAATGCTTTTTGACTTACAAATACATACTGCTTTCCAAGATTTGTAGCAGATAAACAATGCTGACACTGAACATCTGTTATCTCTCCATCAATAAAACTGTCTATAATTTCAAACATTCTATTATCAGCAATTGGTGCAATAATGTAATCGATTCCATCGTTTGCTTTAATCAATTGCTTTATTATTTCCGTATCAGCATATTCATCAAGTCTTCCTCTGTAATAGGCAATCATTAACATCCACTCTCTATTTACATTAAACTCCCTACATCTTAAATCTGATGGTTCAAATTTTAACATATATAAAGAAGAATTTCTGTGTGTAGCAACAAACATGGCAGACTGCTCCAGGCTTTCTCCACAATAAAATCCATTTCCAAAATCATTAATCCTCTTGTTACAATCAAGCCTGAGACTTCCTTCTATCATTGTTTTGGCTCCATGAAAAAGAAGGACTTCATTGTCTTTTACCATATCCTCCTTATAAAACTGCTCTTTAATTTTATTTAAACGAATTCCTTTTTTAAAAACATACTCATAAAATTCATGCATATGTTTTTCTGATATATTATTCTTATTATTAACCCAGTTACTTACCGTTATTCTGCTCACTCCTAAATTATCAGCCAATTCTTCTATTGTGTAACCTGTAATTTCCAATACACTTTCTATGTCCTGTTCTATCATAAAATTCATATATTGATCCTCCAAAAACTTCTATGTAAAATATTTTACATAGAAGTTTTTATAATGTCAAATAACTTCTATGTAAAGTTTTTTACATAGAAGTTATTTAGTTACTGTACACAGGTTATATTCCGCGAGGTGTTTTCAGAATGAAAACCCGAGTTTTTTAATGCGCCAAATTAAGCTTTTGCTTAATTTGTGTGCATAATGTGTTGCAGTGCACACTATGTGTGTACTGTAACGTTATTTAGATTACAAAATAGACATTAAAAAAACCGCTCTACCTTAAAAAGTTAGCGGTTTTCTAATTAACAATTATTAAAAATTCGCAATTAATGCCTGCATATATGCATAAGTCTGTGGTGCACACTGCTGTAAGCTTGCCGGATGCAGGATTGCTTCCTGAAATGCCTCAGCAAAGTATTCAAGTGAGCTTGATTTCGCCTGAGAAGCGCTTCCACCTTCTACCACAAAAACAGCTTTTTCAGCCTGATATATCGCCTGAAACTGTGATGTACGGTCAGCATAACCAAGCACATAGTCTATGTAATGTCCCATCTCGTGGATTGCAGAGCTTCGAATTGCTCTTTCTGTGTTATAAAGCCATATGGTCTTTATACGGCTGTCCGTTACTGCCATTACATTTCTATACTTACCTGCAAAATATTTGTTTGACAGGTCTTCATTTGTAATATTAAATACCCATCCGTCATTTACCATACGTGTTGTTATGTTAGCAGGTACATATGCAAGTGTCTCTGTCAATATGGCTGTGCTGTCAATTCCCCCCGGCTGTTCAGCTAATGGAACGTCCTCGTCCTCCCAGCTTTCCTCTACAATGACCATATCACGATCCAAATTGTTTCTGTAAAGATGTACGCCAACTATTCCTGCATACATTGATGCTATAACTACGCCGGTCAAGATTTTTTTCCATATCCTCTTCTTATCCATACCAATAACCTCTCTTTTCCGGATGTTCCAAACACCCTTAATTCCCCTTTTAATATATTTATGTAATGTTCTTTCAGAGACTTTATAGCATATATCTCAAAAATCATATATAAAAGCTTCCAAAAATACATTTTATAATAACAATTGTATCATTATTATCAGTTTTTAACAATTATTTTTTTAAATAAATTATTTTCTCCTAAACTATTTTCTTACTGCCAGCACCAGATATCTGAAATCCTTACCCTCATCAACACATGTCTCAAGTGCAAGTATTTTATCCCCGGCATTTACCTTAATATCTGTCTTTATATGGTCTGTGTCATTCTGCTCCTTACTATACACTTCCTCCAGATAATGTGTCATTGTATCCTCATTGTCAAAATCATACCACACTGTAATACGGTTATTGTCTGTCATAAATGCCGCAAATACCTCATATTCCATCTCCTTTTCAGGAGTATAGACAGTGATCCTTCCGTGCTTGTCAAAAAAGTCCTTATCCATAAAATTGTGGAGTCCTGCAAACATGCTTCCGTCCTTCATGTAATGACCATACATCGCAGTGAGGGGATCCTCAAAATCCTTATTATTATAAAGCTCTGTAAATATACATCCCGGATATCCATAGCTGTCATCAATATTATGAATCACATAGTAAGTATTATCCTTTGGATGCTGCAATACAGGATAATCTATCTTTGTTCCTTCTACTTTTATCCATGCATAGATGTCATCATTTTTTTCATTACAGAGCATATCAAAATCTATAGGTGACACATATTCTTTTGCAACATCTTCATCGGCTTTTTCGGTACTTACTTCTGCTGTCTGTTTTGCCTGTTCGGCAAGCTTTTCATACTCGTTTTGCTGCTTATTCAGAGAACCATAGTAATATACTACTATGCCCACACAGCAAATAAAACCGACTGTCGCAACTATCAATATCGTTAACAATATTTTCTTTTTATCCATAACACTCTCCTGCCTTTCCCAAACGAATTATTCCACAGGTTCATAAAAAATCTCAACTATCATATCATACAGTGCCTCTTCATCTACATGAAATTCTTCATGCACATTGTTGGCATCAGGAACTGTCTTCCCCGGAAGATCATATATATTATCCATGTCAAAGGTATAATTTACTGCTTCCGAAGCAAGATATGTCATTTTGTCAGGGGTTAAATCCGTTACAGAATATTCTGCAACTATCTGATAAAGGCTTACAGGCAGTGAAAGGTCATTTTTTACCATATCCTTTGTCTTGTTTAGAAAAGCTGCGAGATACTGCTTTTGTCTCTCAAGTCGTTTATCCGCTGTACCTGCGATTCTGAAATCCCTGTATTTTGTATACCAGAAGGCATCCTTTCCAAGCAGGTTTACCTTGTCACCCTTATGTATTTCTGTTCCCTTGTGAACAACATCCTCAATAGCAGTGAGTGTAACACCGCCTACTGCGTCATTTAGCTTTGTGATAGCACCCATGTTCATGGCAAAATATCCATGAATAGGTATCATATACATTACGTTGTCTATGGCTGATACCATCTTTTCACAGCTGTCAGTTCCACCTGTGCCATAGGCATGCTGAAGAGTTATCTGACCGGGAACTGTATCAATGTATGTACCATCTACAGCATATCTTTGTATATCAGTCATTGTATTTCGGTTTATGGTTATGATCTGCAGCTTTTTGATATGTGGATTTAATACAACCAGCATATTCATATCTGACTGTCCGCCAAGCTCTTCCTTTATAAGCTCTTCAACTGTGCTCTCCGTATCAATTCCCATTATTGCAAATGTACGGATATCTGAATTGTACCTGTAGATTTTTCCATTATGCAGTATTTCGCCCTCTTTAAGCTCAATTTCTGACTCAGGCTCGGCCTCCGGCTCCTCATCCTTTACCATTACAGGTGCCTGAGTGGTAGCATTCTGTGCCAGATTTTTGCCGCCTATGTATCTGATTATTGCAAATGTGGCAAGTCCCATAAGTGCAAGTATCAGTATACATACTACTATTATTATGGCAATCTCAAGTGCAAAGTTCTTTCTTTTTGGCTTTCTGTTTCTGTGATGTCTGTGTCTATGTCCACTGTGCGAATGATGATGGTTTTCTTCATGTGACACACCACTTTTTTTTCTTAAATTGCCGTTTACTTCCCTCTCAAGCTCTGCTTCTTTCTTTTTTTCTTCTGCTGTATCTGTTGTGCTGTCTTTTTCTTCAAATTCCTTTTTCATGTTTTTTCCTTACAATATAAAGCATACCCCCCAGCTTTTGGCTGAGGGGATATAGCAAAATCACACATTAATAATATATTTTATAAAGTAATCCTCCGGGGTAACCCTTGAGATGTCTGATTAGTTTTCGCAAGCGATAAGCTTTTTGCCTGTTCCTGCCATAACTACTGCAAATGCTGCTGCTGCAACCATGATCAATGTCATATCTGTATCTGCTGTAAATGGTGCATCAAGTACATCTGCTGAAAGCTCGATTGCTGTAGAAGCATCCTTACCACCGTTAAGTTCCTCTGAAGCTGTAGAAGCTGCAAGGAAGTTTCCGATGTTCTGCTCTGTCTTTGGAGCCTTAAATCTTGCTTCTTCAGGAAGCTGTCCGTCAACCATGAATACACAGTGGCTGTGTCCATCCATAACTGTATAAACTTCTCCATCAAGTACTGCTACAGGAAGGAACTCCCATGTACTAAGTGCTTCGTTATAAGCAAGAATCTTTACGTTGTCTGCTGATGTAATACCTAAGATAGAAAATGCAGTTGGTCTTGTTATCACTTTACCTGCTTTTTTGTCGATATTCTTGATTGTTCTTACTCCAAGAACTCTGATATCTGTACCTACGCATTCCTGAATTGCCTCAAGTACACCTAATTCGAAATCTTCCTTTACATCATTAACTGAAATGATTTTCTTTAATATTTCGATTGGTGTGATTAAAGCGTTCTCTGACTGAATTGACAAGTCAATTCTTGGTGCAATAAGTGCATCTGCTGATGGGCTTGCTGCAAATACAGTCATTGAAGAGCTGATTGTTACAAGTGCTGCGCATAAAAATGCCATAATTCTCTTCTTCATTATATACTCCTCCCATATTTTAGTGTGATATTGCTTTTTAAAAAAAATTGTTACAAATATATGATCAGTGACTTCATGTCACTAAAATCACTCCTCATTCTCACTGGAAATCCTGCTTACATCTATCTTTATTTCTGCAAACCTGTTTCCAATATACTGATAATACTGTTTCTTTATCCTGGCTGCTATTATAAGAGCATTTGAATAACTGCATTCATTTAATAGTACCACATACTGTCGGTCACTGCATCTGGACACCACATCGCATTCTCTTAAAAACCGCTTCAGTAATCCCAGAAGCCCTTCAATTGCATACCGGATTGAAAACTGTAATACATTTTCATCCTCTGCAGCCTGTATATGAGCCGAATCAACGGTTATCAGCACAAAATAGCTTTCCGCACGGCTTCGTCTGTTTTTTAGCTTTTGTAATACACAGATAGATTTAAATTCTTCAAAGGTACACTGAAAAGCTCCCTTCATATCCTGAGCGGAATCTATATCCTTCTGTATCGATTGTACAGTTATGATATTAGGCAGCTCACCATGCTCAAGCTCGTTTTTTATGCTTTTTAAAAGCATTTCATCATGTATATCATTGCTGCCTTTGAGACGCTTCTCAAGCATATTATAATACTGATATGCAATCTCTTTTTTGCCCTGCTTTATAAGAGCTCTTATCTTGACTATATTAATGTGCTCGTCCCTTTCATCAATCAAAAGTGCACGATTACACACATCTTCAACACTGATATAATCTTTTCTTTCCCAATATATCTGATACAGTTCTTCCACAAGATGCATATACATTGAATGATAAAGATTTATATGCGTAATAAAGAAATAAACCTTATCATCATTCATATCGCTCTTTATCAGATCACTCTTAAACACATCACTTTGAATAAGAAATTTTGAATTGTACATATCAGCGGCAGCTCTAAGCTTTGCAAGTCTTTGCTCTTCACTGCTCTTGATATCATACCTTGAATTGGACAAATCTCTTCTAAGCTCATTATACGCTGCTTCAAAGTTCTCAGTATCAATGTCAAGCTGATACTTTTCACTCCATCTGTAGCTTCCTCTTGAAGAATTAATGCAATCCCTGATTCCAAAGCTTTTATTCAAAATATTTCTTAAACGACACATCAGGTTTTTTAATGCGGCCTTGGGACTGTCAATCTGACTATCAGACCAAAGATACTGAATAAGCTCAGTATTTGTGACACACCTGTCATGATTTGCCAGAATATATACCAGCAATTTAGTAAGCATTTTAGAACACAGAGTACTTTCGTCAAGTATACAATCGTTAACTTTAATACTAAAGCTACCTAAGAATTTTACCTGCATCACATTGGACATATAATCTCCATGCCTTTCTTCTTATGTACTAGGAAAGTGTGTCTGTGTAATAATATCTTCACTCGTAAAAATATTACGTTAGTATCTTTCATTTGTCAACCACGTTTTTGGCGGCGTCAGTTTCCCAAGTTATGTCCTCGTAAAATTGCACATCGTATCGTATTTATATATGTATAATTTTACAATAATATACACCCAAATCAATGACATCACACCTATATGCCTTAGATGTATTTTACATTTTTTGTAAATAATGCATACCCTGCAACTTTATGTATACCTGTATATGCATCAGTTAGTAAAAAAATCGGATGCCAGCGCATCCGATTACAAAAAGCTGCGCTTTTTGATTAAATGCTTTACACTGTCGCAATTTTCTATAACGTAAAAAAATCGGATGCCAGCGCATCCGATTACAAAAAGCTGCGCTTTTTGATTAAATGCTTTACACTGTCGCAATTTTCTATAACGTAAAAAATTAAACAGCGGATATCGTTT
>JAFPAQ010000095.1 GCA_017424235.1 Lachnospiraceae bacterium | reverse complement strand
CATGATATACCGTCATAATAGCCAAATTTTTCCCCTCCCTTATCCAAAATACTCTTGCATTAGCGAATCAAACAAAAGTTGCGTCTCATCAAGAGCTTTTTGAACGGCAACTTTTGATTTGTCGACTTGGTGGACGAAGTCGGCGAACCGATTTTGAAGTTCTAAAGGAGGCAAAATTATCTGCAAGTTTTCAACTTGCTGCTTTGTAATTGCCTCACGTGTTGCACCTGAACCTGCTATACTCCATAACAAATATTGATAATTATCATCTATCAAAAGTTTATTTAAAAACTCAGGAATGATGCAATCCTTACATCTTATAATACACACATGCTGATTTACTCTTGCTGGTAATATTTCGCTTGGAACAACACAGGAACGAGCAACAGAAGCACCTGTAATATTCAGTAATACATCATTTTCCTCAATAGTAACATTATCCAATTTTTCGGCTTGTTCATCAGATATATGAGCCAAATCTTTGTACTCAAACTGACCATTATAAACATTCATGCTACGAATAAGTGTAATGCCATCTTCTTGGTATGCTTCTTTACCACCTCTTGGAGTAGCTCCAGAACCAATCTTTGAAGAAATCTCGCCTAAAGACTTTTGTTCCCATCCCTTATCGTTAAGAACTGGATTTCCAAAGAGTTCGACAAATCGGGCTTTGATAAGGTCATCTAATAAGGATAATTCATTTTCTCTACCATTAAGAATAGACATCATCTTATCAAGAATATTAACAATTTCTCTCTGTTCCTCGATAGGGCAAATCTCAATCTCAACCTCTGATAATGTAGCCTTATTAAGAGTTTTTCCCATAACAGCCTTATTGCTGCCTTCATCCCAGTTTCTATACTTAAACATATAGAATATATACTCAGGAAGAACATCTACAACATGCTTATCATGAAATGCCATTATTGCTTCATTGGAATACATATCCTCTGCTGTGATAGCAGTTTTCCCAATTGATAATTTGAAACTCATCACAACAGTATTAGCAGGAATTACCTTTATTCCACTCTCCTCTACAGCACTCTCTGACAAATATTCTTTTGTATCCGAGATATACTTTCCAGTCTTCGATAAATCTGCAATAGAAATCCACTTATAATCTTCAGAATTCCAATACTCAGAATTATTTCTGGATGGAGTTTTTCCCATCTGTAAATCAAAAATATCTTTTAGTTTATACTTCATTTATCATCCCTACAAATCCAAATTATTCTTAACTATATTTTTTATATGTTAAACTCCACTACTCAGGAAACGACTGATTACATTCCGTAGACTGCGTGATGGAGAATGGTGAATTACCTTATATGGTGCTGCTATATACAGAAGCAAATTTGCATGGATGCAAATTTAGGCGCGCTGTCGGCATGGAAGCCGACTCGAGCCGGCTTCGTACTTCCTCAAAAGCTTTCGGCACCATATTAGGAAATTCCCATTCGCAATCTTCGTCAGTCCGAGGAATGTAATCTGCGGTTTCCGTCCGTTATCAACTAAATAACAAATTAACTATCATTCCCGTCCGTTAATAACTAAATAACAAACTAACTGTCACAAAGCAACTTCTTCAACTCAGCCAATTCCTGCTGAATCTGAGTTTCTATCTCTTCTATTTTCTCAAATATAACCTCTGTTGGCTCATATTCAACAGCCTCATACTCAACTTCCTTATATTTATTGATTGAAAGGTCATAATCATTCGATACAATTTCTTCAACCGGGACAAAGAAGCTCTGCTGCGTTCTTTTTCTCTCTGCCTCAGCTTCAAAATTATTGAATCTTTCAATAATATCAGGAATATCATTTTCTGAAATTTCCTGACGCTTATCGTCAAGGCTGAATCCATCTGCCTTCATATCATAGAACCAGACTTTGTCAGTTCCACCACTACCAGTCTTGGTAAATATAAGAATAGCTGTTGAAACTCCCGCATAAGGCTTAAATACTCCACTCGGCATGGAAATAACTGCGTCAAGCTTATTATTATCAAGTATTTCTTTTCTAATCTGCTTGTGAGCATTACTGCTGCCAAACAATACTCCATCCGGAACAATAACAGCAGCCCTTCCACCCTTTTTCAATATTCTTAAGAACAATGCAAGGAATAAAAGTTCTGTTTTCTTTGTCTTGGTAATCTTTAATAAGTCTGATGAAACTGCTTCATAATCAAGACTTCCTTTAAATGGTGGATTTGCAAGAACTAATGTATATTTCTCAGTATCTATATTCTGCTCTGACAAACTATCCCTGTATGAAATATTTGGATTGTCTACACCATGTAATAACATATTCATAGCACCAATACGAAGCATGGTTCTGTCCATATCATTTCCATAGAACATATTATTATTAAAATGCTCTCTAAGACCTGCATTTAGAAACATATCTGCATGATTTTCTCTCAAATACTGCTGTGCTTCAATTAAAAAACCAGCACTTCCCATCGCAGGATCAATGATAATGTCTTCCGGTGTTGGTTTAACCAGATTAACCATCATCTTAATTATATGTCTTGGTGTTCTAAACTGACCATTTGTGCCTGCTGTTGCAACCCTTGACAACAGATATTCATATAAATCTCCCTTTGTATCAGCTTCACCTAATTCAAGTCCATCTATACTATCAACAATTTTGGTAAGCATAGACGGAGTCGGGATTTTGAATATTGCATCACCCATATATTTAGCATAAGCTGAGTCTCCATCCTGATGAAGATTTTTTATAAAAGGAAATACACCATTTAAAACAACATCATACATTTCTTCAGCAGAACCAAGATTTTTAAACTTACTCCATCTGTACTTTTGACAATCCTCCGGAAACATCGATTCAAAAGGAATTCCCAAAAAATTAGCTTCATTTTCCTTTGTTGTTTCTACATCATCCAACTGTTTGATAAACAAAAGATATGTAAATTGTTCTATTACATCAAGTGGATTAGTTATTCCACCAGTCCAAAATGTTTCCCATATTTTATCCACTTTATTTCGCAACTCACCTGTAATCATTTCTTCCTCCACAACACACCAATTTATCAATTTCAGTCTATCAAAATGTACTACTATTTTCAAGCATATCAAAAATGGGTGTCGTATAAACACCCATTTTTGATATCTAGAAATTCTTAAATATATCTGTCTCTTTTTGTAATGAGGCTGCTATCTGCTGGTTTTCATCCATCTTGTTTCCAATATGCTCCATATCCTCAACAAGAACCTGTGTACTATCAGCTGCACCGGTAACACCCTTTGCACCTTCATCAATTGCATCTGTAATCGTACCAATCGAAACCGCTATCTCATCAAAAGCAGTCTTTAATGCATCAGTCTTTTCTGTAAATTCATTCATTACATTTTCAATATATGTAGCCTTATCTCTGTACTGCTCTCCACTCTCAACAAAATTCTGAAATTCCGGTAAAATCGACTCATTCATATATTCGACAAGATTGTTGGCATTTCCTGCAAGAT
Organism: Lachnospiraceae bacterium; assembly: GCA_017424235.1. GTDB lineage: Bacteria > Bacillota > Clostridia > Lachnospirales > Lachnospiraceae > COE1. Next base: position 18,762 of record JAFPAQ010000095.1, on the reverse strand, counting down.
TAGAAACAGCATTGATTACAACTCCATTGATTTCCTGAATACGATTTGCTGTCGCACGGCTTGAATCTGCCAGCTGTCTGATCTCATCAGCAACTACTGCAAATCCCTTACCAGCCTCACCTGCTCGTGCAGCTTCAATAGAGGCATTGAGTGCAAGAAGGTTAGTCTGACTTGAAATATTAAGAATATCATTAGTAAGACCATTTACCTGTTCAACACTCTTACTCTCTTCAATCGCACTGTTAAGCACTTCCAAAATCTCCTGCACCTTAGAGCTTGTCTCCTGCATATTCTTCTTTGCATTATATTCCATCTCGTCTGCATTTAACTTCATTTCCTTAGAGTAATCATTTATTGCGCTTGATTTAGAAGCCATCTCTTCAACCTCTGAACGCACATTATCTGCATTTTGATTGATAACCGTAGCAGAATGACCTATCTCCTGCATTGTAGCTGAAAGCTCCTCAGTTACAGCAGAAAGATCAGAAGCACTGTCATTTGATGTCTGTATACTTGCCTGTACCTCATTTACTACCACTTCAAGTCTCTGTGAGTTGGTAATTATCAGCTTCATAATTCCCTGAAGCTTTTCAATAAATGTATTTATTGCATTACCAAGATCTGAAATCTCATCATTTGAAAGTATGCTTATTCTCCTGGTAAGGTCACCCTCGTTTCTGTCTATACCATCAATAATCTCATGGATCTGCTTATTAGTAACAGCAAGCTTTTTGATTACCATGGCAAATACGCTGTATAATGCTATTAACAGACATACAACACTCGCAATTATTATTACAACACTTATCATTACTGCTACATTGTATACTGATTTTAGTTTTTCACTTGACTGAGCAGCATCTGAATTAGCAGTATCCATCATACTGGTTATCTCATTCTGAATTGCATCTGAACAGGATTGAATTTCTGAGTTTGCAAGCGCAAAAGCATTTTGTTTTTCTCCACCACCGCTATATGCCAGAAGCTGTGCTATATGCAATTTTAACTGTTCATAATTACTTATAATGTTATTATATAAATTCTCATTTCCATTTCTAAGCTCGGAATCATGTTGCAACAGGTATTCGTCAAGTTTAGCCTCTTTATCTCTTATTACATCTACAATAGCAGTCATGCTTTCAAAATCTGTAGCAATAATATGTGAAAGCGCAAGCTGGTGAATAGTCTGTGTATCACGCTGCACTACACTAAGCTCTGATATCCTGACCAGATCCTCTTCCGCAATAACAACCGCTGTGCGATTAACCCTTTTTATATTGCTTAATGCCATCACATTTGACAAAATGGCAACTATACCCAGAATAAAAACCGGAGTAAGAATAATTATTTTAATACTAAGTCTCTTTTTTTCTTTCATACTAATAACCATGCTTTCTTCAAATTCTTTAAAAGTTCTTTTCACACTAAACCGCGTTTGCTATTATACCATTAACAAGCCTGTCGATAATATCCTGTAAAGGCATCTGCGAAGGATTTCCTTCTATCATAATATTTCCAAATTCAACACATGATTTCCAGTAATTATTTCCGATTCTCTGAAGAACACCAAACTGCGACTGTTCAATTACTGCCTTGATAGCAGGCTCTTTACTTACAAGCTCTGAAGCAGCTGCATTAGTATTTGACGGTCCCTGCATTCTATCCGCAAATCTCAAGGTCTGGTTTTCCTCATTTGTGATCCAGTCTGCAAACTTATGAGCCCAGGCTTTCTGCTTTGAGTAATAATTAACTCCTACCATCTTATATCCTGTAAAAGAAGACATCTGTATCTGTTTACCATCGCAGGTATATGTAGGAAGCTTACATGCAGCATATCCGTCTCCCCATGCCTCTTTTAGCTCGGCAGCCGCCCATACACCACTTACACCTGCAATAACTGTACCATTTTTTGCACCTTCAAAAAGCTCATCATCCAAGCCAGACATAAATCCCGGATTAGTAGTAATATCCAAAATAGCCTGCACCACTTCAGCACCGGTTATATCTCCCTCTGTCGAATTCCAATTACAGTGATTGGTAAGTCCATCACTGTTAATCCCCATTTCAAGACCGGTATTTCCAAAGAAGGAATACATATACCAGCCTGAAGTCATATCCATTAACATTTTCTTCTCATTTTCTGATGCAACCTCAAGTATCCTGTCCATAGTCTGAACATCACTCTCTGAAAGATAATTTTTGTTATAATACAAAAAATATCCATTGTCTGCTGTCATAGGATAAGCATACATATTGCCTAATAATGTGGCAGCCTCTACTGATTCAGTCAGGTTTGCAGCAGCAATCTCACTTGCATTAGGTACAATATCAATTGCACCTGATGAAACTAAAGGGCTCAACTGGTCATCTACAAAGACATAAACATCAGGTCCATTATTAATATCGCCCAGTAAAAATTCTCTTACCTGTGATATCTCAACAGTTTCTATTGCAATATTTAAATCCGCCTGACCGGCATATTGTTGTTTGAAGCTGTCTATCATCTTTTGTGTATTAGGTACCGAACCCTCATCAATCCACAATCTTAAATCCACTTTACCGGATTGTAATTCTTGTGCCTGCGATGATTCTTCATTAGTATTTTCTGTCACTTCTGCATTATCTGTATTTTGTGAAGCATCTTTTCCACTACATCCACTAAATACAGTCGCAAACATAGTTACCGCCACTAATGTTGATAAAAACTTTCTTTTCACTATTGTCACCCTTTCTAAACAATAATATTACACATTATTATTATTATTTTTAGTTTCTTTATGTTATTGTATACTATTTTGGTTTACTTTACAATATTTTTGAATATTTTCTGTTTATTTTGAAATATCAGAAATACTGTCGCAATTTCCTATAACTAAAAAATGGTAGTGCAATATACACTACCATCTAAATATCATTTAATCAAAACACTCCTTTGGAAGATAATTTCTAAGAGCATCTTCCATCTTATCCACATTAATAGGTTTTTCAAGAAAATCTGTAAATCCAAGACTGACATAGTTATCCTTAGCACCTGAAACTACATTTGCAGTGAGTGCTATCACCGGAAGTGTGCTATAGAAACCACCCATTTCACGTATTTTTTGAAGGGTTTCAATTCCATCCATATTGGGCATAAAATGATCTAACAACACTAAATGATATGGCTTTTGTGGAAGCATCTCCAAACATTTTTTTCCACTATCTGCAAGATCAATCTCAATACCTGTGGTTTTTAACAAAGCCTTTACCACTTTAAGATTTACTCTGTTATCATCCACTACCAGTATCTTTGCCTTTGAAGCCTTCAAAACATTTTGGCTGTTTTGAACTCTTGTTGCATTTTCATCATGTCTGTCATCAAATCTGCCAATAGGTGTTGCATCAACCACTCTCTGCGGTAAAGTAAAATAGAATGTACTGCCTTCCCCATATATGCTCTCTACCTCCAACTTACTGTCCATCTGTTCCAAAAGCCTGAGCACAATACTCATTCCAAGACCAGTACCCTCAATATTTCGGTTTCTTCTCTCATCCAATCGCTGAAATTCTGAGAAAAGCTTTTCCATATCTTCTTTTCTGATACCTATACCTGTATCCTGCACACGAACCTTTAAGCCTATCCGGTCATCCGATAGCTTCTGACTATCCATCACAAGAGTAATCGTACCCTTTTCAGTATATTTTATTGCATTTGTCATAAGATTTATAAGTATTTGTGTTATTCTTATCTCATCACCATACAGCTTCCTTGGAATATCAGGACTTATATTTAATATCAGCTCAAGAGACTTTTCTTTTAATTTAACTGATATAAGATTTTTTACATCATTTACAAGTGAAACAATATCATATTCTACAGGTACGATTTCCATTTTACCTGACTCAATCTTGGAAAAATCAAGAATATCATTTATTATGCTAAGCAATATCTTGCTTGCATTCTTTATATCATATGCATACGAGCGAATCTTTTCATCTGTAGTTTCTCTTATTATCATTTCGTTCATGCCAAGAACAGCATTAATAGGTGTTCTTATTTCATGAGACATATTTGAGATAAATACACTCTTTGCTTTATCTGAAGTCTTAAGCTTTTCATTCTGTTCTTCAACTGCCTTGATAATATTGGCCTGATTGAGAAGCCGTTTCATCTCCTGGTCTATATCACGAACGGTATATACAACTCTTGGATTCTCACGGCTGTATCCCTTCATCCGTGAAAACATTAGACGAACCCATATATACTCGCCCTGCATATTGATCATCTCAAGCTCAATCTTGAAACTCTTATGTTTGTCAAGCATATCCATAATATATTCAGGTGAAGACATATGTAAAAACATATTTTTGTCATCAGGAAGAAACATATTTACAATCTGCAGTCTCCAATCTGAATACTTAATATTCACATAATCCTGTCTGTCAGAGTTTGCCTCTGTAGTATTGGCACTGATACATTCATCTTCCTTCAGATCGACTATCATGGAAAATAACAATGAATCCTGTATGGCATCCATTTTTTCCTTCTCAATCACGTCATTGTTCGACTTTTCATCTATGCTTCTCAGAATCATTCCTGAAAGTCTGTCATCAATCTTTATTATATTAATTTCAAAGTTTTTCTTTTCATTATGTATATTTAACGTAAGACTTCCCTGATATCTGTTTCTCCTGAACAGACTCTCATCAGTAAAGACTGCATATTTTGAATTAGCATTCTCCTTACCTTCAGTGTCATTAAATAATATCATTCTGTACAGACTCTTAAGACTTCCCTTATCAGGTACAATATCCTCAAAATATTTTTCACTCTTAAGTGTCTCATATACACTCTCTTCATTATCCAACAAATACACTGCAACACAATCTTCATAAAACTGTCTTGCCAACTTAATAATAAATTCGTTTTTTTGACTTTCTTCCATACACAACACAGCCATCCCGTTACTACATTAATAATTTACATATATTTTTCTATACATTTAATGAATTCTTCCTGTATATGCTCTGCCTCACTCATTCTTTCTCTGGCTTCATCTACTTTATCAGCCTTCAAAAGCATGTTTATATCTGAATACAGTTTAAACAATGGTGTTATTCCAAGATTGCCCATAACCCCCTTTAATGCATGTGCATTAGAACATGCCTGTTCAATATCACCATTATCTAAAAATGACAGCACCTCATATTCCTTTATGTATTCAATAGAATCTATTACTAACTCCTGATACAATTCGGCATCTCCACGAATTCTTTTAACAGCAGACTCTACATCTGCCCCCATCTGTGTTAAATCTTCCAACATACCCATAAAATCAACCTCACATAAAGATATTTTATTTGTGGTTTTAAATAGTTACATTCATTCTACAATATTGTAACACATCGAAGGGGTTTTGACTATATTTTTAGAACTATAAATTATATGTGTTTAATTTTCAGTTTATTTAAGAATGGTTATTATTAATTATATTTTCTTGAATCTATTACTACTATTTTTTTATTACTTCCCAGCTTAATGCTTCCTGCAGGAACAACCTCTATTTGAGGTATAACTCCTGCTGATTTTTTTATTGCCGTTTTTGCGTCTTCAAAGAGGCTCTCAATATCTTTGTGTTCAGCAAAGTTATAATCTCTTTCAAATTCAATTAAAAGTTTAAGCTCATCAATACCCTTTATACGCTCTGCTTTAAGCATAAATCTTACATTTTCATATTCAATCTTATCAAATGCAGCAGCAATCTTTTGTGGGTATACACTTACTCCTCTGACAACAAACATATCATCTGTTTTTCTATATGGTTTATCAATTCTTGCAAAAGTTCTTCCACACTGACATTTTTCATGTGTAATACTCGAAATATCATTAGACCTGTATCTGATAAGTGGAGTACCTTCTTTTAAGAGAGTTGTAAATACAAGTTCTCCTTCAACACCATCAGGAACTTTTTCAAGAGTTTCTGTATCTATCACTTCTGATATAAAGAAATCTTCCTGTATATGCATTCCTGCATGATATTCACAGTCACCTGCAACACCCGGTCCTGCAATTTCGGTCATACCATATATATCAAATGCCTTAATTCCCAGTTTATTTTCTATTTCGACTCTCATCTCATCTGGCCATGATTCTGAACCACAGATAGCCACCTTCAGCTTTATTTTGTCTCCACAGCCGGCAATTTCATCCGATACATGCATCAGATATGAAGGAGTACACATTATTCCTGTCACCTCCAAATTCTGCATAAGCTTAAGCATTTTATTAGTGTTACACAGCGATATAGGCACTACCGATGCACCAACCTTTTCTACTCCGTAATGAGCACCTATGCCACCTGTAAAAAGTCCATAATTGTACGCTACCTGAATTGTATCATTGCGGTTGAGTCCTGCCATATAAATACATCTTGCAACACATTCGCTCCATATCTCTATATCATTGCGGGTATATCCTACCATTTTTCCTTCTCCGGTAGTTTCACTGGTAGCCTGATATCTTATTATCTCTGATTTCGGAACCGCCAGTATATTATATGGAGAATTGTTTCTTAAGTCTTCCTGAGTTGTAAATGGAAGCTTATAAAGATCATCAATTCCTTTAATATCTCCCGGTTCCAGACCTTCCTTCTGCATCTTTTTTCTATAATATTCAACATTGTAATACATTGTATTTACCAGTTTTACCAAACATCTTCCCTGAAGTTCCATCAGTTCATCTCTGCTAATACACTCTCTGGCTTCATTCCATATCATATATGTACGCCTCTCTAATCTCTTCTGTTGTATTTTACATACTTACCTTTTATTATCCTTCTTTATTGCGCTTATTGCAAGCAAATTTATTTTTATTTTTAAAGTGTTGAAAGCATTTATTTATATATTGTCTGATATTTTATAGTATTCCCCAACAAATTATGTTATAATAAAATATAAATTTTTTCTTTTACTTATAATTAAAAGTATTTATGACTATACAAATATTTAATCAAAAAATAACAAAACACTAATGTAACTTTGAAAGGTTTGATAACAATGAAGTTCAATGTCAGAAAATCAGTCTTATATACATATTTATTGATAAACTGCTTTATTGGCGCATTACTTATGTATATTTTCTTGTCAGACATAAAAAACAGTCAATGCCGACAACAGGATTTATACAATTTAATAGAAATAAATGATTACGAGACTCACTATACTCATAATTCATCTACCTTGATTTTTACAGTTAAAATTGATCCTAAAATTGGAAATATCCTTTCATTTAATTCAGTACATCAGGCTGTTGAAATATTTGAAAATGAAAACCTTATATATAAATACCCGACTGCAGACAATAATCCTTTTGGTAAATCTCCCGGATATGCCTGGCACTTTGTGGAATTAAAAAAAGACATAAATAGTATAAAAATAGTCATTACCTCGCCCTACAGGTCTCATTCCCGATTCAACAAGCCTATTTATGTCGGAAATGTTATTTCACTTACATCACATATATTTGATTCAAGTATTTTTTCATTTATTATATGCGTAATTATATTCTTTATCGGCTTGTGTATGACGATATACTTTATTATTGTCCGTAGCAAAACTGATATAAATAATAAACTTGTAGTATTAGGTATATTTTCAATACTTTTATCTATATGGTCAATAAACGAATGCAATCTCTCTTTTTTGATATTAAGAAATAATATTGTTACTTCATATATTTCGTTTTTATCGCTTATGCTGCTGCCAATGCCATATGCTATATTTATTAAATCATATTATAATGACAACAACAAAGTCTGGAACTACTTTTTTGTAGCAGATGTCATTCAGATTATCTTCTGCGTCCTAATGCAGGTTACGGGATTATTGGATTTATCAAGTACTTTATGGTCAACACACATTATGATCATTTTCATTGCTTTTATTGTGTTGTATGATTCATTCATAAATATACATGACACTTCAAAATCACTGAATGTAAAAATACATATTATCTGTCTTATGATATGTGCATTTTGTCTTATACTGGATCTTATTTCTTTTTATAATGGAGCCGACGACAATAATGTATTTGGCCGTATTGGCTTCCTGTTATATATAATAGTACTTGGTATTTCTTCTACATGGGAGTCTATCGACCTTATGAAAAAGGGACGTCAGGCCAGAGAATACCGGCAGCTGGCATTTACAGACCAGATGACAGGTATGAAAAACCGTACCTGCTTTAACAACGAATTTGAAGAATTCAGTCAGAAGCCTGACGATATTGCAATCATAGATTTTGACCTTAACAATCTGAAACATATAAATGATAACTATGGTCATAGTTCAGGAGACAAGTATATATCAGGTTCTGCCAGAATAATATCTGAAATATTTGCCAATATCGGCAGCTGCTATCGTGTTGGTGGCGATGAATTTGTAGTTATTATAGATAATTCCTCTAATATAGATATCGTTTATTATCTTGCCATGCTTGAATCAAGTATTGACTCTTTTAACAGAGAAAACAAAGGCTTTAAAATGCAGATTGCATATGGTACAGCCGTATATGACCCGGAAACAGATAAATCATTAGAGGATACCTATAACCGTGCTGATAAGTTTATGTATGAAGATAAGAAGCTCAAAAAATCTTATTCAAAAAAATAAGAGACTCAAGGTCTCTTATTTTTTTAGGATTATTTTTGGGAGTTTTGTAATGAAAGCTAAAATGCTTTTCTATTTCAATTATCAGTATATCCGGTATTCTCTCTGGGGTTGCAAAGAAACATACCATACTGTAATTGCTTTATTAGCATAAACGAGTCATTATCTCGCTTACAATATATATATCGGTTGAATTATCTATTACTTTATAGGAATTTTACATTTTTTTCTATTTTTTTCAATTATTACAATAATTGATATATTTTAATCACTATTTGTACTGACTGATATTTGTAAAAGTAACCATCATTATGTTTGTGTCAGAACGTCTTCCCATAAGCTTAACCGTAATCTGATACCATACATCTTCTGTGAGTTCATATTCTATTGGATTTGGTATATCTCCCTTATCTATTGTCTCAAATGCATCCATAAGTAAATCTATCTGTTCTGATAAACGTCTTTTGTACTCCTCATCATCAATGTCTTCATCAAAGTTTATAACTTCATCATACTTTTTATTTGTCCTTAGCAATTCTACCTTGCTTTTTCTATATTCGTAGATTGCAATAGGTGTATCCAGTATATCAAACAGCAAACTTACATTTGAACGTGTATTCCATAATTCATTTACTATAACTTCATTTTCAGAAACAGGAGAAACACATTTATTCTCCCTTTCCTTAGCTACAAATTTTTCATATTCTTCAACAGGCATCGGCTTTGCAAAATAAAATCCCTGTGCATATTCTGCTCCAATACACTTTAAGAAATCAACCTGACTGAGTGTTTCAACCCCCTCAACAATAGAAGGCATATTCAGCCACTTAGCCATTCTTATCACAGAAGTCAATACCTTTTCGCCCTTGCCATTAAAGCCTTGATCCTGTTGCAGAAACTTCATATCTACCTTGAGATAATCTACCTCCATATCCTTAAGAATATTAAGTGAAGAATATCCGCTTCCAAAATCATCCATCATTATCTTAAAACCAAGCTTATGAAGCTCACTCATTTTCTTCATAATCAAGTCCTGATCTTCCATAAATGCACTCTCTGTAATCTCCAAATTGAGCAGATGTGCCGGAATTTTAAATTCAGTTATTAGATTTTTAAGAATTTTAATCAGATGAGGATTATATATGTTCACTCTTGATACATTTACCGAAACAGGATTAGGTTCAATTCCCTCATCCATCCATTTTCTGAGAAGCATGCAGACATGACGCCACATATACTGATCAAGTCTTCCGATTATACCATTTTTTTCATAGACAGGAATAAACTCGCCCGGCGAAATCATTCCTCTCTCAGGATGCTTCCATCTGACAAGTGCTTCAGCGCCATAGGAACGTTCTGTGACAAGGTTTATTTTAGGCTGAAGATATACCACAAACTGCTCTTCCTCTATCGCTCTGTTAACCTCATTTATTATAGACTGTTCCTTACGCATGCTTTCAATCATGCTTTCATCATAATATGAGACTGTCTGAACATATTTACCCTTACAATTTTTGGCAGCCAGAAAAGCCCTGTCATACATTTCAGAAACATCCATATTTCTGTCAGTAATAACATAAACCCCACAGGATACCTTAATATTATAATCTTTATTAACCTTCTTCACATGTAACTGAAGTGCATTAGACACCAGTTCAATGTTTTCTTCTTTATAAGGCAGACAAATGGCAAATACATCATTTTCAAGACGGCCAAACAATATCTTGTCAAAAGCAGTAGCTATGCGGCGAAGCTCCTTTGCTATACTTTTTAATATTTTGTCGCCTTCCTTTATTCCATAAAAATTGTTTATCATCTTGAAACGATCTATATCAAATCGCATAAATGCAAAGGTCTGATCCGGTTCTTCGTCAAGCAGCTGACGTACTTCACGATAAAATTTTACTTTTGTATAGAGCCCTGTAACGCTGTCCTTTTCAGCCATTATCATTCTGCTCTTGTCCATTGCATTTTTTATACGAAACTGCAACAGCAATGGGTTATAAGGCTTCATGACAAAATCCCATACACCATATTCAAGACATTTAAGTTCTGAATCATCGTCATTATTTGAAGTTGCAACAATTATAGGAATATTGTCATATGCATCATTCTTTCTAAATTCTGCAAGAAATTCAAAGCCATCCATTATGGGCATTATAAGATCAAGTACAATAAGAGCAATGTCCCCATGTCGCTCTTCAAGAGTATCCAAAGCCTCTTTTCCGTTTGCAGCACTTATGACATCATAGTCTTTATCCAACACATCCATCAATGCCTTTTTTATTACTTCTTCATCATCAACAATTAGAATTGTATTTTTACTAACCATATATTACCCTTACACCCTTCAAAAACCAAATATATACTTATGATATTCAGTAAACTTAATTAGCAGTGCCATTTTATTACAAAATATATAAATATTTTACGTTAATTTTACAATATTTTATGCTGTTTTGTCAATATTTCTATTACTTGTAAAGATTTTTGTGTTATTTCAGTTACTTTACACAGGTTATATTCCGCGAGATGTTTTCATAATGAAAACCCGAGTTTTTAACAATTATAATTGTTTCCTATTACACAAAAAAATGGAACACAGAAAACCTATGCTCCATTTAAATCAAAAATATTTTAAAATTCAAATTTATTATAGATATCAAAGCAATCAAATGTTGCAAAATAATCCTTTGGAGTTTCTGCACGTCTGATTAACTCTACGCTTCCATCCTCTTTTAATAAAAGCTCTGCTGATTTAAGCTTACCATTGTAATTATAACCCATTGCAAAACCATGTGCACCTGTATCATGAATAGCGATATAATCACCTATATCAACCTTTGGCAACATTCTGTCTATTGCGAATTTGTCATTATTCTCGCAAAGAGAACCTGTAACATCATATTTGTGGTCACATGGCTCATTCTCTTTGCCAAGAACTGTAATGTGATGATATGCACCATACATTGCAGGTCTCATAAGGTTAACTGCACATGCATCTACACCAAGATACTCTTTGTGAGTATGCTTTTCATGTATTACCTGTGTAACGAGATGTCCATAAGGAGCCATCATGAAACGTCCAAGCTCCGTATAAATAGCAACATCACCCATTCCGGCAGGTACAAGTACCTCTTCATATACCTTACGTACACCTTCGCCTATAACTGCAATATCATTTTTTTCCTGCTCAGGTCTGTATGGAACTCCAATACCACCGGAAAGATTGATAAATTTGATATTTACACCTGTTTCCTCTTTTAATTTTACTGCTACTTCAAAAAGAGTTTTAGCAAGGGTAGGATAATATTCATTAGTCACTGTATTACTTGCAAGGAAAGAATGTATACCAAAATTCTTTACGCCTTTTTCCTTAAGAATCTTAAATCCTTCAAAGAGCTGTTCAGTTGTAAATCCATATTTTGCATCACCAGGATTATCCATGATATCTGTACTGATTTTGAATACTCCACCGGGATTATATCTGCATGAAATAGTTTCCGGTAATTTACCTATTGTTTTCTCAAGAAATTCAATATGAGTAAAATCATCAAGGTTTATTGTAGCACCAATTTTATTGGCATATTCAAATTCACATGCAGGAGTATCATTTGAAGAGAACATTATGTCCTTTCCTTCAACTCCCATAGCATTGCTGAGCATAAGCTCTGTCATAGAAGAACAGTCACATCCGCAACCGTATTCACGCAGAATATTTATAAGAAATGGATTCGGAGTTGCCTTAACAGCAAAAAACTCTTTAAATCCCTTGTTCCAGGCAAAAGCTTCCTTTAATGCCTTTGCATTCTCCCTTATACCCTTTTCATCATAAATATGAAATGGTGTAGGATATTTTTTTACTATCTCTTCAATTTGCTCTTTTGTAACAAACGCTTCTTTCATGTTCATAACCTTTCCTTTCTCGTTAATTTTTTTCTTTATTCATAAGCTCTATTAACTTAATCTCATTGCTTAACGAATCCTTAAAAACCTTTACAAAATTCTTCTGACCACAATAAAGACATGTATCTGCTGCCAATCCACACATATCACCGGTTAATACATAAGATGAATCAACTATAAATTTTAACTGCTCATCCTCTTTTCCGGTAATATAGATAACACATCCATCTATATCCTTCTTTAAAGGATTGTCGGTTAATATAACTACCTTTTTTCCTTCCCTTAACAGCATTTCAAAATCAGTTCTGAATTCCTCGATATATTTAGAAGGTATGGATATATATATTCTATATTCAACATGTTCAAACATAGAATGAATCTTATCAACTATATGTCTGTGTCCTTTTATGGTTATATACCCTTCTGAGTTTACGCTCATCTTTGGGATTTCCTGTATCAGTTCTTTTTTTGTCTCCATCAGATGTCTTATCTTGTTCTGACAGAAATCTTCAATGTCTACTGCAACATATTTGTTGGTAGTTCCTTCCAGCAAGTACGCAGCACCATCATCAACAAGACCCGCCAGTGCACTATATACATTTGAACGTGATATACCTGTTATCTTTGAAACCTCATAACCGGATATCTCATTATTGCTCAAAAGACACAAATATATAGATGCCGCCTGTCTTGTAAGTCCAAATTTCATTAATTTACTTATTAAGGTATTTTCTTCCATGACAAAATAATGCCCCTTAATTTAAAAACCATAACGTAACTATTTTATTTTTAAAAGAGCACCCTATTAACCAGGATGCCCATTTTTTTATGCTTCAAAAAATTTATAACATATGCTTACGTAATTCTTCTCCGCTCTGTTTGCAAAGATATGCAGGTGCAACATCTAATACAGTTTTGCAGCCTGACTGTCCTTCTTTGCTCATTCTGTAAGCAGCTCTTGCATAAGCTACAAGAACACATGAAGTAAACTCCGGATTTGAATCAAGCTTTAAGCTGTACTCAATTATATGCTGATTCTCACCATTCCAGCCTGTCTTACCACTGCGAATCACTAATCCACCATGAGGTATTCCTGAATGTTTCTCGTTTAACTCTTCCTGTGAAATAAAGTTTACAGTTGTATCATAATCTGCAAAGTAATTAGGCATTTCTTTAATTTCTTTTTCGATACGGGCAAGATCTGCACCTTCTTTAGCTACTACATAACACTCTCTTGTATGTTTCTGTCTTGTAGTAAGCTCAGGAGTTGCACCACTTCTTACCTGCTGTAATGCTTCTTCAACCGGTACTGTGTATTGTCTTGCATCTGCAACACCATCAATTCTGCGAATTGCATCTGAATGTCCCTGACTTACACCTTTTCCCCAGAATGTATAATCCTTTCCATAAGTAAGAATTGCATTTGCATATACTCTGTTGAGTGAGAACATTCCCGGATCCCAGCCTACTGAAATAATACCAATCTTACCAGCTTCCTTTGCAGCCTTATCAACATTTGCAAAATGCTCAGGTATTCTTGCATGTGTATCAAAGCTATCGATTACATTGAAATATTTAGCATATTCAGGAGTCTGAGCAGGTAAGTCTGTTGCACTTCCTCCGCAAAGAATAAGTACATCTATCTCATCCTTTTTGTTTATTAATTCATCAACAGAATATACCTTTGCTGTCTGTGTAAGAATACTCACTGTTTCCGGTGTTCTTCTTGTAAATACAGCTACAAGCTCCATATCATCATTCTGCTTTATTGCACACTCAACACCTCTGCCGAGATTTCCATAACCTAAGATACCTATTCTTATACTCATTTTATCTTTTTCCTCTCTGTTTTATATTAGTAGTTCTTTTTAGTACTACCCTTTATGTACAATATACTATCCGATTTGGTAAAAGTCAATACACATATGTATGAAAAAATCGGATGCCAGCGCATCCGATTTTTTCACACTACACTGTCGCAATTTCTTATAACGTAAAAAAAAATTATTTTCCAGACATTTTTGATATACATGCCCCCAAAAATACACCTGCAGTATTGAGTATAAGATCATCTGTTTCCGTAATTCCTGTACCTAAAACAAACTGCATAAGTTCTATAAATACTGAAAACAAAAACCCTACAAATGTAACAGTTATTATTTTCCACTTACAGACTCCTCTAATATATATTCCGAAAGGAATAAATCCTATTATATTTCCTCCGAAAAGATAAATCACTCTTGACCATGCCTTATGACTTATAAGAAGTTGATATGAAGACATAAGTTCAAAATTAAATCTTCCACTAAAAAAGCTGCCACTGTTCCAGCCTACTCTGAAAACCGTATATTTTAGTAATATAGCCAAATATAAAACAAAAATTAAAAAAACAATATATCTCTTTTCTCTATTCAACGCTTTCTCCAAACTATATATTTTCTATCTGCCAATCGATTGGAGCAACACCATTTGATTCAAGAAACTCATTTGCCTGGCTGAAATGTTTGCAGCCAAAAAAACCTCTGTATGCAGATAATGGACTTGGATGAGGAGCTTTAAGCACCAAATGTTTTGGATTATTTAACATCGATATTTTAGTCTGTGCAGGCTTTCCCCAAAGCATATATACTATTGGTCTGTCCTGTGCATTTACTGCCTGAATAACTGCATCCGTAAACTGTTCCCATCCATGCCCCTTATGTGAATTGGCATTATGCGCTCTTACAGTCAAAACAGTATTCAAAAGCAGAACACCCTGATCTGCCCATTTCTTCAAATATCCGTTGTTTGGAATATAACATCCTATATCATCACTTAGTTCTTTATATATATTCTGCAATGAGGGTGGTATTTCTCTTTGAGATTGTGGTACAGAAAAACTTAATCCATGCGCCTGATTTTCTCCATGATATGGATCCTGTCCGAGCAAAAGCACCTTAACCTTGCTAAGCGGTGTAAAGTGAAATGCATTAAATATCTCATCTGATGGTGGATAAATAACTGTTTTACTGTACTCTTCTCTTACAAATGTGTATAACTCTTTATAATATGGCTTTTTAAATTCATCTTCTATAGAATCAAGCCAATCATTACTAATCATTGACATATTTAATTACCTTTCCGTCTATCCATATATTGTAATATTAAAGCCTTACAGAAACACCCCGATTGCGAAGATATTCCTTAACCTCTCTTATTTCCAGCTCTTTAAAATGGAAAAGCGAAGCCGCCAATGCAGCATCAGCCTTTCCCTCATCAAGTGCATCATAAAAATGCTCTAATTTTCCTGCTCCGCCTGAAGCTATAACCGGTATTGAAACATTTTCTGACACCATTTTGGTAAGCTCTATATCATAACCGTTTTTGGTACCATCACAATCCATACTTGTAAGAAGGATTTCACCTGCACCAAGCCTGTCAGCCTTCATTGCCCATTCTACAGCATCGATTCCCATATCAACTCTTCCACCGTTTTTGAAAATATTCCAGCCTGAACCATCAGCACGTCTTTTGGCATCAATAGCAACAACAACACACTGACTTCCAAACTTGTCTGCTGCTTCACTGATAAGATTGGGATTCATTATTGCTGCACTGTTTACTGCAACCTTGTCAGCACCCTCACGCAAAATAGCCTTGAAATCATCTACTGTACGAATTCCTCCTCCAACTGTAAAAGGAATAAATACCTTTTCTGCTACTCTTCTGACCATATCAATCTTTGTAGCACGGTTATCAGAGGAAGCTGTAATATCCAGAAAAACCACCTCATCAGCTCCAGCCTTATCGTATGCAGCTGCTATTTCAACCGGATCACCTGCATCTATAAGATTAACAAAATTAACACCTTTAACAACACGTCCATTATTAACATCAAGACATGGGATTATTCTCTTTGTAAACATTTCAACAACTCTACCTTTCTTATAATTCAATGAAATTCTTAAGTATTGCAAGTCCAACTTCTGAACTCTTTTCAGGGTGGAACTGACATGCAAAAACATTATCTTTTTCAACGGAAGCATGTACATTTACAACATAATCAGTAGTAGCTGTGACAATGCTCTCATCCTCTGCCTTAAGATAATAAGAATGAACAAAATAGACATAAGAGTCTTCTTTTATCCCTTTAAACAGCTTTCCTTTATTAGGAAACTTAAGTGAATTCCAGCCTATCTGAGGCACCTTAAGTCCCTGATCCTCAGGTATCTTTATTACTTTACCCTTTAAAATCCCAAGACCTTTTACTCCCGGAGTTTCTTCGCTTTCTTCAAATAAAAGATGAAGTCCTAAGCAAATACCTAAAAAAGGAGTACCTTTATCAATTACCTCTTTTATTACTTCTTCAAGACCATAACCTCTGATTTTTTCCATAGCATCTCCAAATGCACCTACTCCCGGAAGAATTACTTTATCTGCCCCAAGAATCACTTCTTTATCTCTTGTCATAACAGCTTCTTCTCCCAAGGAAATCAGTGCTTTTTCAACACTCTTTATATTACCTGCATCATAATCTATAATCGCTATCATTATTATTCCATCCCTTCTATATTTTAAGAAATGGGTTGCTAAATTTATTAGCAACCCATTTCTTGATTCAAAACAACGAGTCAGCCTAACTTCTGCTGTTACCCATTATAATAGAATTTAATGCTTTTGTATATGATAAATCATCATCATTTTTAAGTAATTCTCTTGCATAAGCTTCATCAATACCATACTTTGCTGACAATGTGTTTAATATATTACTCTTTATTGCATCAACTTCTGAACTGACACCATACATTTCTGCATCATAATTAACCTTGTCATACATAGTAAGACCTTCAATAAGTGCATTTAAAGCCTCAACCTCAAGTCCCATTTTTAAATAATTCTGATACGAATCATATTTTCGTTTCATTTTAAGAATAACTTTGCTTCTTTCTACCAAAAGTTCATCTGACTCATTTAATTTACCATGTCCATAGCTTACCTGATAAACTCTTTTGTAGTCTCCTTCGTAGTATGCTTTTCTGACAATCTTGAGATTTTCATTCTTCTCCATCTGACTGGTTGAGAATAATATTGCAGCAAGAACAGTTATCCCAAAGACAGCGGCAGCAGCTATCTTTTTAGGTGCAATCCTCTTAAGCCTTGGCTGCGCAGCACGTTTCGCTTCTTTCTCTGCTTTTTTTGCTGCCTTTTTAGCATCATTCTCAGCCTTCTTCTTAGCTGCTTCTTCAGCCTTTGCCTTTTTAGCCGCCTCTTTTTCCTCTGCTTTAGCTTTCTTTTCTTCTTCCTTCTTTAGCTTTTCCTCTTCTTTCTTGGTAAGCTTTTCTTTCTTTTTGGCATCTAATGCTTCTTTTTCTGCTGCCAGTTCCTCCTCTGTTGGTTCAGGCAACAAATCTTCCGTCAAAAGATCAAAGAATTTGCCAAGCTTACTGTCCTTCTTTTCTTCGGCTTCATCAGACTGCTCTTCAGAAGAATCAGCTTCTTTGGATTTTTTATTCTTTTTTGCTTTTTTCTTTTTCTTATCTTTTTTATCTTCTTCTACTTCTGCATTTTCTTCACTTGAAACAGTTTCAGTCTCAGTCTTACTTTTCTCTGTTTTGGCAGTGTCATCAAAATCCATTGAAACTGCATCTCTATTTACTATTTTGTCAATCTCATCTTCCTCAAACAAATCTGAAAAACCACTGTCTAATGAGTTTTGCTCATCATCTGCCATCTGACTGAGCATATCCATCATGTCATCCTGTACAGGCTCATTATTATCAGCTTTCATAAGCATATCATTTATCTCTGCAAGCTCTGAATCTCCATCTAACATTCCGAGCATATCATCAAGGCTTGCATCATTATCGGATAAATTCAAACTTTCAGAATTCAAATCCAAATCAGACATACCCATATCTTCGCCTAATGATATATCACCTATATCTGACAAGCTCTCATCCATCGATATATCACCCATATCTGACAAATCCCCTAATTCTGTTGGTGCTTCCTCAAGATTTGGTATCTCCATATCTTCTATCGATGACATCTCTTCCATTACCGGCTCTTTCTCAAGATTTGGTATCTCCATATCTTCTATCGATGACATCTCTTCCATTTCCGGCTCTTCCTCAAGATTTGGTATCTCCATATCTTCTATCGAAGGGATTTCTTCCATTACCGGTGTTCCCTCAAGATTTGGTATCTCCATATCTTCTATCGATGACATCT
>JAFPAQ010000009.1 GCA_017424235.1 Lachnospiraceae bacterium | reverse complement strand
TAAGATATCCGCTTTTGTTTGCCCTTTCTCTTTTTTCCTTTTACACTTTTGTTTCTTTAGCAGTTCCCCAACTGCTGTTTCCTTTTACACTTTTTTGTTTTTACCCTTTACACATTTTCCTTTTACACTTTCTGAATTTCTTACCTTTTACACTTTTTTGATTTCTAACAGTCCCCCAACCGTTATCCATCATTTCCTTTTACACTTTTGTTTTTACCCTTTACACATTTTCCTTTTACACTTTTTGAATTTCTTACCTTTTACACTTTTTTGATTTCTAACAGTCCCCCAACCGTTATCCATCACTTCCTTTTACACATTTCGAAACCACGTTATTAATTATTCCCCAATAATTATATCTTGTCACTTGGAACTTCCCCCGAAATCCTTATGACCTGACACCTTCTCAAGTCCCCCAACCTGAGTATCGGTGTTCTATTAAATCTTCTCTAAAAGAACCTTGTTCTTTATTTTTTGTAACGCTGTTCCTTATGAACCTATTATTGCATATTCATACACCCTTGTCAATCATTTTTTTGCTTTTTTTGACGTTATTTTGCACAATATTTTTATTTGCTTTTATCATATTTTGTAATTTTTGTCGGTAACGTTGTTCTCGGAACATTGTTATCAGACAATTGGATATTACTGGTGCAAATATACTTATTAAAACGCTAAACTCAATCTATTTCTTCATTTTTTTCACTATATATCATTTCATTTATAAGTTAACAAATTAATTAAACTATAAGCTGTTCATAATCATTAATCTATTGTCTCTATTACGATTCCATGTGCAATTCCGGGAACATTCTGTCCCTCATTAAAGGATGTCTTATTTAATAATGCCCCTGTTGGAACAAACAGTATCCTCTTCCACTCACCTTCATCCATTTTCTTTAATATATATGACGACAATACTACCGCTGAACAGCCACAACCACTTCCACCGGCATGTACATCCTGTTTTTCAAGATCATAAATCAGCATACCGCAATCATAATGTCTGCTTCTAATATCAATATCGTCATCTTCAAGCAATTTAATAAGGGCTTCTCTTCCAACATTTCCAAGATCTCCGGTAAATATGGCATCATAATCACAGGGAGTACGTCCGAAATCCTTAAGATTTCCTTCAATTACCCATTTAGCTGCAGGTGCCATTGCACATCCCATATTGAAGGAATCCTTTATTCCAAAATCCTCAATTCTTCCTGTTGTTATTCCGGTAATACATATTTTGTTTTTGAATGTACTGTTAGCAGTTTTCATTTCATTAGAAACATTGTTTCGCTGTAATAAAAAGCCTGCACTTCCGGTTACTGTCCAGGATGCATACAAAGGTCTTTGTCCTCCATATTCCAAAGGAAACCTAAATTCCTTTTGTGCGCTTGCAAAATGACTTGAGGTAAGACTTATTACTGTATCAGCAAACCCTCCTGCTATTGCCATTGAACCAAGACTTAATGACTCTCCACAGGTCGAGCATGCTCCATATAGACCAAAAAGAGGGATATTATAATCCATTACTCCAAAGGAGCTTGCAATATTCTGTCCCAGTAAATCTCCTGCAAACAAATAGCGAATATCTTTGGCAGACATTCCTGTTTTTTCAAGTGTTATGGCAATTGCTGATTTCTGAAGCTCACTTTCTGCTTTTTCCCATGAATCAGCACCAAACATATCATTTTTATCTTCACTGACTTTGTCAAAGCAGCCTGACAAAGGTCCCTCGTTTTCCATCTGCCCAACAATAGAACCACTTCCCATTATCCTTACAGGTTCTCCAAACATTATACTCGATGCTCCTAAAGCCTTATTTTGATTATTACAGTCACATTTTCCCATAAAACACCCACCTTCCTAAAGCTTTTTCTTTATACGAAAAAACACATACCAAAACTTTCTTTTGAAAGTATGGTATGTGTCTTTTCATGTTTTAGTATTATATATTATTGAGTTTTTTATTAGAAATATACCTCTAAAAAAATTAAAATCTCTTAATTTTTTTAGTTGTATTTTTCTCAAATTCAGTTTCTCTGACCTTAAGCTTATAAACTCTCTTATATAATGGAGCTTCTTTATTATATTTATCAATAAGTTTTTGAAGCTCAGATTCTATATTTTTAATCTTCTTATTCTTTGCATATTCATAATCCGGGAAAATCTCTGCCTCTATTGAGCCTTCACTCTCACGAACGATTATTTCCTGAACAAGACGATTTGCCGATAACTTGTTTTCGATTTCTTCCGGAGATACATTTTCTCCATTGGGAGTGATAATGAGATTTTTCTTTCTTCCGGTAAGGAATACGAAACCATCCTCATCAACATATCCAAGGTCACCGGTTTTGAGCCAGCCATCCTCTAAGGTCTGTGCTGTTTCCTCAGGCATCTTGTAATATCCCTGCATAACGCTTGAACCTCTTACCCAAAGCTCCTCATCTACTACCTTAGCTTCACAGTTAGGCATAAGCTTTCCTACTGAACCATCCTTGCTAAGCCAGTTAAGGTTTGTACTGATAACAGGCGAGCACTCTGTCATTCCATATCCCTGAAGAATATTTATTCCAAATTTCTTGAATTTATCAATATATGCCGGATTTAAATATGCACCACCACTTACTATTGTATGGAACTGTTTTCCAAATACCTTGGCTTTTACAAGTGGAGCCGGTATCCATGCTGCTTCATCGAGCTTTTTAACCAGAGTTTCTATCATAAGCGGAACCATAAGAATCATGTTAGGCTCAAACAACTTAATGTTTTTAGCAACACGAAGAAGTGAATCATTAATACATATTACGCATCCTGATGATAATGCCTTGAGAATATCATTACTCAGGCAGAATGCATGATGAATCGGAAGTACTGACAAGAGAACTGTTCCTTCATCAAACTTCATATCAAGACAGGTTGCATTTTCTGCAAGATTTCTGTGTGTAAGCATTACACCCTTACTCTTTCCTGTTGTACCTGATGTAAACATTATAGTTGCAAGCTGCTCCGGCTTTATCTCGCAGTCAAAGCCTGCCTGATATTTTTCAAGAATGTCATTAAAGAATATTGCAGCTTTGATATCACTTGACTTGTCTTTATAGTTCATAACTATAACATTCTTAAGTTTGGGACATTTTTCCTGTGCCATAACAGCTACATCAGATTTGCCGGCATCAACTACAAGAGTAGTAACATCTGCTCTGTCTAAAAGATCGCATACATCCTCTGCCGGAAGTAATGCATCGATTGGAACAGTAACACTTCCACTGTTTACTATACCAAAATATGATACAATCCATGAATAGCTTGTTGTTCCAAGTACTGCTATATGACTTCCTACTTCACCATATTCTGCAAGCATGTTAGAAAATTTCTCTGAGTCTGTCTTGAGCATTGTATAACTTCTGCTCTCTATGCAGGTCTCTTTTTTACCATCATCATTTCCATTTTTTACTTTATATCTGAAAGCATCCTGTGTATTGTATGCTTCTTCTGCCTTAACAAGCAAATCTTTGATTGTGCTACTAAACATATACATATTGCAATAACCTCTCTGTGCTGTCTGACACGACAGCTAAAACTCCCAAAAAAATACCGTTATAAAATTACCTATTATGAAATAGACTCAAGATAATCTACTGCTTCCTGCATTGTTCTGATATTGCCAATTGCCTCTTCATCAAGCTCAACATCCAATGCTTCTTCAAGCTCACCGCACATACTCATGAAATCAAATGATGTAAATCCCATATCCTCCATAAAACGTGACTCAGGCTTGATATCCTCTTTATTAATCTCTACATAATTCACAATAATATCTGCTAATTTATCGTACATAATTTTTCACATATCCTTTCCAAATAATAATATCAAAAACTAATTTTTATTAGACTAAATCAATAATCTCACCAACTGTTAAGTTTGGTCTTTCAATTCCCTTAAACATGATCTTGCATAAATAATAATAGAAATACTCAATCATTGGTGTTGTATATGCTTTAATCTGATGTTCAAATAAGAAGTCAAGTCCGTTATCATCAGGTCTGTGCATAACTGAAAGATAAATACCATCTGAATAAACGCCATTTCCATATCTCTTGGTCTTGTAATTAATGCCTTCTATGTTCTTGCCAAGTCCATTCTGTTTAAGAGTTGCAGGCTGATATGTAAGAGAGATAGATTCATATGTGCATCCAGGGTTTACCTTATATTTCTTTGCTCTATATCCCATATATTCAACAGGATTAAGATTGACATGTCTGAAAGTCTCATTCTGACCTGTTCTTATCACTTTAAGAGCATCTAAGAATGACATATCTCTTGGAATAACAGTTCTGAATGGGAAGCAGTGGATTCTGGTACCGCCACTCTTCTTTTCCATAAGTGTTGCTCTTCTTGCATATGATACCTGCATAGATACATCATCATTATTATTAAACTTCTGGAAATATGTACGAATACCCATAATCAGAAGTACCTGTAATGATATATGCTGCTCTTCACAGAACTTCATAAGCTGCTCTGTTGCATCTGCCTCTAAGGAGAAGGTATCAATAGCTGCAACAATACTGTCCGAAGCACCTACAGCGTATCTTAAACTCTTATCTTTAAATACCTTTCTTGTCTCATCAAGTCGTGCTGTACCTTCAATACCATTAAAAATAGGCTCTGACTCATCTATTAACTTATAGAAGTACTCTCTGTCCTTCTGCTGCTGTTTACTGTTATTTTCATAAGCGATATCTTTCTCAAGCTGTTTAATATAAGAAGTCATCTCTGAAGGATATGGAACACCTTCAAACATTTTGCTACAATAAAGCTCGATAACATCCTTCATAAATACAATAAGTGACTGAGCATCTATAAGTCTGTGGTCTCCCATAAGGAAGATACCCTGAAATCCGTCAGGATTCTTGATAATCACTACCTTGTTCATCTGAGAATCTTCCTGAACAAACGGAGTTCTTGTCCACTTTGTCATAACTTCATCGGCATATTCCATTGTCTGTGAACTGAAATCCACATATTCAATGTCTTCAGGAGAAAATCCCATATCATCTTCAGATACAACATACTGATACCATTCATCTTCTGTCTTATCATACGCAAATCTTACACGCATAAATTCACTTCTCTGGTATGCTTTATAAACAGCATTTCTGAGTTCATCAACATCCAACTCAAATTCGATTGTAAGAGTTGTTCCTATATTGAGTATCTCCTTGTGCTCTGTTGCTCCTGCATAATAATTATGAAACTTCTGTGAAACTGTAAGTGGGTAAGTCGTATATCCCTTTCTTGTCTTCATATCCTGACCTGATCCTTTCAAAAAAACCTTAGATTTAAACAGTCACTGTGTACTGTATTTTTTATTAAAACTGTATTTAACAGATTACTTATTGTTGAATATGGCATCCATGAACTTATTAAGTTCTCTTTCATATGTGGCAGTATCCTTCAAATAGCTCTCAGCATGTCCCGCTCCCTCAACAATAAGCTTCTTTTTTGGGGCTAAACATGCATCGTACATTTCATGACACATAAAGCATGGTACAAATGTATCTGCTGAGCCATGTATAAAGAAGATTGGCACTTTTGCCTTTTTTACCTCGCGTTTTCCATTACACTCATCCATTCCATAACCTGCCAGCTTCTTATTGATGATGTCTGAAAGCTGAATTACAGGAAATGCAGGAAGATGATACTGTTTATTAAGTACAAATGTAAACACTTCTTTTGGAGATGTAAAACCACAATCTGAAGTTATACCTTTTACCTGAGGTGGAAGCTTAAGACCACTTGTCATAAGCACTGTGGCTCCTCCCATTGATGTACCATAAAGCATTATCTCTACATCTTCACCAAACTTGTTTATTGCCCAGTTTATCCAGCCAAGAGCATCTTTTCTGTCAAGACAGCCAAAGCCTATATATTTTCCCTCGCTCTTGCCATGTGCTCTTGCATCAGGGAAAAGTAATGCATAACCTCTTTTGTAAAAATATTCAAATACTGCTGTATGGTTTGCTATTCCATTTGATGTGTATCCGTGAAATCCAATTACCAGTCTCTTTTTATTTTCAGTATTTCCTTCTGTTATCTCTTCTGTATAATTTGGATTTTCAAATGCAGAAGGAAAATATGTAGCTACAAGCTTAAGTCCGTCATCAGAATATCTTGAAAACTTTTCATTTGGCTGAGATAACATATACTCACCCTTTTTACGCATTATGTCTTCATACTGTCCCCAGTCTATTCCTGACATCTTTGCTGATTTCTCAGGTGCAATTCCATCTCTTTTCATTGCCATATTATAAAAAACTGCTGTTTCACTAATTCCGGCTGCGGTAAGAACTCCTGCTGCAATTGCTGCTTTTTTTATTGCTTTCATAGTCTTCCTCCTCTTATTTAGAGATTACCTTCTTAGCTACACTCTGAACTATTTTGCCAACAGCCTTCTGGGCTTTTGTCTTTTCATTTTCAAAATTCTGTCCCTTCTGCTGCTTCATCTCTATAATCTCTTTAATTCTAAGTGCCTTGTCAATATTTCCTTCTACCTTCAACTGCTGTTTCAAATATGCATCAACTGCATCTACTTTATTCTCTGCTATTCCCATAAGTATTTCAGGGTTTGCACTAAACATTGCATCCCTGTCATAATACTCATATGGTTCAACAAAAAGCTCACCATCTTTTATCTCAACATAAAATGAACCACCACATTCCTCATCACAAATATTGAACTGGAATGAAAGGTGTTCATTAATATCACTTACATCTGCTCCTGCAAACTTTCCTTTAAATTCTGCAAAAAATTCTGCGTATGTCATAACTTATCTCCTCCAATAATATAAATATATACCAAAACATTTTCGACCGTTAGTCGAATTGACTTGCCTATAAGATATCATATTATTCGACCGCCGGTCAACTATGCTTTTTACAAATTTTAACTAATTTAAAGTTACAATTTTATCAAAAATTACCAAAAATAATTCCGGTCTGGTTTTTTCGTACAATATAGCGAAAAAAGCCATTACTTCAAACCGAAGTAATGGCTAATAATTTTATAAGAAAATATATTTTAATACGAACAATACCGCTAATACATACATAAGTGGCTTAATCTTTTTAGCATTTCCACTAAACAGATTAATTGCAACATACGAAACAATTCCAATAGCAATGCCTTCTGAAATACTGTATGAAAGTGGCATCACAAGCATACATAAATATGCAGGAATCGCCTCGGTTGGAGCTTTGAAGTCAATATCAACAACTGCTGATATCATAAGAAATCCTACAAATATAAGGGCTGGTGCTGTCGCAAATGCCGGAATTGCCGTAAATATCGGTGCAAACAGAATTGATATCAGAAAAAGGAAGCCTGTAACAACAGAGGCAAGACCTGTTCTTGCACCTACACCGACACCGGCTGAACTCTCTACAAATGTAGTGGTGGTAGAAGTACCAAACACTGCACCAACCGATGTTGCAATGGCATCTGCAAGAAGAGCATGCTTGATCCTTGGAAGCTTTTCGTCCTTGTCAAGCATATCAGCCTTAGTTGCAACACCAACGAGTGTTCCAATTGTATCAAACAAATCTACAAATAAAAATGCAAACAAAACTACTATAAAATTCATAATATTTACAGTAGAAAAATCAACATTAAAACACTGGAAGAAGGTCTTGCCCAATGCCGTAAAATCTGTAATTGCAAATGATGGATATAATGAATAATATCCTCCTTCTATATCAACTACATAAATTCCACATGCCTGACATAACATTCCAAGTATCCAGGTTACTATAATACCTATAAGTATTGCTGCTTTTACATTTTTGATATAAAGAATGGCTGTAATAATAAGACCAATTATTGCAAGCAGCGCACAAATACCCTCTGTATTAAAATTTCCTTTAAAATTAACATAGGTAAGAAGAGTTGAATCACTGTTTACTATAACATGTGCACCCTGAAGACCTACAAAAGCAATAAAAAGGCCAATACCTCCACTTACACCTCTTTTTAATGACTTCGGTATTGCATTAAATATTGCTTCTCTTACATTAGTCACTGATAATACAATGAAAATAAGTCCCTCTACAAATACAGCCAGGAGAGCCACTCTCCAGTCATATCCCATTGCTCCGCACACGGTAAACGCAAAATATGCGTTAAGTCCCATTCCAGGAGCAAGCGCAAACGGATAATTTGCCATAAGCGCCATAAACATTGTACCTACAAACGATGCAAGACACGTTGCCATAAGTACTGCTGTTGCATCCATTCCTGCTGCCGATAACAGATTGGGATTTACTGCAAGTATATATGCCATTGTCATAAATGTGGTAATACCTGCAATCACCTCTGTCTTGACATCAGTATTGTTCTGCTTAAGTTTAAAAAGTTTTTCAATCATTTATTTAGTCCCCCTGATTTTTATTCTTGCATTTTCAGAATACTGAGGTGCATAATATTCCGAAAATACATATTATTTTTAAACAATTTAATGATATCACATTATGTAAATGCAAACAATAAAAAGTTGATGGTATTGTCCATCAACTTTTTATTGTTTTATAACTGTGAATATCCCATAAGGCTCTCATCGACCTCACGTGCGCAGTCACGTCCCTGTCTAATCGCTTTTACTACAAGTGACTGACCTGTATGCATATCTCCGGCAGTAAATACTCTGTCTACATTTGTTTTAAACTTATCAGGCTGTGTCTTTACATTGGTGCGGGCATCAAGCTCTACCTTAAAGGCATCTGCCACATACTTCTGTGTTCCCAAAAATCCGGCTGCTATAAGTACTATCTGAGCATTTAAGGTCTTTTCACTTCCTGCAACTTCCTTCATGACCATTCTGCCGCTTTCAGCATCTTTTTCCCATGCCAGTTTTACGATCTTAACTGCCATAAGATTTCCATTTTTATCCTTTACAAACTCTTTTACAGTTGACTCGTAGATTCGTGGATCATGACCAAATCTGGCAATGGCCTCCTCCTGACCATAGTCTGTCTTACAGATTTTGGGCCACTCAGGCCATGGATTATTTTCTGCTCTTTTATCCGGAGCCTTTGGCATCATTTCTATCTGTGTAACAGACTTGGCTCCAAGACGTATAGATGTACCCACACAGTCATTACCTGTGTCTCCACCACCAATTATAACCACATCCTTGCCCTTTACAGGTACAAATGTATTATCAGCAAGGTCTGAATCAAGAAGACTCTTGGTTACTCCTTTCAAAAAATCCACTGCAAAATAAATTCCCTTTGCATCTCTTCCTGTGGCATTTATATCTCTTGGATTAGATGAGCCACAGCAAAGAACCACTCTGTCAAACTCATCAAGAAGCTTCTTTGATTTAATATCCTTTCCGATATCAGCATTAGTGACAAAAGTAATGCCTTCCTCTTTCATGATATTTACCTTACGTTCAATAATGTGTTTTTCCAGCTTCATATTAGGTATACCATACATAAGAAGTCCACCTACTCTGTCACTTCTCTCAAATACAGTTACACTATGACCTCTTTTATTAAGCTGATCAGCAACTGCAAGTCCCGAAGGACCACTTCCAACTACAGCCACTGTTTTTCCTGTGCGAACCTTAGGTGGCTTTGCAGCTGCAAAGCCATTCTCATAAGCATACTCAATAATCGCATACTCATTTTCCTTGGTTGCTACCGGATCTCCATAAAGTCCACAGGTGCAGGCATTTTCACACAATGCCGGACATACTCTTGAAGTAAACTCAGGAAAATTATTTGTCTTTTTAAGTCTGTTATAGGCTCTTTCCCAGTTACCGGTGTATACCAGGTCGTTCCACTCCGGCACAAGGTTGTTGAGTGGACATCCTGATGTCATTCCTGCAATAGTCATTCCTGCCTGACAAAATGGAACTCCACATTCCATACATCTTGCACCCTGTTTTTGCTGCTCCTCTTTTGGTAGATGTTTATGAAATTCATTAAAATGCTTTATTCTCTGTTCAGGTTCCTCAGCAGTAGAGGTAACTCTGTCATATTCTAAAAATCCTGTTGGCTTTCCCATACTTTCCTCTCATTCTGCCGCTTTAGCGACTACAGTTTATTTTCTTGTATTTGCGTAGAATGCCTCTATCTGTGCCTGTTCTGCACTAAGTCCTTTTTCTTCCATCTGAACAATAGTCTTCAACATTCTGTCGTAATCATAAGGAATAATTTTCTTGAATTTAGGAAGGTACTCGCTGAAATTATCCAACACCATCTTACCCTTGAGTGAACCAGTGCTTGCAACATGTTCTTCAATCATTCCCTTGAGCTCTATAATGTCGTATTTATTTGTTATTTCACTCATTGAAATCATTTCCTTATTAACTCTCATGTAAAGGTCATTATCTTCATCAAGTACATAAGCTATACCACCGCTCATACCGGCAGCAAAGTTCTTGCCTGTACCACCAAGAACTACAACACGTCCGCCTGTCATATATTCACAGCCATGATCACCGACACCCTCAACAACAGCGTGTGCTCCTGAGTTTCTTACACAGAAACGTTCACCTGCAACACCGTTGATAAATGCTTTACCGCTTGTAGCACCATATAAGGCAACATTACCTATTATAATATTTTCATCCTGCTTAAACTGACTTCCCTTTGGAGGATATACAATAAGCTTTCCGCCTGATAAACCTTTGCCAAAATAATCATTGCAGTCACCTGAAAGCTCAAGTGTAAGTCCCTTTGGAATAAATGCACCAAAGCTCTGACCACCACCGCCATGGCAGATTACCCTAAAGGTATCTTCTTCCAAAGTATCATAATAACGCTTGGTTATTTCTGAACCAAATATTGTACCAAAGGATCTGTCTGTATTTTTCACATCAATCTCTATTGTCTTTTTCTGGTTGCTCTCAAGTGCTTTTCCAAGCTGCTTTAAAAGTACCTTTTCATCCAGAGTCTTCTCAAGTTCAAAATCATATACCTGCTTAGGATCAAATACTGATTTTTCATTGACATATGGATTGTTGATAATCTGTGAAAGATCAAGCTTTACTGTTCCCTCAGGAAGTTTATCCTTCATCTTTAAAAGGTCTGTTCTGCCGACAAGCTCATCAACTGTTCTTACACCAAGTGTTGCCATATATTCTCTAAGTTCCTCTGCAATGAACTTCATAAAGTTCATTACATATTCAGGCTTACCTTTAAAGCGTTTTCTAAGCTCAGGATTCTGTGTTGCCACACCTACAGGACATGTATCGAGATTACATACTCTCATCATTACACAGCCCATGGTTACAAGCGGAGCTGTAGCAAAGCCAAACTCTTCTGCACCAAGTATTGCAGCAATAGCAACATCACGACCTGTCATAAGTTTTCCATCTGTCTCTATTCTTACTTTATTTCTAAGTCCATTCTGTATAAGTGTCTGATGTGTCTCTGCAAGACCAAGCTCCCAAGGTAATCCTGCATTATGGATAGAACTCTTTGGTGCCGCTCCTGTACCACCATCATAGCCTGAAATAAGAATTACCTGTGCGCCTGCTTTTGCAACACCGGCAGCAACAGTACCTACACCTGCCTCTGATACAAGCTTTACGCTGATTCTTGCATCTTTATTTGAATTTTTAAGGTCATATATAAGCTGAGCCAAATCCTCAATAGAATAAATATCATGATGAGGTGGTGGAGAGATAAGACCTACACCAGGTGTTGAGTGTCTGGTCTTGGCTACCCATGGATAAACCTTCTGTGCAGGAAGGTGTCCGCCCTCACCGGGCTTAGCTCCCTGAGCCATCTTTATCTGTATTTCTTTTGCACTTACAAGGTATCTGCTGGTAACACCAAATCTTCCCGAAGCTACCTGCTTGATTGCAGAACAGCGATTGATTCCATCCGGACCAACTACCATTCTGTCGATATCCTCACCACCTTCTCCACTGTTTGACTTACCATGGAGCATATTCATCGCAATAGCCAGAGTTTCATGTGCTTCTTTTGAAATTGAACCATAAGACATTGCACCGGTCTTAAATCTGGTAACTATGCTGTCAACACTTTCAACCTCTTCAATAGGAACTCCCTTCTTTGGATATTTAAACTCCATAAGTCCCCTTAAGTTTCTGACACTCTCCTCATCATCTATCATGGCAGTATACTGCTTAAACATACCGTAATCGCCACGCCATGTAGACTGCTGAAGCATATGAATGGTTGCAGGATTATAGAGATGTTCTTCCGCACCGGATCTTGACTTGTGCTGTCCCGGACTGTCCAAAGTGAGGTCTGTTGCAAGTCCAAGTGGATCAAATGCCTTTGAATGAAGAGCATCTATCTGCTTTTCAATATCCTTAAGTGTAATGCCACCAATACGGCATACAGTATTTGTAAAATATTTATTTATCACATCATAATCAATACCGATTGCCTCAAATATCTGTGAGCCCTGATATGACTGAATAGTCGAAATACCCATTTTAGAAGCAATCTTTACAATTCCATGAAGGATTGCACTGTTGTAATCATCAACTGCCGCATAATAATCTTTGTCAAGCATGCCATTGTCAATAAGCTCTTTTATTGATTCCTGTGCAAGATATGGATTTACTGCACATGCTCCATAACCTAACAATGCTGCAAAATCATGTACTTCTCTTGGTTCTGCTGATTCAAGTATAAGTGCAACGCTTGTTCTCTTCTTTGTACGTACAAGATGTTTTTGCATAGCAGAAACCGCAAGCAAGGAAGGGATTGCAACATGGTTTTCATCTACACCCCTGTCTGAAAGTATTATGATATTTGCTCCATCTCTGTATGCTCTGTCAGCTTCGATGTACAGACGGTCAATTGCCTTTTCAAGACTTGTATTCTTATAATATATTATAGGAATAACTTCTACCTTAAAGCCTTCTCTCTTCATATTCTTTATCTTTAACATATCTGTTGAAGTAAGAATAGGATTGTTAACCTTTAAAACATTACAGTTTTTCTCTGTATCCTCTAAGATATTTCCATCTTTTCCAATATATACACTTGTAGAAGTAACTACTTCCTCACGTATCGCATCAATAGGCGGGTTTGTAACCTGTGCAAAAAGCTGTTTAAAATAATGTGAAAGCTGATGATGTGTCTTTGAAAGCACCGGAATAGGAGTATCTACACCCATTGCCGCTATCGCTTCACCACCATTTTTTGCCATAGGCAGGATACTTGTGCTAAGCTCCTCATAAGTATATCCAAAGGCTTTCTGCATTCTCTGGCGTTCCTCATAGGAAAACTCAGGAACTCTCATATTTGGTATCTTAAGCTCCTTTAATGTGACAAGATTTGAATCCAGCCACTCACCATAAGGGCGTCTTCTTGCATACTTTTCCTTTAATGTATCATCATCTATTACCTTACCCTGTACAGTATCTACCAAAAGCATCTTGCCGGGACGAAGTCTGTCTTTTTTAATAATCTTGCTGTTATCTATAGGAAGCGCACCTACCTCTGATGAGAGGATAAGCTGGTCATCAGAAGTAATATAGTAACGGGAAGGTCTAAGACCATTTCTGTCAAGTACAGCACCCATGATATCTCCATCAGAGAAAAGAATAGATGCAGGACCATCCCAGGGCTCCATCATAGTTGCATAATACTGATAAAAATCCTTCTTTGACTGTGACATGGTCTTGTTGTTAGACCATGGCTCAGGAATGGTTATCATTACTGCAAGTGGAAGCTCCATACCACTCATTACCAAAAACTCAAGTGTATTATCAAGCATTGCCGAGTCTGAACCCTGAGCATTTACAACCGGAAGTACTTTATGAAATTCTTTGCTTAAATGCTCTGACTCCATATTTTCTTCACGTGCAAGCATCTTATCAACATTACCGCGGATAGTATTTATCTCGCCATTGTGAACTATAAAGCGGTTTGGATGAGCTCTCTCCCAGCTTGGGTTCGTGTTAGTAGAGAATCTTGAATGTACCATTGCTATGGCTGATACATATTCAGGACTCTGAAGGTCTTTAAAAAATGGTCTGAGCTGTCCTACCAGAAACATTCCCTTATAAACTATTGTCCTGCTGCTAAGAGAGACTACATATGTATTGTCTGAGCTTTGTTCAAATACTCGTCTTGCAATATAGAGCTTTCTGTCAAAGTCCAGTCCCTTCTCAACATTCTCAGGTTTCTTTACAAATGCCTGCATGATGCAAGGCATACATTCAACTGCTTTATGTCCAAGAACAGAAGGCACACAGGGAACATTTCTCCATCCAAGAAATTCCATTCCTTCTTTTTCTACAATTATCTCAAACATTTTCTTGTCCTGGTTTTTCTTTAACTCATCCTGAGGAAAGAAGAACATACCTACACCATACTCTCTCTCTCCGCCAAGATCTATTCCAAGAGAAGCTGCCTCTTTACTGAAGAAATCATGACATATCTGCACAAGGATTCCTACACCATCACCAGTCTTGCCCTCAGCATCCTTACCAGCTCTATGTTCAAGATTTTCTACGATTTTAAGTGCATTTTCTACTGTTTCTCTGGTCTTTGTACCTTTGATATTTACTACAGCACCAATACCGCAGTTATCATGTTCAAACTCTTTTCTGTATAGAGGTGCCTGAGGAACATTCATCTTTACATCAAACATATTTCTACTCCTTTGCCGTTTGTTTTAATCTGCGCATCAGTTATATTCAATATTAAACGAAAAAAAGCAACCAAAAAACAGTATGTAACCGTCTTTGGTTGCTTTGTGCGCTTTATTAAACTTTTGTTATTATAAAATGTTTTTTTTCATTTGTAAAGTACTTTTGAAAATATTTTTTCTTTTTTTATATCTCTCCCATATGGTCAATCATTCTGTAACTGTTCTTTCCTATTGATTTTACCTTGTAAAGAACCTGGTCAGCTTCTTTGAAAAGAATTGTATATGGAAGCTTCTTAGGTGAATATACAGCACCAAGACTCACTGATATATGATGACACTGTGACTGATATGACAACTCAATATCCATACTTTTTACAATGGTATCAAAAAGCTTATCCGCCTCTTCTCTTTTAAGTCCAAAGGCACACAGATAAAACTCATCTCCTCCATATCTGGCGGCTATTACATTGTCATTGCACAGCTTATTTATTTTTTCTGCCAGAAGAATAAGGGCTTCGTCACCTCCTGCATGACCTAAGGTATCATTAATATTTTTGAAGTCATCAAAATCTATAATACCAAAGGCAACTGAGCTTATATCATGCCATTCATTCATAAGCTTATTATAGCAGGCTTCAAAACCAACTATATTGTTAAGCCCGGTAAGCATATCGGTCTCTGCTCTTTCCTTTATTTTTAGCTGTTCCTCCATCTCCTTTTGAATGTTAAGTATCTTACCAATAAGATGTTGTGTAGAAATTCCATTTTGTACTATCCTGTACGCAGTCATTCTGTACCACTGAACATCACCATTTTTATCGGAAAGCTCAAAGCCCTGTGTTGAAGTAAATTCTCTTTGTTTAGCCTCCTCACACAATTCAAGGAGTTTGTTAAGTGAAGGATTATCATAATCATATCGTGAAATTTTGATGTCGCCGCCAAAATCAAATTTTTCAAAAAACTTCGCATCAAAATGAATCATATCTGTCTCAAAATCATATTCAAATACATATTCATCCATAAGCCTTGACAATGTCTCATATCTCTTAATGTCAATTGCATGCTCTTTTGCACTTTTTGCCTTTTCATTCTGAAAAATGATCACTATCAGCATTACAATGGCAATAACTACAACACACAGCACAATACTCTGAAAAGGATTTGCCTCAATATAATTTTTAAGGGTTACCTGCTGTCTGGAAGTATCCATCTGACGAGTCAGTAAAAAGTATATATTATCCTCCGTCATACTATAAAGACATTTGTTACATATAGAAATAAGTCTTGTATCAACATCCTTGCCATATCCAAAGCTCATCTTTACCTTATGTGTAAGAGGAACTGATATAGAATGAGAAAAACTTCCCAAACGAATATAATAGTCTGCGCTGTAGAAATTGATTATTCCAAAATGAGTATCCATACGGTCAATGCTCTTTAGCATTTCGTATATAGTACTATACTCAGTAACATTTACTGTATCCGGTAAATCTATTGATGATAACTCTCCCCGGACAGTTGCCTGTATTACGTTTTCCATATTTTCAATATCAATAGCGTCATTTCTTACAAGAACCATCAGATACTCAATAAATTCCTTTGAAAAAACAACTCTGTCTTTGTATTTTTGCTGATTTTCTATGCCTGCTATCATATCTATTTCTTTCTTTTCAAGTGCTGATATCATCTGCTCGGTGTTTGAATAACAGATATACTGCATTCTGAGTCCTGTATTCATCTGAAGATTGTCGCATATATCAGAACACAGTCCATCAAATACCTCAATATGTTCAGACGTATTGTTACCTTTTGAAACATACTGAAAAGGTGCATTGTCTGATAAATATCCTACCTTTAAATACTTCTTGGCTTGAATATACTCTTTCTCTGTATCAGCAAATTCTACCTCCTGATATTTCATAAAAATATCATTTGTTTCAGATTTTATTTCATTATTCTCCTCTGCCCGAACCTGCAATGCTGAGAAAGCATTTGTTTTATTTATTGATAACACAAGCAAAACAATACATACAGGCACAAATATCAGTTTGTACCGGTATTTATTTATCTTCATGCCGTTTCCCCCTTTAACTTTAGGAATTTTTTTGTAAAAAAGTAAAACAATTTCTAAATTCTTGATAATAATTCACTTGGTGTAAAAGCAATTACCTTGCTCTTGGCAAAATCCCGGACATTTCTTGTAATAATGTAATCAGCATGAATCTGTTCTGCTGTTGCACTTTGTACTGCATCCTCAAAGTCCTTCCAATTCATTTCCACTGCTTTTTCTAAAACAGGCTTACTAAAATCTGCAAATTCAAAAATCAGATTTAATTTGCGAAAAACCTCTTCTATTTTATCCGGATCAAGTTCTTTTCGCATAATATACATTATGTTTGCAAAAGAAAGTGTAGAAATATAGCCTTTTAGCTGTTCCGTTTCACAAAGCTTCCAAATCATAGATGAATCTTTAACAAATTCCTGTCGATTCATCAACACATCAAGAATAATATTTGCATCAATCAATAGAACCATACTTTTCTTTAAGCCTTTCTGACTTTACCTCGCCTATATCATCATTACCCTTTAATATTCCTGTAAGTGAATCTGTCAGATAAGACACTGTAGCATCCTTCGGAACAAACCTGCCAACTTCATGACCATTCTTTGTTATAATGATTTCCTGACCCGACATTACCAGATTCAAATATTTTCCGAAATTATTCTGCATCTCAGTTGCAGTTGCAATTGAAGTATTCAAAAAATCACCTCCTGGTATAATGTACGCTCTGAATATTTTAGCTACTCTCATTATATGGTAAATTAGCTAATTTATCAATAGTTATAACCAACCTTTTAAAAAACCCCGGGTTTCAGAATGAAAACACCTCGCGGGATAGTTACTAATGACAATTTGCAAATAAAGGTTTATACTATACTTATATGCAGGTCAGACACATAAAGCCTGACACTAAATAAAGAAATGAGAGGTATAGATATGCACGTATTTCAACCAATTCCAATAGAACAACTGGAGTTTAATCCCTTCACTACTATCGGCTCTGACTGGGCACTGGTATCAGCAGGTTCAAAAAATAAGGCTAATACCATGACTGTAAGCTGGGGTGGAGTAGGCGTTATGTGGGGCAAAAATGTTGCCTTCATATTTGTAAGAGACACTCGCTACACCAAAGAATTTATTGATAATGGCGACTTCTTCTCAATATCCTTTATGAATAAAGAGTACAAGGAACAACTCAACTATTGCGGTTCACACTCCGGAAGAGATGTAGACAAGATTGCCCAGGCAGGTCTTACATGGAATTACAAACACTCTATTCCATTTATCGATGAGAGCAGCTTTGTAATGCTTTGTCAGAAACTATCAGCTACAAGATTAACCGAGGATTCATTCATATCTGCGGACATAAAGAAATGGTATCCTGACGACAATATGCATACAATGTATATTGCAGAAATCATAGAAGTGATGGCAAAATAAAAGAAGTAATAGTGAGATAAAAAAATCTTCAGCCTCAACGGGCTGAAGATTTTTTTGTTATTACATATGAAACAACTGATATAACAATAAAGACAGTAAATCCTTTGACCGTAAACAGTTTTGAATAGCTTTCTCCCATTGCCGGTCCTGCCATTGATAATATATAGACTGTGGCATTTGCTGACATATGGAAAAGCACGGGAGCTGCAAAGCATCCTATATACTCATAGCATAATGCCATCATGCTTCCCATAATAACACCATATATGCATTGTGGAAGATTGGCGTGAAAAATACCAAACAAAAGTGCTGATATTAATACTGCTTTCCAGACTCCAAAGAAATGCTTTGCCCTGTTATATATTATCCCCCTGAACACCATCTCTTCAACAACAGGAGATATTATAACATACAATACTATTCCAACCCACATGGATACCGAATATTGTATAGCCTCCACTCTTGCATATTTATCAGAGCCTAACGCTGTTTCAGAATTCATCATATCTGTTATTATTTGTACTGCGATGTTTAGTGTAATTCCCAGGCTTCCCCCAAATATAACAGTTGATACTAAAGCTATAACTTTTTGTCTGGTATTACAGACAGCAGTTGTAAACATGCCGTTTTTTGCATATGATAACAGTTGTTTTATAATATTCGCGTCAATATCAAGTTCTCCTGACACTGACACATCCCTTATAAAATCCTTCAATAAAAAAGCTACCGCTATTATACTTGCGAATGCATTACATATAGTGCTGAGTATATCAGAATTATTTTCAACCCAGCCATTCATCCCCGGAATCGGTATTGAAGGAATAATTATTGCAAGCGCAAATAATGAAACTGTCTTTATAAGCATATATAATATATATGGTTTGATAACATATATTATTTTTTCTTTTGCAGTAGTTCGTTTTTGTGTTATTTTCACTTCTATTCTCCATTACATATTTATATTTGTATTTCCTTACCTAGCTTAAATGAATACAGATACCTTTCCTTGACTTTGCATTTCAGTATCTGCTCAAGTGCCATCTGATAATAATCAAGCTGAGTCTTGTATCTTAGTGCAAGCTCTTCCAATGTATCAACCTTATCAGTCTTGTAATCAACAAGTATTATACCACCATCATCATCATAAAAAAATACATCTATAACACCCTGTATAAGAACTGTCTCACTTTCAGGATATTGCGGGCGAAGCTTATTTGCCGGCACACCCAATACAAATGGCTGCTCCTTATACAGCTTATGCTCTTCGGATGCTTTTATCATACGTTTTGCAAGCTCAGTCTTAAAAAAGCCTGCTATCTTTCCTACACCAACGCAGTCAATATCTGCCTTTGTAACATATCCCTGTTCAAGCCATTTTTCACGCTCACCATATATAAGTGCAAAAAGCTTCGGATCAGTTTTTTCTTTTGAATAATCAACTTCCAGATACTCTTTTGAAAATGACAAAAGCTCCATGACCTTATGAACTGCTGTACCATATTGTGTACCTGCAATTGCTTTTTGCCCTGACTTGACTTCTATATTTTCTTCACTGCCAGTTACAGTCTCTTCTTTATAAATCTCTTCTTTATCAGCTTCATCCTCTGCGACTGTCTGCTCAATTATAAATCTCGGAATATAACTTTCCTCCGGAAGCTGTATAAGAGGCTTAGTTGCCTCTGACTCCTCATTAAAAGCAGCCTTCTTTAACTCCGACACCGTAGTCTTAACTGTAAGACCCTCAAGATAATCAAACGGATATTTAAAATCAAGTCTCTCATTTATTTCCTCAGCAAGCTTACTGTCTGCATATTCATGTGCAGCTTCAAGCTCTTTCTCAAGCATTGCTGTCTTGCCGGCTTCTGCAAGCTCACCCGATATAGCTTCAAACTCATTGTATCTTTTTACAAGCATGGGAATATCCATATAAGGTAATTCATTCTTCTCAAAGCATACTCCACACTCTTCTAAAAGTTCATACATACATCTGTGTCTGACCAGTGACGCAATTATCATATCCATATATGAATTAGCTGACATAATAGCTGAATAGGGAAGCTTATCACTTTCTTCCATGGCTATGGCACTATATGCTCCCAGCTTTTTACAAATATCTTTTACATATCCTGTAAGTATCAGCTTTTCCTTTGCTCGCGTCAGTGCAACATACAAAACTCTAAGATCTTCACCTCTTGTATCCTCTTTCATATGCTGCAAAACAACATTTTTTCTAAGAGTTTTTCTCTTTATTCTCATAACAGGATCTATATAATCAACTCCCAGACCAAGCTCAACATCCATTACTATGCTCTGTCGCATTTCCATCTGGTTAAACTGCTTTGACAGTCCACACACAAAACATATCGGAAATTCAAGACCTTTACTCTTATGTATAGTCATTATTCTGACTACATCCGCATTTTCATCAAGAATATTCGCCTCGCCAAAATCAACCTCCTGTTCCTGTATAGTCTCGAGATAACGGATAAAATGAAAAAGTCCGTAAAAGCTTGTCTTTTCAAAATTTCCTGCTTTCTCTAACAACAAGTCAAGATTGGCTTTTCTCTGGTCTCCTCCCGGCATTGCACCTACATATGCATCAAAGGCTGTTGTTTTTAGAATATGCTTTATAAGCTCCTTTATCGGAGTATATGTGACTCTTTGACGGAAGCTGTCAATCGTATCAAAAAAATTATCTAACTTATCAAGAATCGCTTCCTCTTCATCGGGGGCAATTTCACAATACAGCTTCATCTGCTCATATATTGACAATTTTCTGATTTTCTTTTTGACATCCTCGTCTTCTTTATTTACATTTTTATCCTTTTTCCTGCACTCATTTATAAGCTGCTCTCTTACTCTGCACTTTATCAGGGCTATTTCTTCGTCTGTAAAGCCAAAATAAGGTATCTTCAATATTCCAAAAAGTGGAATATCCTGAGTAGGATTGTCAAGTACACGCAAAATATTTACGACAGTCTGTATTTCAAGAGTATTAAAATATCCGCTCTTGCTGGTCACATGAACAGGTATACCTCTTTCCATAAGTATACGTCTAAAGTCTTCATCCCATCCTGAAGTAGCCCTGAAAAGAATAACAATATCTGAGAATTTTGCAGGACGTATTTGTCCGGTATCGGCATCGGTTACAGGAAATCTTCCAACCATTTCTTTTATTCTTGAGGCAACCACAAGTGCTTCTTTTTCCTTCTCGGAATAATCACTGTTTTCCCTAGCAGTTCCAAGCTCTATCTCCTCTTTAGAAGGCTCTGTCACAAGCAAAAGCTCAGTCTGGTACATATCCTCAAATGGTTCAAAGCTCTTATCCATATCGTTTGGAGCAGTATAATATACAGCTCCCAGATTTAAGGCTGCTTTATCATCATATTCAACATTTCCTACCTGTTTTTTCATTATCTGACTGCATATAAAGTTTGCACTGTCAAGCACTTCTCTACGGCTTCTAAAATTGCAGCTCAAGTCAATTCTGACATTACCATTCACAGGAGTGTTTATTGGATATTCATCATATTTCTTCATAAATATCTCAGGTCTTGCAAGTCTGAATTTATAAATACTCTGTTTGACATCGCCTACCATGAACCGGTTATGTCTGTCTATGTTTTCACCGGAAATACTCTTTATCAAGAGCTCCTGTACCTCATTGGCATCCTGATATTCATCTACCATTATTTCTTCAAAATATTCCTGATATTCCAATGCTGCATCGCGTGGTATTATATTTCCATTATCATCCTTCTCAACAAGAATATTCAAAGCAAGATGCTCCATGTCGGTAAAGTCAATAATATTCTTCTCTCGCTTTGCGTTATCCAGATATTCTTTAAACTTAAGAGTAAGCTCAACCAGCTCCTCCATTATATATTTACATTCCGCCATGTCATCGAAGGTATCCTGTGGAGAAATCATAAACAGCTTATCTGATATACTCTTTATACTGTCTTTGACCTCATTTCTTATGGATT
The DNA here is from genome assembly GCA_017424235.1 of Lachnospiraceae bacterium. Lineage (GTDB taxonomy): Bacteria > Bacillota > Clostridia > Lachnospirales > Lachnospiraceae > COE1. The sequence goes on along the minus strand of JAFPAQ010000009.1, from coordinate 16,659 downwards.
TAACCACCTCTTTAAGCCGAGGATCTACTCCATCACCTTTTTTTCTTGAAAGCTCAGTAAATTTCAGATATTTGAACAGGTCATACAGCTTTGCATAATCATCTGTGCTGCCAAGCTTCTGAAGAAGCTCCATATCAGATACCAGCGCATCCATATATGGCAGCGGGCCTCCTACACCTGAGGCTAAGTCAATACAGCGCTGTATCCTGCCTTCACACTCTTTAAGTGTGGTTTTAATATACTTTAATGTTCCCTGAAACCAATCCTTTCTGACAAGCTCTGATATATCACTTAATTCATAATCATTTATTCTTTCTCTAAGCCATTCCTCAGGAAACGGATAACTCATGGCAAAATTATACAAACCTCTTATCGCTTCCTCTATTTTCTTTTCACTTGTGCCTGTACTGTAGCACTCTACAAATCTCAGAAAACGTTTAGTTGGCTCTGTATGAGCTTCTTCTAAAAGCTTATCCATCACATCATTCATCAAAAGCTTTACTTCACTCTCATCTGCCACACGAAAGCCCGGATCAAGCTTTATCTCATTAAAATAGTTTCTTATAACAAAAAGGCAAAAGGAGTCTATGGTAGTTATCTGGGCATTATGTATAAGTGAAGACTGTCTCTGCAAATGGTCATTATCCGGATATTCTTCAAGCTTTGCAGCTACCGCCTTGCTTATTCGTTCCCTCATCTGTGCCGCTGCTGCCGAAGTATAAGTAACTATAAGCAGTCTGTCTATATCCACAGGATTATCTATATCTGTTATCTTCTTAATTATTCTTTCAACAAGCACAGCAGTTTTTCCGCTTCCTGCTGCTGCCGCTACTAATATGTTTGAATTTCTTGCATCTATGACTCTTTGCTGGTCATCTGTAAATTTCATTGCCAAAACTAAACTTCACCTCCATTTTGAGCCTTGCCTTCCAAATCACGGTTTACCTGATTTTTTATTAACTCCATAGCCTCCTCCTGATTCAGATCATCAAGATGTCTTATCATTCCCGCACTAAGCTTTTTGTCAAAACCACACACACCCTTAAACGCACAATAAGTACATGCAGATGTGTCTGACTGCTCATAGGGATTCAAATCTATATTTCCACTAAGAATACTACTGCCTATTTCCTTTATCTTATGATTAACATATTTGGATACAGTACCAAAGTCATCTCTTGAAAGCACTGAGGAAGCTGCTGTAAAGCTGCCATCCTTTTTTCTTGCAACCGGAATTATATTAGACTTACTTTCAAACTCTTTATCAAGCAGTAAAATTGTTTCTTCATCATCACTTACTATTCCTGTCATTTTGAGTTCATCAAGTATTGCCTTTTGTATCTCATAAGGATCAGGTTTTCCCTTTTCAGTTTCTGTCATTGGATCATTTACATGATAATAAAGCATTGCTGCCGGCACTACGTCTTTATCGGGATTTTGCTTTTTCTGACTCTCTAATGCTGCATTCATATACACAACCAGCTGAAGCTGAAGTCCATAATATAATGCTGCCAGGTCAAATTTCTTATTTCCTGATTTATAATCGATTACCTTTACATACAGCTTATCGTTCTTTTGGCATGTATCTATTCTGTCTATACGTCCTATAAGCCTCATTTTTTCTTCTTCCGAAAGAGAAATGTTAACTGCCTCAAGGTCTGATGTCATGCTAAATGAAAGCTCAAAGCTCTCCGGTGTAAATGCACCCTGCTTTAACTGATATTGTAATGTATCAACAGTACGGTTAAGTATTCTGTGCATTCGATTTATCATGTATTTGTTTCTTTCAGTACTATATAACACATTCTCTCCATATGCATCTGCATAGCTTTGCAGGCACTCTCCAACAAGTCTTTCGCCGGTCTCCTTTGGAAAATCAAACCAGGTATATCCTTCCTCTGTAAGCTCTTCACCAAAGCTCTCCAATACTGCATGGAATATATTACCTATATCCACACTTTCAAAGCTGTATTTGTCTCTCTCCGAAAGCTCTATACCATATTTTAGAAAATGTGCATAGGCACATGAAGCAAACTTTTCAAGCCGGCTTACACTGTTGTGAAGCACCTGACCATAAAGAAGCCTTGCAAGCTCTTTAGAAAGTCCTGTATGCATTGCTCCATCTACTCCATTAATATGTCCAAAGGCTGCTGCCTTCATCTGCTCAACTACTGATGCATACTTCTCGTTTTGAACATATTTATCATACAGAGTAAAAAAGTACTTCTTATTCATGTCCTGATTACCGGCAGCATATCTTCTAAGCATATCAATAAGCTGCTGCAGGCCTTCTGCTGACGAACCAAGCTGGCTTTCAACAGGTGCAAGCTGAGGATATTTCGTCTCAATACCGGGATAAAGCTTCTTAACAGTATTTATAAGATATGAAGGACGTATGCTCTTTCCTTCATTATCAACCTTTGAATATGACAAAAACAGCTTTTGAGACGGCTTGGTCATTATCATATATAAATAAAACTTTTGTATATACATCTGCTGCCTTGGAGTAGGTGCAAGCTCAAACTCCGAGTCCTGCAAAAACTCTCTGTCAATATTTGAGATGATTCCACCAGCTGTATTACCCTTTGGAATTATTCCGTCATTTACTCCTATAAAGAACAAGGCCTTAATTTCTGCAAGTCGTGTTCTTTCAATATCACCCAATACGATCTTATCAACAGTCTGTGGAATACTTCCAACCTTTATCTCTGCAAAACCTGCATCAAGTATCTGTGCAAATTCTTTTATCTCCAATTCTTCATCACCCATAAGAGCGTATATCTGATCTAACAGTTCCATGACCAGTCTGTATATCTGACCATATTCTTTTGCTTTAACAGGTTCATTCTCAGAGATAAAGAACTCTTCATATTCTTTAAGTTTTTCTTCTATACCCGCCTTTAAGATAAAATCATATAATGCCTGAACGAAAACCTTGCCGGTAGCTTTCTTAATATTAAGCATTTCCAGCTTATCAACAATTTTCTCTCTCAGCCCGTTTAACTCTTCAAGCTCTGCTGCATCCTCCTCATTTTTCTTTGCGTGTCTGGTAAATTTACTGCTCCATTTTGCCTTACCCCTGATTCCAACCATCATTATATAATTTTCAAGTCGGTCTGTTTCCTCAGGTGTGATATCTGCCAGTCCACATCTTAAGAAATGAAACATTGCTTCATAAGAATAATCCTGAATTATTATCAAAAGCGCACTTCTTATAAATTCAACAAAAGGATTTAACACGAGCTTATTATTCTGGTCAATAAAATATGGTATATTAAAATGCTCAAATTCTTCTTCTGCAACAAAAGCATATCTTTCTATATCACCTGTTATTAATGCGATTTCCCTGTAACTATAGCCCTCGTTTCTGACAAGCTCTTTTATTTTTAAGCATACCTGTCTGATTTCTTCCTGTGGATTAGACATTTCCGCAATAAAAACACTATTGTTATTTTTGTTATCAAATGTTTTGTAGGGACTTCTGAAAAGCTCTCTTTCAAGATGAGCAAGTGCATGATTATCCTTATATCTATATACAATATCATCTGATATTTTAATATCTCTTTTGGGATCGTGCGCTACCTTTGCTTCTTTTGCAAGACGTAAAAGATCACTTATTGTCTTTTTGCTTAGATGAAACAGCTTCTGTTCTTCATCTATCATGTATGGATTTTCCCTTGTATCCATAGTTATTGTTATTATTACCTCAGAAGCCAATATCATCAGCTCCTGTATCACATTATTCTGAACCGGTGTAAATCCTGTAAATCCGTCAAATACAATAACACTATCTTTTACCACCCTGGACTTAGGCAATACGTTTTTTAAAATATCAAGTGTTTCTTCTGTTGTGATAAATTTCTCATCAATATATTTCAAGAAGCCCTCATACAGAATATGTAAGTCCTTAAGCTTTCCTCCCAATGCTTTTCTCTTTGAAGCATACTCACAAAGCTTTCCAACTTCATTAATGCCAAGTCCGTATTGCATAAATTCTGAGATAGCAGATTTGACCTCACTAATATAACCAAGCTTTCTTACATTATTTTTCATTGTGCCCAGCTTGTCTTCAAGCTCTGCTGCCACACGTCTGAGTACCAGACTCTTACCCGTATCGTCAAGAACAGGTTTTTCATTTCCCCCTACCTCTTCAAATATACGGTGTGAAAGTCTTCCAAAGCTAAGCACGTCAATATTCATTATACCGTTATTGGGATGACGCTTTACCATTTCAAGCTGAGTCTGCATAGTAAACTGATCCGGAACTACTATAAGATAATTTCTGTCGGGATTTTTTAGTGACTCTTCTATGATATTATTATAAAGCTGATAGCTCTTTCCGGAACCGGATGCTCCGATATAAAATTTAAGTCCCATATTTATTCCATACCTTTCTCGGCAATAATTAATCAATTATTTTTTGCGTTGTGGTATTTTATCATGCCAAAAGCCCGGCTGTCAATTATGTATACAATAGTTTGCTATCAACAGCTTTTTCACTATTTTTCCTCGAGAATCGCTTTTATTTTTTCCTTAATGATTCTGGTATTTTCGCCTGCCTGAATTGACAGTATTCCCTCTATCACGATTTCTTTTTTCACATACTCAGCTGCACTCTTCTTTTCAAGCTTTCTGGATATCGGAATACATACCCAGTTTGCAAGTATTGCTCCATACAGGGTCGTAATAAGTGCAAGTGACATACCATCTCCTATTGCAGAGGAATCTGAACCCATTGTTTTCATCATATTAATAAGTCCGATAAGAGTTCCCACCATTCCCCATGCAGGCGCAAATGCTCCAAAGTCCTGCCAAAAACCAATCTGCCTCTTATCGTTGTCATATTTATGATTCATCTCTGTTTCCATTATATCACGAATAAGTTCAGACTCTGTACCATCCACCACAAGAGTAATGCCTTTTGCCAGATAAGCATCCTGTATCTGCTTGCTGTAATCCTCCAGGGAAAGCAGGCCTTCCTTTCTTGACATTTCTGACATATCATATATGCAGTTTACTATATCCTCCAGATTTTCCTTCTTTCCCGACAATGCATCAAAAAATCCTGTTATACCAAGCTTAAACTCACTAAAGCTGTCACTTGTCATCATTACGGCAAAAAGAGCACCACCTACGGTCATTATAAAAGAGGGCAAATGCAAAAAATTGACTATTGTCTGCATTCCACCATTAGTGGCAATTCCAAAAAAGATTGCCATAAGACATAATAAAAATCCTGTAAATCCTGCTTTGTTGATTTTCATTCGAATACCTCCTTACACACATATTTTGGGTAACTGTTCAGAGCACGGCTCTGAATTGATATATATAATGATATAAAACAGGTATTCTCTACTCAATCTACCAAGTGCCGAATAGTGTCTACTTATCGTAGAAAACCGATTATATCACGCTTGTGGTATAATCGGTTTCATTAAATAGTATATGGTATTCTATTGTTACTATAAAAGTTCTTTTAGAATCTTATTTACACTTACAGGGTCTGCTTTTCCCTTCATTGCTTTCATGGTCTGTCCGACAAGGAAGCCTATAGCCTTATCTTTACCATTGTGATAGTCTTCTACAGACTGTGGATTTGCAGCAATAACCTCCTCAATGGTTTTTCGAAGGGCTCCCTCATCATTCACAGTCTTAAGACCCTTTTCTTCAACATACTTCTCCGGGTCTGTATCATTCTCAAACATTGTCTCAAATACTTCTTTTGCAACAGATGAGTTAATAGTCTTACTATCTACAAGCTCTATAAGCTTTGCAAGATTTGATGGAGATACACATATATCCTCAGGATCCATGCTCTTTTCCTTTAACAGTCTTAAAGTCTCGCCCATTATCCAGTTTGAAACCTTTTTAGGCTGTTTACAGATAGCTGTTGTCTCTTCAAAAAGATCTGCCAAATGCTTTGAGTCAGTGATAATACCTATATCATATTCAGGTATATCAAACTCTTCTTTATATCGTGCCATCTTTTCTTCTCTGAATTCCGGCTGCATACTTTTTATCTGCTCAATCCATTCATCAGAAATATATACCGGTACCAGATCAGGATCAGGAAAATATCTATAATCCTGTGCATCCTCCTTGGAACGCATTGCATAAGAATACTCTTTATTGTCATCCCAGCGTCTGGTTTCCTGAATTACCTTCTCACCTGCTTCAATAAGGTCTATCTGACGCTGTCTTTCGCCTTCAATTGCATGAGTTATCGCCCTAAAGGAATTGAGGTTTTTCATCTCAGTACGTGTACCAAATTCCTCAGCTCCTACTTCTCTTACAGAAATATTTACATCTGCTCTCATAGAGCCCTCATTAAGCTTACAGTCAGAAGCTCCAAGATACTGAACTATCATCCTCAACTTTTCAAGGTATGCGATTACCTCTTCAGCACTTCTCATGTCAGGCTCCGAAACTATCTCAATAAGTGGCACTCCCGATCTGTTATAATCCACAAGTGAACAGTCTTCCCAATCGTCATGAATCAGTTTTCCTGCATCCTCTTCCATATGGATTTCATGTATTCCTACGTTCTTTTTACCATCTTGTGTTTCTATCTCAACATATCCGTCTCGGCATATAGGAAGATATAGCTGGCTTATCTGATAGTTCTGAGGATTATCGGGATAAAAATAATTCTTTCTGTCAAATTTGCAATATCTGGTAATGTTACAATTAGTTGCAAGACCAACTGCTATTGCATAATTTACCACCTGTTTATTTAATACAGGAAGTGAACCGGGCATACCTGTACATACAGGGCAGGTATGTGTGTTAGGTGCTCCGCCAAATTCCGTAGAGCAGCCACAGAAAATCTTAGTCCTTGTAGCAAGCTCAACATGCACTTCAAGACCTATGACTGTTTCATATTGCTTTGCCATTATTATGCCTCTCCTTCCTGTTTATCTATTTCAAATTTACCACGAAGCTTTTCATAGGTATAGGCTGTTTGAATAAGCTTCTTTTCATTATAACTGTCAGCGATAAGCTGCAAACCTATCGGAAGACCCTTTGAATCCTTTCCACAGGGGACAGAGATTCCCGGCAAGCCTGCAAGGTTTACAGATATTGTATATATATCTCCCAGATACATCTTTAACGGGTCTGACAGGCTCTGTCCAAGCTTTGGTGCTGTGGTAGGTGCCACAGGTCCAAGTATTATATCATACTTTTCAAATGCCTTGTCAAATGCCTTCTTTATCATGGCTTTTACTTTGAGTGCCTTTAAATAATACGCATCATAATAACCTGAACTAAGCACAAATGAACCAAGCATTATTCTGCGCTTTACTTCGGGACCAAATCCTTCTGAACGTGTTCTCTTGTACATATTGTGAAGTCCTTCAAAGCTTTCTGCACGATATCCGTATTTTATTCCATCAAATCTCTCCAGGTTTGAGCTTGCCTCTGCTGCTGCAATCGTATAATATGCAGGAATCGCATATTCAACAAGGCTTAAATCAAATTCTTCAACAACTGCTCCCTTTTGTTCAAGAGCCTTTGCAGCCTTTAATACTGCCTCTTTTACTTCACTGTCAAGACCTTCTCCAAAATAATCTCTTGGAATACCTACCCTTAAGCCCTCTACATCTTCAACAAGTGCTGATGTAAAATCAGTATCCTCTCTCTTTACAGAGGTAGAATCCTTGTCATCCTTTGCAGCTATGATTTCCAATACTGTTGCACAGTCTGTTACATCCCGCGTAATGGGACCTATCTGGTCAAGTGATGAACCATAAGCTATAAGTCCATATCTTGATACGGTACCATAAGTAGGCTTAAGACCTACAACCCCGCAATAAGATGCCGGCTGTCTGATAGAACCACCTGTATCAGAACCAAGTGCAAAGAAACACTCCTTAGCAGCTACTGCCGCTGCCGAACCACCGGATGAACCACCTGGTACATGCTCCTTATTCCATGGATTTTTAGTTTCTCCAAAAGCTGATGTCTCAGTAGTAGAACCCATCGCAAACTCATCCATATTGGTCTTTCCGATAACAACCGCACCTGCTTTTTCAAGTACCTCAACTGCTTCTGCCGAAAATGTAGGTATGAAGTTTCCAAGAATCTTTGAAGAACAGGTAGTAAGCATACCCTCTGTACACATATTGTCTTTTATCGCAACCGGTACACCTGCAAGAGCACCTGTAAGCTCTCCTGCTTCTATCCTTTTTTGAACTGCTTTTGCTGCTTCTAATGCTTTTTCTTTATCAACTGTTACATAGGCATTGATATCAGCTTCAATCTCATCTATTCTGTCAAGCACAGCCTGCATGGCTTCAACGGCGGTGCACTTTCCCTGTTTTATTGCTGTGGATAACTCCACTGCACTATAATCTAATATTCCCATGCTTATATCCACTCCTTTATTTTTTTATGTCCTCTTTTATTCGAAGGTACGTGGCACCATAAACATATTGTCCTTTGCACCTGGTGCATTTTGGAGAGTCTTCTCACTCTCATCACCGTTAGTCACGACATCCTCCCTAAATACATTCTGTACAGAAAACACATGCGACATTGGTTCAATTTCTGTAGTATCAAGCTCAGCAAGCTTATCTATATAGTCAAGCATTCTTCCCATATCCTTCTTAGCTTGCTCTTTTTCTTCTTCAGAGAGTTCAAGCTTTGCAAGAATACCGACATAATCAATTGTTTCATCAGAAATCACATTAGCCATTAATCTACACCCTTTCTACTGGATCATCAGTCTCTAATCTTAATATGAACCTCTCTAAGCTGCTGCTCTGTCACATCATTTGGTGCCCCACACATCATATCCTGTGCTGAACCACTCATAGGGAATGCTATAACTTCTCTTATGTTTTCTTCATTCTTCAAAAGCATAAGCATTCTGTCTACTCCAGGTGCCATACCTGCATGTGGTGGTGCTCCAAACTGAAATGCCTGATAGAGTGCTCCAAATTTGGATTTAAGAGTTTCCTCATCATATCCTGCAATTTCAAAAGCCTTTACCATAATATCCATATCATGGTTTCTGACCGCACCGCTTGAGAGCTCTACTCCATTACACACTATATCGTACTGATATGCAAGTATTTTAAGTGGATCTTCATTCATAAGTGCGTCAAGACCTCCCTGTGGCATTGAGAAAGGATTATGTGTAAAGCCTATCTTCTTAGTCTCCGGGTCAAGCTCATACATTGGGAAATCATTTACATAGCAGAAGCGATATGCATTTTTCTCGCAAATATCAAGTCTGTTTCCAAGCTCAATTCTAAGCTGGCCTGCATAATAATTTGCCTTATCCTCTTTATCTGCTATAAAGAATATTGTATCCTTTGCGCTAAGTCCTGCAAGAAGAGCAAGCTCTGATTTCATATCCTCAGGAATAAACTTATCAATAGGTCCCTTATAGGTCATATCCTCAGCAACCTCTAAATATCCAAGTCCACCCATTCCCATAGATGTAGCAAAGCTCAAAAGCTTCTCATGGAATCCCTTTGACATCTCCGCATGAACCTTTATTGCCCTTACTGTCCTGCCAATAAACGGCTTAAATGTACATCTCTGGAAGAATTCTGTCACATCTATGATTCTAAGTGGATTTCTAAGATCCGGTTTGTCTGTTCCAAACTCAAGCATAGCCTGTTTATAGCTTATTACAGGATATGGTGCCTTAGTTACTTCAAATCCTTTGGGAGCAAATTTTTCAAAGGTTGCTGAAAGTACTTCTTCTCCTACCTTGAACACATCCTCCTGTGTGGCAAAGCTCATCTCAAAGTCAAGCTGATAAAACTCTCCCGGTGAACGGTCTGCTCTTGCATCCTCGTCTCTGAAGCAGGGTGCTATCTGAAAATATTTGTCAAAGCCCGATACCATAAGTAACTGCTTATACTGCTGTGGTGCCTGTGGAAGAGCATAGAACTTGCCTTTATATTTTCTTGAAGGAACAATATAGTCTCTTGCACCCTCAGGTGATGAAGCACAAAGAATAGGTGTCTGTATTTCCATAAATCCCATATCTGTCATCTTCTGTCTAAGAAAGCTTATTACTTTAGAACGGAAAATAATGTTTTCCTTTACTTTTGCATTTCTAAGATCAAGATAACGGTATTTTAATCTTACATCCTCTCTGGTTTCCTTTGAAGTCATTACCTCAAATGGCAACTGACTGTATACCTTTCCGAGTACTGTAACTGTCTTTGCTTCAAGCTCAATTGTACCTGTTGGAATCTTTGGATTGTAAGTTTCCTCATCTCTTTTTTCAATCGGTCCTTCTATGGATACACACATCTCTTTTGTTATGCCTTTTAAAAGCTCTGTGTTTCTCATTACTATCTGTAATACTCCGTACATATCACGAAGGTCAATAAATGATACTCCGCCATGGTCACGGATATTCTCTACCCATCCGGCAACCTTCAAAGTCTGTCCTATATGCTGTTCACCAATTTCCTTAATAGTTATGTCTCTGTACATATCAATGTCTCCTTTTCAATTTATTAAGACAAAAAAATCCCGGAATACAAATCGTATTCCGGGACGGATAATCTGATATATACCCGCGGTACCACCCGTATTGACAGGATATTTCAAAACACTTGCTATCCTATCCTCTCTTACATTTAACGCATGTCAACGTACTACCCTACTAGAACCTGTTTTTTATAAATAACGCAAGTTTTTCAAATAGTCTGCTCCAGAGTGTTCCCCATATCAGCTTCCACGTTCTGCGCTCTCAGTCGGTGACGCTTCCTTCCTGTCGCTTTCCCTGAAAGGAGTCTCTTTCATAGCATTTAATATTGGTCATTAATTTTTATTCCAAGACTTTTCTTTTATGCGTTTGATAATAGCACAGGTTTTTTTTAATTTCAAGAGAAAATTTTCAGTTTTTTGATTATTTTTTTAAAAATAGTATATAACATTTATTTTGTACGTAATACTGTACCAAATATAAGATTGCAATAGTTATTTATCTAATATCGGCTCTGCAAATGTCTCACAGTATCTTTCTGCCCGTTCCCATATCACTATGTCGGGATTATATTCATCTAACATTCCATAGTAAAAATCATTTGGATGATACCAGTGAACCTCTTTATAATAGCCCTTGCAAATCGTAGATAAAAATCCACCAAAGGAATCTCCAAGATATAGTAACACCTGGTCTTTATACTGTTCCTTATCTGCTGATTCCTTGTCAAAAACATATACAGTATCTATCTTGTACTTGTCCGCAAGACCTGCCATAAATGCAAGATCGCCTGAATGGTCAGTAGCATGCACCTCAAATGTAACCGAATCCAGATCAGCATATGTTCCATATACCTCCTTAAAGAAGGTCTGCATTGCTATAAAAGAACCTTTCTGGTTACAATGACTGTCAGTAATATAATAAATCTGATCCTTCTCTTTTCCTGCCAGAAGTTCTTTCAAGGGATATACATAAGTGACATCACTGTTGGCTTCAAGATACTCATCAAGCTGCTGTCCTCTTGACACTTCGTTTACCCTTGCAATAGTATCCGGCATATTTTCAGGATAAACTATCTCTTTGTTTGGTATACACATGGTATAAAACTCTATACCTCTGTCATTTAGATGCTTTTTGGTAGCCTCAAGGTTATTCTTGATTGCAGCAAGCTCGTCATCAGTAAAATGGTTTATACCCATATAGTCCCAGATAGGATGTCCATCAAGCTCGGTTTTGTAAAAGAACATATTATTCTTGCCCATAAGTGACTGAGTTGACTCTATATAAGTACCACCCGTTAAAAACGAAGTAAGTCCGGTATTAAATGCAATTAATTTAGTACGTCCAAAAAGTCCGTTTGTAAAGTCATTTATCTTTCCCTGTAAAACAGCAAATGTAAATGGCTGTGGAGTTATCTCCGGTGCAGGGACATCCGCCTGGACACTCTCTTCGGTATCAGCACCTTCCTGACTGTTTTCATTTAATGAACCGCTGTTTTCAAGTACATTGCGCTCTGCCTCAGTAAGCTCTCTGTCCTTCTCCGGCAATACATTCCTAATCACAGAGACGGCAGGTATTGTCAGAATAAATATCAGAAATGCAATAGTAATGATATTATTTCTGTTTTTTAATAGCTTCATTCTGCGTTCCTCCTAAAAATTGAAATAGATGAAAGGATTATACGCATTGTTACTTATGAACGATACGCTTACTACAAGACAAATAATAATGGCAATCGCATAAAAAATGTTCCATACCATAGCAGCTGCTCCATCTTTATCTTTATTCATCTTTTTATCAATATAAGGCATAAGTGGTGCACATCCCACTATGGCTAATACAAAATAAATCCAGTTCTGAGCAATATATGCAAACACAGCTTTGTCAATAAGTCCCTTTGCCCCGATACCAAACATTGCCTTTATATAAAGTACTGCTGTACCAAGACCTGTTGACTTGAATATTACCCATCCAATAATGACAAGTACCATTGTGTAGATATGTCCCCACCATTTATCCTTCTTGTCAAGGCCTGTAAGCTTCTCAACAGTAATGATGACAAAATACATAAGTCCCCATGCAATGAATGTCCAGTTAGCACCATGCCATATACCGGTAAGAAGCCAGACAACAAATGTATTAAATATAAGTCTTGGCTTTGACACCCTGCTTCCTCCAAGTGGAATGTACACATAATCCCTAAACCATGAGCCCAGTGAAATATGCCATCTTCTCCAGAACTCTGATACCGACTTTGAAATATACGGATAATTAAAGTTCTCTTCAAATCTGAATCCAAACATCTGTCCAAGACCTATTGCCATATCAGAATAACCTGAAAAATCAAAGAATATCTGTAATGTATATGCTATGGCACCAAGCCATGCCATACCCATAGATGCCTGAAATTCACCATTTATAATAAGTGCAAATGCATTATCAGCTATAACAGCCATATTGTTGGCAACAAGTACCTTCTTGCCAAGACCTATACAAAATCTTGTAACACCTGCTGAAAAATCACTGAAATTTTCTTTTCTGTTCTCTATCTGATCAGCTATAGTCTCATATCTTACAATAGGACCTGCTATCAGCTGTGGAAACAAAGATACATAAAGACCTACATAAAATAGATTGTACTGTACCTTTCCACGCTCTCTGTATACATCAATAACATAGGACATAGCCTGAAATGTAAAGAACGAAATACCAATAGGCAGTGCCACAACAGGAACATTTATAGCTGTGTGGAGGAATCTGTTTATCTGAAGGACTGTAAATCCCGCATACTTAAACCAGCCAAGTATCCCCAGATTTACCAGTATCATCAAAACAAATACCAGCTTTACAATGATTTTATTATTTCTAAACTTATCAACCAAAATACCAAATATCCAGTTAAATATAATAGTGCCTATCATTAAAAAAACATATACAGGCTCTCCCCAGGCATAGAAGAATAAGCTTGCTGCCAGCAGGAAAAGATTTTTTGCCACTGTTGTTTTTCTAAGAAAAGCATAATATACTGTCACTACTATTGGTAAAAACACAAACAAAAAAACTTCGCTAGGAAAAAGCATTTTTACACCTCTTTAATTAAATTTCACCCTCAAAAACTGTAGTAGCAGGACCTGTCATAAACACAAGATTTTTCTCCTGATCCCATTCACATACTATCTCTCCACCAAGTACCTGAATTGTTATCTTATTGTCTGTAAGTCCATTAAGCACACATGCAACCGCAATAGCACAGCAGCCTGTACCACATGCAAGAGTCTCTCCTGTACCGCGTTCCCACACTCTCATCTGCACTGTCTGTCTGTCAATCACACGTACAAACTCAGTATTCACTCTTTCAGGAAATCTTTCGTGACTCTCAAAAAATGGTCCGATTTTCTCTATTTCGAAATCCTTAAGATCATCATATCCCTCAAGAAATACTACAGCATGTGGATTACCCATTGATACACAGGTCATATTATAAGTATCACCATTTACTACTATAGGCTCATTTATGACTTTGTCATTGTCCGATACAACAGGTACTTCCTTTGCATTAAGTATTGGAGCACCCATATTAACCTTTACAGAAGCCACTTTGCCATCTTCACCTAATGTAAGATCAAGATATTTTACCTTGCCAAAGCTCTCTACTGTTATACTTGTCTTATTTGTAAGTCCCTTATCGTATACAAACTTTGCAACACATCTGATACCATTTCCACACATCTGTGCACGAGTACCATCTGCATTGTACATCTCCATCTCAAATTCTGCCTCTTTACCGGGATTGATAAAGATAGCTCCGTCACCACCAACTCCAAAGTGTCGGTCACTTACCTTTCTCACCCAGTCAGGCTTTTCTTCGGAAGAAAGCTTCTCCTCAAAGCCATTTATATAAAGATAATCGTTTCCACAACCATGCATTTTTGTAAATTTCATAATAATTTTGTCCTTTTCATTTATTTACTTTTATTTATCATTTATTGCCAATACCATCTGAGCAGTCTCCACCAGATTAGTACTATTATCCATACTGTGCTTTTGCAGATATCTGTGCGCCTCTTCTTCTGTCATATTGTTTCTTTCCATGAGAAGAGCTTTTGCCTTTAATATTATAGTCTCATCCTCCTCATTACGAACCCTTGGTTTTGACCTTAGTTTCTTTCTGCGTCTGGTCTGATTTTGGGACATCATACCTATGGTTTCTACAAGTTCATGCACTTTTAATGGCATGATAAGTCCTATTATTCCGGTTCCCGTAATATCAGAAAGTAACCTCTGTGAGGTCATTACAACCATTTCAAATCCTTTTGGAAGATTTTGTGACAGTTCAACACATATCATATCAGTAAGCCTATATCCGCTTATAATAATTCCGTCATTAAAATCATCTGAATAACTAAGCACCTGTGCACCTGAGGTACAAACTGCTGCAACGCTAAATCCATTTTTTACCAGTACATTTTTAATGCTTTTAGCTTCTTCCGGTTTGGCAAAGGCAACTATTATATTTGACACAGCAACACCTCCAACCAAAAATCAAGTGCACTGTTATCAAACCTTATAAAGATATGACTCAATCTCCCAATTAGTTACCTGAGAATCATACTCATTCCATGATGCTATCTTTGACTCATAATACTGCTCAAAAACACTTTCACCCAGCAATTCTCTTACTATATTGTCCTTCTTCATCTCTTCACAGGCTGTCAGAAGGTCTGTAGGAAGCTTTTCTATTCCTCTGTTGTAAGCTTCCATTTCAGGAATAATATTTATATTGTCCTTTACCTCTTTGGGTGGCTCTATTTTATTCTTTATTCCATCAAGCCCTGCCTTAAGGCATGCAGCTATTGCAAGATATGGGTTAGCTGAAGGGTCTGGTGAACGAAGCTCGATTCTTGTATGCTCACCACGTATATTAGGTATTCTTATCATGGTATTTACTCCGGCTGTACTCCATGCCACATACACAGGTGCCTCAAATCCCGGTTTCAATCTTTTATAAGAATTTACAAGAGGATTGGTCACTGCACATATTCCCTTTATATGCTTCATAAGTCCACCCATAAAATAATATGCTTCTTTGCTAAGACCATTTATATCTTCAGGATCTTCAAAAATATTTTTTCCGTCTTTATTTAATGACATATTTATATGCATGCCTGAGCCAAAGAAATCTTTTCTTGGCTTTGGCATAAATGTAGCATGCAGACCATGATGCTTTGCTATAGTCTTTACAGCAAGCTTAAAAGTCATAATATTATCAGCAGTTGCAAGTGCCTCATCATATTCAAAGTCTATCTCATGCTGTGAAGGTGCTTTTTCATGATGTGATGCCTCTATTACAAAATCCATATCTTCAAGATTTAATACAATATCACGTCTTGCATTCTCACCATTATCAAGTGGTCCCATATCAAAAAAGCCAGCCTGTTCATTAGTATTTGTAGTTGGTCTTCCATCCTCATCTGCATTAAATAAGAAAAACTCACATTCAGGACCTACTTCAAATGTATATCCCATATCACTTGCTTCTTTTATTGCCTTCTTGAGAATATATCTGCAGTCAGCTTCAAACGGAGTACGGTCTGCACGATAAACATCACATATAAATCTTGCTACCTTTCCCTGCTGTGGACGCCATGGGAAAATAGTAAATGTATCCAGGTCCGGATACAGAAACATATCCGCATTCTCGGTTGGTGGCATCCCATCTACCAGAGAACAGTCAAACATGCAATCATTGTTAAGTGCCTTTTCAAGCTGACTTGATGTAATTGCAACATTCTTAAAATTGCCCTCTATATCAGTAAACTGCATTCGTATAAACTCAACATCTTCTTCCTCTACCAGGTCTATGATATCCTGTTTTGTATACCTTGCCATATATAAATCTTTCCTTTCGTTTTAATTCTCATTTATAAGAAAATTCATACTACTGTTATATAAAAACACATTTCTGTTATTGTTGTCAATTATAAGTGTTAACTCCGTACCAATAAGAATATTATGTTATCTATATTCATATTATTAAATAAATAAACTGCTCCCAAATACATAATATGTACTCCTGGCATCTGTTTAAAAGCTTACGAGAGTGCATATAAATTGAAAGGTGGTATATAAATGAGCTCTAACACCAAAATAGTTGTCCTTCGCTCAAAAGAAGTTATTTATACAATTATAATATTGGTTGCAGCCGT
>JAFPAQ010000094.1 GCA_017424235.1 Lachnospiraceae bacterium | reverse complement strand
TGATTTAAAGATGTTCAATCCTGCAACTGAGCCTGTTACGGCAGCAGAGGTGTACAGATATCTTACAGGTGACGAATTTGTTAATGAATTAAATGCTAATGTGGCAGAGTATGATTACAAGACAGTATATGCAGAATTATTTGGTGGAAAAAATGGGTATATATGTTCAAAGGAACAGATACTTGAAGACATAAAGCATTTTACGGAGGAAATTTGAAGAAAGCATGGTGATTAATATATGAAGCTGTCAATTTCTAACATAGCATGGGATTTGGATAATGATAACAAAATATATGCGCTTATGAAAAAGTATTCTTATGAAGGTTTGGAGATAGCTCCTACCCGAATCATACCAGAGGCTCCTTATGATAATCCTGATAAGGCAGTCAGCTGGAAACAGAATATAGATAAAGAGTATGGTTTTGAAATACCTTCAATGCAGTCAATATGGTTTGGAAAGACACAGAAGCTTTTCGGCAGTGAGCAGGAAAGAAAAGAATTACTTGATTACACTTGCAGGGCAGTTGATTTTGCCAAAGCAGTTGAATGTGGAAACCTGGTATTTGGCAGTCCAAAGAACAGGGTAATACCGGATATCTCATTTGAAGAAGAAGGTGTCAGATTCTTTAAGACAATAGGTGAATATGCTTTAAAAAATAATACTGTTATAGGTATGGAGGCAAATCCTGCGATATATAATACCAATTACATAAATACAACAGTAGAGGCAATCGAACTGATAGACAGGGTAGAGTGTGATGGGTTTAAACTAAATCTTGATATTGGTTCTATGATATCAAATAATGAAAAAGTTGAGATGCTTGAGAATAAACTGTCATATATTAATCATGTCCATATAAGTGAACCATTTCTTAAACCCATTGAAATATCCAAAGAAAGAAGAAACTTTCTTGAGGAATTGTCAGCTTTCTTAAAAGAGAATGGATATGACAGATTTGTTTCTGTTGAGATGGGAAAATCAGATATTTCATTGATTGAAGAAACACTTGCTTACGTAAAGGAGATTTTTGGATGATTTATGCTAAACAGGATGGAGTGCCTGCATTTGAATGTATGGAATATTCGCAAAAGACAAAAGAATATGTAGTTCTTATTCCTATTATCAATGAAGGAGAAAGAATTCATAAGGAGCTTTACAGAGCTTATAAAAATAATATTTCGGACTTTGCCGATATAGTGATTTGTGATGGAGGCTCTACAGATGGCAGTACGGATGAGAAAAAACTCAGGAAATTAAATGTAAATACTCTTCTTGTTAAGAAAAGTGAAGGCAGGCAGGGTGCCCAGCTTCGAATGGGTATATGGTGGGCTCTTGAAAGAGGCTACAAAGGTATTATAACAATTGATGGAAATAATAAAGACAGCATAGAGGACGTACCAAGGTTTATTGATAAACTGAAGCAGGGATATGACTTTGTTCAGGGTTCCCGATTTATAAAGGGTGGACGAGCTGTTAATACTCCATTTATCAGAAATGTTTCGGTACGTCTTATACATGCGCCGGTTATTTCAATAACGGCAGGTCAGCGATTTACCGATACTACAAATGCATACAGGGCTTATTCGGCAAGATATTTAAAAGACAAAAGGGTTGCTCCGTTAAGAGATATATTTTTGACCTATGAACTCTTGGCTTATCTATCGGTAAGATGTACACAAATAGGATATAAAGCCTGTGAAATACCTGTCACCAGAGCATATCCTAAGAAGGGCAAAACACCTACTAAAATCAGCTTTTTTAAGGGAAATGGAAATTTATTAAAGATTTTGTTTAAAAATATGGCAGGAGCATATAATCCATAAAGCTTTTTCATATCTGTTTGTTTTGCTCAGAAATGAGAATTAATGAGAAGAAAGGGTATGGTAATAAGTATGAAAAATACTGACAGACCTATTGTCATAGACTGCTTTAAGCTTGTTAAAGGTGCAGGTAAGAGTATTGGAATATACAATCTTGCACTTAATCTTACAAGAAATCTTTCAGCATATATCAAAACTCTTGATAAAAGCGAACAAAAAAGGATAGTTGTACTTGGAAACAGTAAAAACAGGAAGGATTTTGATATTGACGGAGTTGAGTTTCGTGAGATAAATAAAAACCCATTAGACAAAATTACCTGCATTTTATGGGAACTTTTTGAAGTTTCAATATTGGCAAAGAAGCTTAACGCCGAAAAGATACTGTATCCAAGAGGATATGCATCAATGCTTCATCTTACAAAAGAACAGGTAATAATTCATGACATGATACCATTTTTTTATGATGAGAATTTTCCAGGGGTGCTTGGCAGATTTGAAAATTTTTATATAATGTGGAGACTTAAAGCTTCGGCAAGAAAGGCAGATAAGGTTATAACTATATCTGAGGCATCAAAAAAAGATATTTTAAAGTATGCAGGTGATGTTTCGGATAAAATTACAGTTATTAACAATGGTTATAATGGGATAAAAAATTGTGATAAATATATTTGTGACAATTTTGAAGAAAAAAAGGATTACATCATATCGGTGACTTCAACACTTCCACACAAGAATGCTGCAGGTATAATTGATGCCTATGTTGAATATTGCAAAATGGAAAACGAACCATTACCACTTAAAATTGTAGGTATTGGTGGACTTGAGGATATTGCTAACCAGGAGCTTAAACAGGTGCCTGACAAAAAGATTCTTGATAAAATTACTTTTATTAAATATATTGAGTCCAATGAGGAATTTTATAAGCTTATAGCTGAGGCAAAAATTTTTCTTTTCCTTTCATTAATAGAAGGTTTTGGATTTCCGCCGGTTGAGGCTATGCAGCTTGGAACTCCTGTAATCTGTTCGGGTAACAGTTCATTGCCGGAGGTTGTAGGAGATGCGGCAGTTCTGGTAAATCCTGATGATTCAAAGAGTGTTGGAGTTGAAATATCAAAACTGCTTAATGACATGCAAACATACAATACTCTTGTGCAAAAAGGATTTATTAATGCAAAGAGGTTTTCGTGGGATGAAATTATTGTGAAATATTGGGAGAGTTTGGTAAAATAATAGGTATTTGAACACACTATTTACCAAAGTTTTCAGGCAGCTAAAATGATGACTTTACTTTGCTTATATGTTCATGTTATAATGCTTGTCGTGGTTTATTTAATAAAAATTTAATACTTTTAGATTTGAGGGAACGTAATGGAAAATGTGAGAAGAAAAAAACGTATGATAGAAACATACAGTGTTCTATTTACGGATATTGTCAGTGTAAGTATTGCATACGCTCTGGCAATATTCATAAGATTTTACATTATTAATTATGAGATTCTGCCAATGCAGCAGTTTCATCTCATGGTAGGTGCATACATAATTGTACTTAGTCTTTTATACAGCCTTCTGCTTGATGCGAATAGAAATTTCTTCTATCGTGGATGGTATCAGGAGCTGTATTATACAGTAAGATACACTGCTATTTTGCTGGTTGGTCTTGTAATAGTGCTTTATCTTACACAGCAGGCACATGATTTTTCGAGATGGCTTTATGTACTTTTTGCAATTAATAATGTTATAATTACGTATTGCAGTCATATGGCACTTAAGAAATTTATGTGGTCGTTCTACCGCAATAGTGCCGGAAATACTAAGATGATGGTAATTACACGTGATGTAATGGCTGACGATGTTGTTAAGAATCTGATTAATGGAAAAGAATGGTATTATGAGATTACAGCAGCATCTATTTATGATAAAGACCGCGTAGGTGATACCATTCAGGATGTTCCTGTGGTAGCTTCAAAGGACACTCTTTATGATACATTGGTTCAGATGATGGTAGATGAGGTGTTTATCTGTCTTCCAGGTGTTCCTATGATTGAAATAAGGGATATGGTTGAAAAGATTGAGGAGATGGGACTTACATGCCATTACAATGTTGATCTTTTCAGCAGGGCAAATCCAAATACATATGCACAGAAGCTTGCCGGATATAGTGTAATATCTTTTAGTCTTAGAACAATGGATTCAAGACGTTTGCTTATAAAGAGACTTATTGATATAGTTGGTGCGTTAGTAGGACTTATACTTACAGCTATAATAACTCCTTTTGTTGCTCTGGCAATAAAGATTGATTCGCCCGGACCTGTATTTTTCTCTCAGGTGCGTATTGGTAAGAATGGACGTCGATTTAAGATATGGAAGTTCCGTTCGATGTATATAGATGCAGAGGAACGCAAAAAAGAACTTGAGAGCCAGAATGAAGTAAAGGGTCTTATGTTCAAGATGGAATCTGATCCACGAGTTACAAAGGTGGGAGATTTTATCAGAAAAACAAGTATTGATGAGACTCCGCAGTTTTTGAACATTTTACTTGGTGATATGAGTCTTGTGGGAACACGTCCGCCAACAGTGGATGAGTTTGAAAAATATAACGGATATTATCGTAGAAGAATGAGTATAACTCCAGGTCTTACAGGTATGTGGCAGGTAAGTGGAAGAAGTGATATTCAGGATTTTGAAGAAATTGTAAAGCTTGATTTGGAATATATTGACAACTGGTCATTAGGACTTGATTTTAAGATACTTTTCATGACTGTTTATACAGTTCTTGCGAGAAAAGGATCTAAATGATATATGCCTGTATTTAAAAGAAGGTCTTTAGCTTCAGACCTTCTTTTTTTGTGCGTTAGTGCGTACTATTTTGGCTCAAAGGTTGACGTTGCTGGTATAAAAGTGATATAATCGTGTAGTCGTTGACAGTTGGGGACGGTATATAATATATAAATGGGGGAATATTTATAATACTAAAGAGTGATAGTGCGATAGTGTATTGATAAATAAAGAAGTAACATGGAAAGTGTAATAAGTTTGAAGGATGAAAATGTTATAAGTATGTATGATGAGTTACAATATTGTGAGATTTTAAAAACAAGAATAAATGTCACAGATATGCAAAGTACATTAGAATATATTGACTCTCATTTGGAGGAAATGAGAGGTAATTATATATGTGTGTCGAATGTTCATACTACAGTAATGTCTTATGAGGATGAATCCTATAGAAAAATTCAAAACGAAGCGGCAATGGCTTTACCTGATGGCGCACCATTATCTATTTACAGCAGAAAAAAAGGCTTTGAAAATGCTAAAAGAGTTACAGGTCCTGATTTGATGAAAGAAATGTTTATGATTTCAAAAGAAAAAGGATACAGACATTTTTTCTATGGTTCTACACAGAATACAATATATGATATGAGAAGAGCGCTTGAGCGTGATTATCCGGGCATGACGATTGCAGGTATGTATTCACCGCCTTTTAGACCACTTACGGAAGAAGAAGACCGAAAGATAATAGAAATGATAAACAGTGCCAATGCAGATTTTGTATGGGTCGGTTTGGGAGCACCTAAGCAGGAGAGATGGATGTATGAGCATCGCAATAAGATAAATGCAGTAATGCTGGGTGTTGGTGCAGGCTTTGACTACTTTGCCGGATATATTAAAAGAGCACCCAAGTGGATGCAGGCTCTTTCTCTTGAATGGTTTTACAGACTTTTACAGGATCCTATGAGATTGTGGAACAGATATATTACAACTAATATCAAATTTCTGAAATTGATAAGAAAAGAAAAAAATAACAAGTGACTATCGTAGGTTGGGAGTAAAACTTCCAACCTATTATTTTAAAGGATAGGAAATTGCGACAGTGTAGTGTGAATATCGGATGCGCTGGCATCCGATTTTTTTTAAGAGGTAAGTATGAATACAAAAATATTTTATCATGCAGATGATTATGGTGTTACATATGAGCAGTGTGTTAAGATTCTTGACTGTAACACTCAGGGTGTATTAAACAGTATAAGTGTTATTCCCAATGTAAAAGAACCGGGCAAGGCATTAGAGATTTTAAACACATTTGATAAAAATGGAAAGATAAGAAGGGTTCTTCATTTGAATTTTGTTGAAGGCAGACCTTTGTCGGATATTGAAAAAGTAAGACATCTTGTTGATGATAAGGGATATTTTGATAAATCATTTGTTAAATTACTTATATGGAGTTATACTAAGTTTGGGGATTCGAGAAAAAGCTTAAAAGCAGAATTAAAAGCTGAAATCAAAGCACAATTGGAAATGGTAACTACAGAATATGATTTTAATATAACAGCCATAGATTCTCACCAGCATTATCATATTATTCCTATTGCCTTTGAATGTCTTATGGAGGTACTTGAAGAATCCAAAAATGATTTGGAAAATAATAATATAAGTATATCCCAAATAAGAATTCCTGTAGATCCCCTTTATCCGCTGATACATACAAAAGGAATGATTACTAAAGTACCTTTTGTAAACTGGATAAAATGGATTATTTTAAAAATACATTCAATTAGCTGCAAGAGAAAGCTGCTTAAGGAAGGATTTGACATACCGGTATTCTTTGGTATATTCTTTACCTGCGAAATGAAAGAAGATATTGTAACTGCATTGCTTGATTGCTATAAAAAATATTCTGAAATGAAAAATAAGAACCTTGAGCTTATGTTTCATCCGGGAAATCTTATGGCTAAGCATGAGCTTCTTGATGACAGACGAAAAGAACTGGAAGAATTTTATATGTCTGATAATCGTTTTTTGGAAGCACAATGTCTTAAGAATCTAAAAAACGCCAGATAAAAGAGTCTGACCACATATTCTTTAAACTGAAAATAATTGAAATGATACATAATCAAGATGGAGGCATTATGAAAAGGAAAAAGGTTGTTGCATTGACAGTTGCTGCCGCTTTATTAGTAAATGGATGTAGCAGTATGGTAAAACAGACTGCTAATAACGGTTGTGGAAAAGAAGGCTGTACCTGTGAATGTGAGTGTTGCAGAGGAACCGTCATTTCTGAATCACTACAGGAGGATGAAGAGGCAATTATTGTTAGAGATAGTGAAATGATGAACTTAGCTGAGAGTACTGAAGAAGGTCAGATAACAGAAAACTCTGATTTGGGAAGTTCTGAAACTGAAGAAGAAAGTACATCATTAGAAGGTACAGCATCAGAAGCTACACAGCAGGATACAAGTGGAAATGAAGAAGAAAGTCAGCAGGCAGATAACAAAAAGAATGAAATAGCCGGTCTTACAGAAGGTGAAAAGAAGGCACGCCGGGAAAATCAAGCAAATTATAAAAAGCTAAGAGACAGCATTTATAAACAAAAGAATTCAAAAGCAAAGATGGATAAGATAAATAAGGTTGATAAAGAGATAATTGCCAATAATTCATTTGATTTTAGTACTAAAAATATTGTTTTTATAGGTGACAGTATAACAGAAGGAATTACAAGTTCAAAGGATTTAAGTGGTATGTATATCAGTTATGTACATTACACAGATATGTATTTGAATTTTAACAGAACTCTTAATCATGGAAAAGGCGGAAGAATGTTTTCGGTTTATGGTGGTGAGGAGCTTTCTCTTTGCATGAATTTTGACAATGTAACTAACAATGAGTCAGATATAATAGTTGTATTTGCAGGCATTAATGATTATATTGTTGAAGCAGAAAACAAGAGATTTGGAAATCCAAAGGACAGTCTGAGTAGTGCAGGTTATTGTGGAACGCTTAGATATTTTATGAAACAGCTTCAGGAATACTATTCTGACAAAGAGATTTTCTTTGTAACACCTTATAATGTAGAGAGAACATCCTATGCAACCTATTCTGATTATAATGGCCAGCCATCACTTGGTGATTATGTAAAAGTAATGAAGGATATGGCAGCTGAATATGGATTTAATGTAATAGATTTATATGGCACAGGATTTATGGATACTACAGATGATCTGATAGCAGATGGTTTTTTATATGATTCTTTACATCCTAATGACGAAGGAAGCCGTGTTCTTGGTGAGCATATAGCCGCAGAACTGTCATTATACTTTAGTCAAAAATAGGTTTATGGGAATTTAGATTTTAGTGAGTATTATATTAAAACCACTTGTACATCGTGTCAGACCATATAATGAGCCTGAAAATATAGAAAGAGGATTTACAGCATTAGATTTGCTTATGCACCTGCACAAGCTGTGTCTCTAAAGCTTGAAAATATGAAGAAAAATGCAGATTAATGGAGGAATATATATTGCGTATGTTAATAAAATGGGGACTTTTGCTTAATCTGGTTTTAGTTGTTCCATTTATACTTGGACTGATTCCTGTAAAATATATGAGTAAAGATAAAAAGACACCTGCATGTATTTATACATGTGGGTGGTTTTTGTCTTTTTTTGTTTTTGAGATAGCGAGTTTACCATTTATTCTTTTAAAGAAGAGTTTCACGTTGCTGGTATGTGTTTATTCAGCAATAACAATATTTTTATTGATTTTTGCCATAATATCCGGAAAAAAATGTCTCCGGGAAATGTTTGTAAATATAAAGAAAAGTATGGAAAATCCATGGTGGGTTAAGGCTCTCTGGCTTGTTGTTTTTTTGATGATAGCATTTCAGATGGGATACTCGGTTTTTTATGAATACTGGGATGGAGATGATGCATATTATGTTGCTACTTCCGTAGTTACCAATACTTTTGATACAATGTATCTTAGAGACAATTATACAGGATATATTTATGACCTTGATGTAAGACATGCTTTTTCACCTACACCAATTTATCAAGCCTGGCTGTCAAAAATCAGCAGGATAGCGCCGGCGATTGTAGCCCATTCAGTGCTTGCACCTGTCTGGCTGATGTTTATGTACTGCATTTATTCTATGCTCGCTAAAAGGCTTTTAAAGGAAAACAGGAACTATTGTCCGGTTTTTATGATATTGATAAATATATGGTTCATTTTTGGAAATATATCATTAAATACTGCAGAGACTTTTGCCATGACAAGAACATGGCAGGGAAAAGGTCTTATGGCAGGAATGGTAATGCCGGCACTTTTGCTATGCCTGTTATATCTGACTGAAGAGAATGTATCAAAGGGTGAATGGATTTTGTTTGTAAGTGTTATTGTTTCGGCAGTGTTTGCAACGAGTATAGCTTTTATGGTGATTCCTACTGTAGTTGGGGTAGCAGGCATTATTATTGGAATAAAAAAGCGAAGCTTCAAGATTATGTTAAAAATGATGCTTTGTTTAATGCCATGCCTGATATGTGCAGGACTATTTTTATTATTGTAGATTAGTGTATTACATGAGTTAAAGAAAGCATGGTGATTATATGATTAGTGATTTTGGAACCATATTTGGTAAGGTATTGAAGAATATATCTGATTATAATAATGGAACGCTCTTCTTTGTTATCTTTATTATTGCGATCATTGCTTTATGGATAGTTGAAAAGGACAAAAATATAAAAATATGCCTTGTATATCTTAGTGTCATTTTAGCAGCAATTTTCATATGTCCATTATATGCATGGATAGGCATGAAAATAGATGAAGACATATATTATCGTGTTTTTTGGGCGCTTCCGGTTGGCGTGGTATGTGTATATGCAGTTGTAAAACTGATGATACGTTTAAAAAAGAAAGTGCTTAAGGTTTTGTGTTTTTTGGCAGCTGTAGCAGTGATAATGCTTAATGGAAAAATGGTCTATACTAATACAATTCATTTTAAGTCAGTTAATGCATACCATCTTCCGCAGGTGGTCATTAATGTTGCCGATGCCTTGCGTTTGGATAATTATAAGGCAATTGCGGTTCTTCCGGCAGAACTTTTGCCTTTTATAAGACAGTATTCAGGTGATACCCTGACACCTTATGGCAGAAACATAATGGAGCTTAGCTGGAGAAAATGGGGATTTAAGAGCGAACTTTATGATGCTATGGAAAATGATCCGGATAAATACATTGCTTCGGAGGTTGCAAGGTGTGCAAGAAATGAATATTGTGTTTTTGTAGTTCTTTCAAGCGCAAAGCAGATAGAGGGCAGTATGGAGGAGAACAATTACTTCCTGTTAAATTTTGTAGATGGCTATTACATTTACATGGATTACAATTACTACTGGGTATTAAAGGAGCAGAATCTGTTAGACCCTGATGTGATTGCAATAGGAGGCTAGTATGAAAAAGGATTTATTAAAGAAAATTAAGAACATTGTCATGCTTCAGGCAGTTATAATCATATACACTTTTTCAAGCATAATGTCAAAGAAAGCCTCACAACAGGGAAGCGACATGATTAAAGCCCTGTTTTTCTTTGGAATGACATTTGTTATATTGGGAATATATGCTATTTGCTGGCAGCAGATGATTAAAAAATTTGAATTATCAATTGCATATGCTAACCGGTCAATGGCGATTTTTTGGTCTATGATATGGGCGCGACTGTTCTTTAATGATCAGATAACGTTCAAAAACATTGTGGGAGTCATAATTGTTTTTGTTGGTACATTAATTATTAATTTTGATACATCAAAATCTGAAAAATAGAAAGGCAAGGTTATTTATATGATAAGCCCATATATTTTATGTATGTTCCTATCCGTTGTGGTTGCATCAATATCACAGATATTATTAAAAAAGAGTGCGATGAAGCAATATTCATCTGTTATAAGGGAATATCTGAATGTTTTTGTCATATGTGGTTATGGTATGATGATGATATCAATGATTCTGACAGTTGTTGCTTACAGTGGTATGGATTTCAAAAATGGACCAATAATAGAATCTTTAGGAAATGTGATAGTGCTTATTATGAGCTATTTTGTATTTAAAGAAAAGATAAGTATTAAAAAAATACTTGGAATAGTATGCATAATGTGCGGAATAGTGGTGTTTTATTCATAATTGATATAGTTGAGATACAGGTGTTTATTTGGTATAATAGTGAGGACTGATATTGTTATTATAAAAAACAGTTAGTGCACACAGGTTATAATTGTTACGCGAGTGAACGGTAACAAAAAGTATTGACAGCATGGAAGGAATTGAATTTTTACTATGGAAAAAGGAATAGTGAAGCATAAAAAGAAAAAGAAGGTTATACGTCGTGTGAGACCACAAAACAGTACTAAAAAAATAAATAATGAAATGTCTGACGAATACTTTGATGATGAGTATATATCAGAAGATAATGAAATAAGTGAAGACTTGGGTATAGAAGATTCAGAAGCTGATAATGAATATGTTGAAAAAAATACACAACCGGAAGCTTTTAAAGAAATTTTTTATGAAGAAGATGAAGAAGCCGATCCGGATGCTGCGGATACAACAGTTTATGAGCAAAATGGTGAATACTATTATGAAGATGGTGACTATGCTGAGGATACCGGCAGTTATTATGAAGAAGATGAAGATTACTATTATGATGAACAGCCGGAATATGATGCTTCGGAAGAGTATTTTGATGAATATGAAGACGAATATTATTACGATGATGAATATTATGAAAATGAAGATTTTTTTGAAACAGATTGTGATGACTATACCGATGAAGAAACGACAGTCACGAAAGCTGCAAAAAAATCAGGTAAAAGAAATACCGGTTTTGATATAGACAGAATTGCAGAAGTCATAAAGGATACGGTTTCTAACATGACAGCATTTGATTTTGTTCTGGGAGCTACCGGAATAGTGCTTGTAGTGGGGTTGATAGTGGCTTTAAATATGTATACATCAACTAAGCGCATTCAGGACAGTATCGAGGCTCTGGCTCCATTAGGAACAGAATTGTCAGCAATTGGAATTGTTGGAGAAGACGGGCTAAATTCAATGGCGGATGCTGCGCTTATGGGAATATGGAATCAGGAGACTCAGGAAACACAGACGGTAATCGAGACAGAGAGTGCTCCGGTTAGTGAAAGCTGTAAAGTAAGTGTAGATTTTGTTTCGATTGAAAAGGATTTAAAGATTAGGTTTACAGATGCCAATACGGGTGAACTTATTAAAGGAACTGTCTTTGAAGTTGAACTCACAAATAAGAAGAGTGGCAAAAAAATTGTGCTTAAAGATGATGATGCCGATGGTGTAATCTATGCAACAAATGTTACAGCCGGTAAATTTGATGCAATTATTAAATCAACAGATAAGTACAAATTTCCGCAGACTGCCCAGGTCGTAACGGTTAAGGACAAAGTGGAATATGTAGTAATCAATATTCAGGATGAAATAAAATCAGAAAGTCAGGTTAATGTAGCAAAAGAAGATACACAGCAAAAAGAAGCAGCAAAGGAAGAAGAAAAGCTGACTGATACTGTTGAGTGGGTAGAATCTACAAAGACACTTATTGAAGGTTCAGAAGGATATCTTATAACTGATAAAACAACTATCCCTGATCCTTCGCTTACGACAAAGGCATATTCAAGAATGCTGTTTGATGGGCTTAATGTAAGCCTTGACAGTTCTGAGATATCAATGACAGAAGGTGGCAGCGCACAGCTTAAAGGTACAGAATTTCATGATTCCAAAGATGGAGATGTTGAGTATGTGTACACTACAAGCTGGAAGTCATCCGACGAAGGTGTTGTTACAGTAGATAATGGAAAGCTTAAAGCAAAGTCTGAAGGCAAGGCTACAATAACATATACTGTTAATAAAAAAACTGTTACAAAAACACAGGATACGGAAACAGTAGAAATAAGTGTAGAAGAATATGATGCCTTGTCTGATGAAGAAAAAGAAAAATGTACGATTATTACAGATGATGATGGGCAAATCACAGGATATAAATATAATAAGGTAAATGGTACACATATTGATGAGACAAATGAAGAGGCAAGTGCAACGTGTGAAGTTACAGTAAAGAAGGCAGGAGCTTCTTCCGGAACACTGGAAATAAGCAGAAGCTCAGAAACCTGCAGTATTGGTGGAACAGTAACTGTTAAGCCGGAAAAACTTGTATATACAAATGGAGATGGAAGTACAGATACCATTACTGATAATTTCCCTAAAATAAGCTGGAGCAGTTCTGACGAATCAATTGCAACAGTTGATGAAAATGGTGTTGTAACCGGTGTGAAGAAGGGAACTGTTGATATTGTTGCAAAGATTAAGGGAATTATTGGAGACAATGGAGAAGAGCTGAAAATAAAAGCAACTACTCAGATTAAAGTTACTTCTGATACAAAGCTTTCATTGAAGCTTGATAAAACCTCAGACGTTAAGGTTGAAGTAGGCAAGACAGTAACTATTACTGCCACAGTATCTAATTATTCATCTGATGCCGGTGTTACCTGGGAATCCTCAGATAATAAGGTGGCTACTGTTGACGAAAATGGTGTTGTAACCGGTGTTTCTGTTGGCAGCGTTAAAATAATTGCCAAAACAAATGAAAAAGATGCTGAGGGCAATGCTGTAAAGGCAGAATGTGTAATCACAGTAACAGCTAATGCGTCTTATGATGAAAATACTAAACTAAAAGATAAAAATGGAAATCAGATATATTTAAAGAATGATGATGGAACATATAAAGAAGCAGTATATGCTGATTATTTTACAGCTCAGGAATTTTATTTAAAGACTGAAGGCAAATATGCTTATACCGGCTGGCAGACAATTAATGGAAAAACATATTATTATGACAAAAACGGAGTCGCAGTTACCGGTACGCAGATAATAAAAGGAGTTACCTACAATTTTGATTCAGAAGGCGCGATAGCTACATCCGTAAATGGACATAAATTTGGTATTGATGTGTCACGTCATAATGGTAATATAGACTGGAATGCAGTAAAAGCTTCAGGTGTCGATTATGTAATAATCAGATGTGGTTACAGAGGTTCTGCGACAGGTGCACTTATTCCGGATCAGAATTTCTACACTAACATAAAAGGTGCGACAGCAGCAGGACTCAAGGTTGGTGTATATGTATTTTCACAGGCAATAAATGAGGTCGAGGCAGTAAAAGAGGCTTCACTGGCAGTAAGTATGGTTAAAGGCTACAATCTTACATATCCTATATTTATAGATACTGAGTCCAGCGGCGGAAGAGCTGATGGCATAAATAAGGCCACAAGAACAGCAGTTGTAAATGCTTTCTGCCAGACAGTGGCAAGTGCAGGATACCGCCCCGGAATCTATGCGTCAAAGACATGGTTTGAAGATAAACTAAATATGAGTAGTGTTGGAAATTATAAAATATGGCTTGCGCAATATTGCGCTGCCCCTACATATAAAGGAAAATATGATATGTGGCAGTATTCAAGCAAAGGAACCATTAGTGGAATAAGCGGAAAAGTTGACTTAAATTTGAGTTATATGGGATATTAGTCTTGAAGTATTTTATGTTTTACGATACAATGATAGCGGTCTAAGGTCAAATAATTAAAGATAATAAATAAATTTATAATACTTTTTGGAGGGTTTTGTTTTATGAGAACATATTTGGTTACAGGAGGAGCTGGATTTATAGGATCTAACTATATTCATTACATGTTCAAAAAATATGATAATGAAATCAGGATCATAAATGTTGATGTTCTTACTTATGCAGGTAATCTTGAGAATTTGAAGGATGTAGAAAACAGGGATAATTATACATTTATCAAGGCTGATATAACAGACAAGGAAGCGATATCAAAGATTTTTGCAGAAAATGATATTGACAGAGTTGTTCATTTTGCAGCAGAGAGTCATGTAGACAGAAGTATCAGAAATCCTGAGGTTTTTGTTCAGACTAATGTACTTGGTACAGCTGTAATGCTCAACTGTGCAAAGGCGGCATGGGAATTGCCGGATGGAAGCTTTAAGGAAGGCAAGAAATTCCTTCATGTATCAACTGATGAGGTTTACGGTTCTCTTCCGGATGATGATAATGCATTCTTTTATGAGACAACTCCATATGATCCACATAGTCCATATTCAGCAAGTAAGGCAAGCTCAGATATGTTGGTAAAAGCGTACATGGATACTTATAAGTTCCCTG
Source organism: Lachnospiraceae bacterium (assembly GCA_017424235.1). GTDB lineage: Bacteria > Bacillota > Clostridia > Lachnospirales > Lachnospiraceae > COE1. The sequence continues at coordinate 30,661 of JAFPAQ010000094.1, read as the reverse complement.
CCAATATTACGAACTGCTCAAATAACTATGGACCATATCAGTTCCCTGAAAAGTTCATTCCTTTAATGATTAACAATGCATTACAGGGAAAAAATCTTCCGGTTTATGGCGATGGAAAGAATGTAAGAGACTGGTTATATGTTGAGGATCACGCAAAAGCAATTGATATGGTTCAGGAACAGGGAAAGCTGTTTGAAACTTACAATATAGGTGGTCACAATGAAAAACAGAATATAGAGATTCTTCATATTATTCTTGAAACACTTCAGGATATGCTTCCGGAAGGAGATCCCAGAAAAGCTAATGTAAGTGAGAAGCTTATCACTTATGTTGAAGACAGAAAGGGACATGACAGAAGATATGCAATTGCTCCGGATAAAATCAAGGCTGAAATAGGCTGGTACCCGGAGACAATGTTCAAGGAAGGTATCAGAAAGACAATTCAGTGGTATTTTGAAAATGAACAGTGGATGAAAAATGCAACCAGTGGTGATTATCAGAAATATTATTCTGAAATGTATAAATAAAAATCTGGTAGGAGGTAGATACTACCTCCTACCAGATTTTTAATGAAAGGAAAGGTTATAGACAATGAAAGGTATTATTTTAGCAGGTGGTTCAGGAACCCGTTTGTATCCGTTAACAAAAGCAATTTCAAAGCAGATTATGCCGGTATATGATAAACCGATGATTTATTATCCATTATCTACTCTTATGCTTGCAGGGATAAAGGATATTCTTATCATTTCAACTCCAAGAGATTTACCAGTGTTTAAGGAGTTATTCGGTACAGGCAAGCAGCTTGGACTTCATATGGAATATGCAATTCAGGAACAGCCAAGAGGTCTTGCGGATGCATTTATTATAGGTGCAGATTTTATTGGAAACGATTCAGTAGCTTTAGTGCTTGGCGATAATATATTTTACGGACAGAGCTTTTCAAAGCTTCTCACCAAAGTGGCACAGAAGGAAAAAGGAGCTACAATATTTGGATATTATGTAAGAGATCCAAGAGAGTATGGTGTTGTTGAGTTTGATGAAAATGGAAAGGCTATTTCAATCGAAGAAAAGCCGGCTAATCCAAAGAGCAATTATGCTGTACCCGGACTCTATTTCTATGATAATGATGTTGTTGAGATTGCAAAAAATGTTAAGCCTTCTGCAAGAGGTGAAATAGAAATAACAAGTATAAATAATGAGTATCTTAACAGAGGAACTCTTACTGTAGAAACAATGGGGAGAGGATTTGCATGGCTTGATACAGGCAATCATGATTCTCTTATTGATGCTGCAAACTTTGTATGTGCCTTCCAGAAAAGACAGGGACTTTATATTTCATGTATAGAAGAAATCGCCTATAAGAAAGGGTTTATAGACAAAGAACAGCTTTTGAAGCTTGCTGAGCCATTGATGAAGACAGAATATGGAAAGTATCTTGTAGAGGTTGCTAATGGGCTCTAATAAAAAGAGGATAGTACTACTTTTATTCTTGATTCTGGTTCTGATATTTATGGGGGCAGCAGTTGTGCTTGGCTGCATGGAATTATCTGATAACATTTCTGATGAGATAGAAGTAAGTAAAAGTTACACAGAAGAAGATGGTCGTATAATTGGAGCTGACCTTTCTGCATTTTTGCGTGATGACGATTTCTTTGACAAGGATACCAGCTCTAAGACAAATTCAAACTATTCAGCCGAGCAGGAATATGATGAGAATGGGCAGCCTGTGACTGCTGTTTCATTACTTGCAAGCTCTGTTGAAAAGGATATCAGAGTCAGAATAGTTGATGACAAAGGAAATATTGTTACAGGGCATGACTTTATGATAGATGTAGAAGGTGAAGGTCTGCATATTGATGAAGACATGGACGGAGTCATTCAGATTCAGAATGTGAAGCCGGGAGATTACAAATTATCACTTCGGGATATGGATGGGTTAAAGGTTCCTTCAGAGCCTGTCAATGTGAATGTCAAATCAATTGTTTCATATACAACAATTGAGGATATTGAATATTTTGTACACTCTGAGAATGAAATAGATATTTTGAAGGAAGATACCGAAGCAGAACAGATTGATTCGGAAGATGAGGATGATACACAGTATACATCTTTACTGGAGGTTGATGAACAGGAAAACGTTGTTGAGATGGGTATTGATGTATCTAAATGGAACGGAGAGATTGACTGGGACATTGTTAAGGCCGAAGGCGTTGATTTCGCTATCATAAGATGTGGCTACAGAGGCTCATCTACAGGCTGTCTTGTCGAAGATCCATATTATAAGCAGAATATTGACAATGCACAGCGAGCAGGCGTAAAAGTAGGTGTTTACTTCTTCACACAGGCAACAAATCTTGTTGAGGCAGTTGAAGAAGCAAGTGCTGTCATCACTCTTTTAGGAGAAAGAGAACTTGATTATCCGGTGTTTATTGATACTGAAGGAGCCGGTGGAAATGGAAGAGCAGATAATCTTGATCCGGCAACAAGAACAGCAGTGATAAATGCCTTCTGCCAGACTATACAGAATGCAGGACTTGAAGCAGGTGTATATGCAAGCAGAAACTGGTATCTTAACAAACTGAACAGAGAAGATTTTTATGATTTTACAATTTGGCTTGCTGAGTACCGACAGACTCCTGAATATGAAGATAAATATGATATCTGGCAGTATACTTCAAGTGGTGCTGTATCCGGGATAGAAGGAAGAGTAGATCTTAATATAAGTTACATTGGAAGATAAGGAAAGGTTTGGTTATTAGAATGGGAAAAATTACAGTTGAAAATTGTGAAACAGATGGAATTGTTATAGAAGGTCTTAAAGTTATCACTCCACAGGTTTTTGGGGATAACAGAGGATATTTCATGGAAACCTATAATTACAATGATTTTAAGGAAGCTGGTATCGATCATGTATTTGTACAGGACAATCAGTCTGCCTCAAAAAAAGGTGTATTAAGAGGTCTTCATTTTCAGAAGAATTTCCCACAGGATAAGCTTGTAAGAGTAATCAAGGGAGAAGTTTTTGATGTAGCGGTAGATATGAGAAAAGGTTCTGAAACATACGGAAAGTGGTTTGGAGTTCTTTTATCAGAAGAAAATAAAAAACAGTTCTTTATTCCAAAGAATTTTGCACATGGCTTTTTAGTTTTATCAGATTATGCAGAATTTTGCTATAAATGCACAGATTTCTATCATCCTGATGATGAAGGCGGACTTTTATGGAGCGATCCCGAGATAGGTGTTAAGTGGCCTATACCGGAAGGAATGGAGCTTACTTTATCTGAAAAAGATACAAAGTGGGGTTCAATAAAGGAATTAGAAAGATAAGAAAAAGGATAAATATTAATGAAGGATAAATCAAAGAAGCATAGTAGAATAATATCTCTGCCGGCAGAGCTGTGGAGTTCAAGAAAGCTTATATGGAAACTGGCAAAAAATGATTTTAAAAACAGATATGCGGGCTCTTACATGGGAAGGGTGTGGGCATTTACACAGCCTGTGGTTACTGTGTTGCTTTATTGGTTTGTTTTTGGACATGTAATGGGTAAAGACAAGCTTGAAACGGTTGCAGCCGGAGTGACAGCACCTTATGTATTATGGCTTACAGCAGGACTTGTGCCATGGTTTTATTTTACAGAAACCATAAATAATGGAACAACCTCTCTTCTGGAATACAGTTATCTTGTTAAAAAAGTTGTTTTTAAGATAAGTATCATTCCTATCGTAAAGCTTATTGCTGCTTCGTTTATTCATATGTTTTTTGTGACATTTATGCTTGTGGTATATTTTTGCTATGGATTTACACCAAGTATTTATCTTATTCAGCTTTTATATTACAGTTTTTGTATGTTTATGTTTGTGTTGGCATTGAGTTACACTACCTGTTCTCTGGTTATATTTTTCAGAGATCTCACACAGATAATAGGAATCTTTTTACAGGTTGGAATGTGGGCTACTCCAATATTGTGGAATATAACACTGGTGTCAGAAAAATTGCAGTTTGTATTAAAGCTTAATCCGGTATTTTATATAGTTAATGGATACAGAGATGCAATGTTTTCCGGTAAATGGTTTTGGCAGGATATGGCCTCAACAGCATATTTTTGGATAGTAACAATTGTGCTGTTTTTAATAGGTTCAACAATATTCAGACGACTTAAGGTTCATTTTGCTGATGTTCTGTAAAGAATAGAGGAAGGTTGTGTTCATTTTATGGAAAACAAAACAAACAATGATAATAAAAATATAGCTATACTTGTGGAGAATGTATCCAAGGTATACAAGCTATATGATAAGCCCACAGACAGACTTAAAGAGGCACTGGGGCTTACAAGAGAAAAAAAATACAGAGAGCATTTTGCATTATCTGATGTAAGCTTTGATGTCAAACAGGGAGAATGTGTTGGTATAATAGGAACAAATGGTTCCGGAAAATCAACAATTCTTAAGATTATTACAGGTGTACTTAATCCAACAAGTGGCAGAACTGATGTAAATGGAAGAATATCAGCACTTTTGGAGCTGGGTGCAGGCTTTAATATGGAATATTCAGGTATTGAGAACATTTATCTTAATGGTACAATGAATGGATTTACTGAAGAAGAGATAGATGCAAGAATGCAGGATATTCTTGATTTTGCTGATATTGGTGACTATGTGAATCAGCCGGTTAAGACATATTCAAGCGGTATGTTTGTAAGACTGGCATTTTCAGTTGCAATAAATATAGATCCGGAAATTCTTATAGTTGATGAGGCTTTGTCAGTAGGTGATGTATTTTTTCAGGCAAAGTGTTACCACAAATTTGATGAATTTAAAAAGATGGGCAAGACAATAATATTTGTCAGCCATGACCTTAGCAGTATTGCAAAGTACTGTGACAGGGTTATACTTTTAAACCAGGGGGTTAAGCTTGGAGAAGGCTCCCCTAAGGCAATGATTGACGACTTTAAGCGAGTACTTGTAGGGCAGTATGAGCTTCCGGAGTCGAAGTCTGAAAACAGTCTCGTAAATGATGAACAGATCAAAGAGGCAGTTGAGACCAAAGAGGCAATGCAAAAGAAACAGAAGGAAGAGGATTCATCAAAAGTACTTGAATATGGAACAAAGGATGCAGAAATCATAGAATACTATGTGATAGATGACAGAGGTATTCGTACTAATTCCATTATCAAAGGTATGGAATTTACAATAAAGATGAAGGTAAGATTTTACAGTGATCTTCCGGCACCTATTTTTGCATTTTCATTTAAAAATCCAAAGGGAACAGAGATAACAGGTACTAATACCATGTTTGAAAAAGCTTTTCTTGAGCCTGTTAAGGCTGGAGAAATAAAAGAAATCAGTTTCACACAAAAGATGTCTCTTCAGGGTGGAGAATATCTGCTTTCATTCGGTGCAACAGGATATAATGGTGATGATTTTGAGGTATATCATAGATTATACGATGCTCTTGATGTTACTGTTATTTCTGATAAGAATACCGTTGGTTATTATGATATGGACTCAAAAATTACAGTGATATAAATTGGTACAAAGAATGTGAGGCATTATGGCAGATTTTAAGGACGCGGTTGATAACAATCAGGAACAAAAAATTGAAAAAGTAGGAGAAGTGGTGCTTGATCTTACTTATTATCCGGGAGAAGATTATTATTCCGACGGAGATATTGAAGATGATATTCTTGATATTGTAAAGAACAATTCGAAAGAAGCTTTTCCCAAAATTATAGAGGAAAGAAAAAGCTGGCCTGTATTTTATCATTTGTCATCATACAGATCAAATATAATTGACTGGATACCCTTCAAAAAGACAGATAAGGTTCTCGAGATTGGCTCCGGGTGTGGAGCTATAACAGGTGCAGTTGCTGCTAAGGCCGGCAGTGTGACTTGTATAGATTTGTCTAAAAAGCGCAGTCTTGTAAATGCATACAGGAATAAATCATGCGATAATATTACCATTATGGTAGGTAATTTTAAGGATATAGAGCCACAGCTTTCAGAGGACTATGACTATGTACTGCTTATTGGAGTATTTGAGTATGGTCAGGCATATATAGGTGGTTCACATCCATACGAAGATTTTATGAAAATCTGTAACAGACATAGAAAAGACAATGGAAGACTTGTTATTGCCATAGAAAACAAATTTGGTCTTAAATATTGGGCAGGATGCAGAGAAGATCATCTTGGAACATATTTCTCAGGTCTTGAGGGATATCATGAAGGTGGTGTGGCAAGAACATTTACAAGGCATGGCTTTGAGAAAATATTGTCTAAAGCAGGTATAAGTGAGTATGCTTTCTATTATCCATATCCTGATTATAAATTTATGACTACAATATATTCTGATAAGTATCTGCCTAAAAAGGGAGAGTTATCAAATAACCTCAGAAATTTTGACAGGGACAGACTGTTATTGTTTGATGAAAAGCAGGTATTTGATCAGATTATTGAAGAAAAAGAGTTTCCGCTTTTCTCAAACTCTTATCTGTTAGTTATAGGCTCAGCACCTAATATTGCTTACGCCAGGTTTTCAAATGACAGGGATGAAGCCTGGAAGATAACAACTACAATGGTAGAGGAAAAAACAGGTGCATTGCATATAGAAAAAATGCCTTGCTCAGATAAGTCGCAGCCTCATATTGAAAAGACCAAGAGAGCCTATGAGCTTTTGTCAAAACGTTATGAAAATACTAAAATTGATATAAATAAATGTGTTTTGGTTTCAAGAAATGGCATAAAGGGACTTGCATTTGAATTTTGTAAAGGAGTAACATTGGAGGCACTTTTAGATGCCTGTCTTGCAAAGAATGATATAAAGGGTTTTAAGGTACTTATAGATGAGTATCTTAAGTGGCTTGCGTTTGGTGAGGAATCCTCTGACGTTAGCAATTTGGATTTCATTTTCCCTAATATTATCGTTGAGCGCGATAAGTGGCATGTAATCGATTATGAATGGACAGTTGAGAAAAAGATATCCTCAAAGGATATTGCATTTAGAGCTTTCTACAATTACATTCTTGGCAGTGAAATAAGAAAAGAACAGGAAAATCTGCTCTTTAAAGACATTTTACATTATACGGACAAAGAAATTGCTGATGCCATAGAAGATGAAAGAGAATTTCAGAAGATGATAACCGGCGATAAGGTATCTGTAAATGGTATGCGTGAGATAATTGGTAATAAGGCTTATGAGCTTAAATCAATAGAAGCAAGCTGTACATTTACCCATGAAAAATTTGCAGTACAGATATTTTATGACCGTGGAAACGGTTTTTCTGAGAAAGATTCATTTAGAATCAGAGATTGCTTTGATGAATACAAATTTGCACGCTTTGAGTTTGATGTTCCTGAGGATGTTGTGCGGGTACGAATTGACCCTTGCGCATTTTGTTGCAGTGTTGGAATAAACAGGCTGAGTGTTGGTGACAGATTATATACAAATGATGTAATGGAAATAAATGGTTCATTACAGGAAAGCGGTTATATGGTATTTGATACTGTTGACCCTAACATTGTAATACCGGTGGCAGGTGGAAAGAGACTTTCAGCTGATATTGAGGTGTGTGAGTTGCCACAAATGCTTGCAAAGCAGATAGTGGACAATTCAAAAAATATGGAAGAGATTGAGCTTAGCTTTATAGATAAGTTAAAGAATAAAGGAAAGTCATTATTTTATGATAAGAAAAATTAAATCATCCATTCAAAATAAATTGTATAATAAGTGCATTCAGAAATATTCAGATGAGATAAGGCTTCAGACAGATCCTTATCTCATTTGGATAAATGAGACAGAGAGTAAGAGAGCCTGTGACAGCAGTTTATCAGCAGAGGTAGTCTGCATTGAAGATTGTGGACAGGATTTTAAAATTGATAATAATGAATATGAATACTTAATTTTCATTTCAAAAAATGGCAGGCTTTCAAACAGAGCCTATTTTGAAATTGAAGATTTTTTTAATAATAATAATGATATTGATATTGCTTATGCAGATGAGGATATATGGACTACAGATATAGTGAGAAGTGCTGCTAAATCTCAAAAGGATAGTCAGGGGGATAAAGATAATGAAATTGCCCGCAGGATTTTTCCTTGGACAAAACCGGTTTGGTCACCGGATACATTACTTTCTTTTTTGTATTTTGGCAATATTTTTGTTATACGAAAAGAAAAATTTATTGGTATAGAATGGCTAAAGGATACAGATTATAAGAGAAATATATATGATTTTGTATTAAAGGCGACACAGCAGGTTAATACAGTCGGACATATCGATAAAGTACTGTTTCACTTGTATCAGGGTGGAAATAGCAAAGAAGAAATCGAAAACACCATTATGCACAAGACAGATTTTATTGGTGTTGGAAAATACTATGATGACATAAAAGCTTCTGCAATGGAGAGAATAGGAGTTCATGCAGAGTTTATTGAAGATAAAGTGACAGGTGTGTCATATCCTTTATATGATGTTTCCGAGAATAAGCTTGTGAGCATAATCATTCCATCAAAGGACAACCCGGAAGTATTGAAACAGTGCATAAAGTCTGTATATGAACATTCTTCCTATACTAATTTTGAGATTATTGTTGTTGATAATGGCAGCGGCGAAAAAAATCAGCAGATAATAAAAGAATTTAAAAAGGACTATGCTTTTAATTATGTTTATGAGCCAATGGAATTTAATTTTTCAAAAATGTGCAATATCGGATTTGAAAAATCCAGAGGTGAATACATACTGCTTTTGAATGATGATATGGAGGCAATAGAGGACTTGTGGCTTACAAGAATGGTAGGTCAGGCCGGTTTAAATCATACAGGTGCAGTAGGTGCCAAGCTTTTATATCCTCAAACTACTTTGATACAGCACGCAGGAATAAGTAACACAATATATGGACCAGGACATAAGCTTAAGCAGATGGAAGATAATATATCCTATTATTATGGCAGAAACAGATTTATTTATGATCTGATAGGAGTCACAGCGGCGTGTCTGCTTATGCGAAGAGAAGTATATAAAGCCCTGGGGGGACTTTATGAAGGACTTGCGGTAGCATATAATGATGTTGACTTGTGTTTTAGAATACATGAGATAGGACTGTTCAATGTTCAGAGAAATGATGTTGTTTTGTATCATCATGAATCCTTAAGCCGTGGTGATGATATGCAGGATGAAAATAAGCTCAAAAGACTCCTTGCAGAAAAAGATAAGCTGTATTCAAGACATGAGCATTTGTACAGACATGATCCGTTTATAGGTACCTTGCTTAACAGTGGAGAACCTCAGTATTTTTGCAGATGGCTTGAGGGTTATGAAATAGTCAATTCTCTTGATCACAATGACAAGCTTGAGCGGGGAAGAAAGCTTCCTGATAAAAGCAAAATGAATAATGCAATAATGCTTTCCATTGAAGAATGTGGCAAAGAGAAATTTATGAAGGTTCCTGTGACTTTATCAGGTGGCAAAGAAAAGGAATTAAAAGACTACTATCTTGTAAAAGGCTGGTCTTATGTACCGGGAGCTGATAATGCCAGATATGAAGTAAAGCTTTTATTTGTGAATAGTAAAGGAATGGTTTGGGAATTGCCGGTACAGAGACGTTATCGCAAGGATGTGGCAAAGATTATTTCAGGTGAAAAAAATGTAGAGTTATCAGGATTTTGCTGCTGGATATGTGAAGGGGCGATTCCTGCTGACACTTATGAGCTATGGCTGACTGCAAAAGATGGATGTTCAAGACAGCGTTTATATAGAGACACGAACAAAAAGATTGTTATTGAGGGATAAATGAAAGAAAAAAACAGCATTTATATGAACAACTATAACAGGGAACTCTTTAATCAATATACCCCATATCTTCAATTGCTCAAGGCTCAGCAGAAGGATTTGTCGGATAGATTAGGTAAGAAGCAATTTTCAGGGACGCATGTATACATGCTTCCCTTTTCTTCGTGTATGGATGAAGTAGAAGACATATTTGATAAAGTCCGGGAAAAGTATGGAATTAATGATATTAATGAAGTAAAAGACGGTATAATGATTTTTTATAGAGACAAGGGCTTTGTTGATGAGTATGCAAAATATGAGATATGCGATTGCTTTGACAAAAACTCTGAAATTGGAATCTTATATGCTGATGAAGATTATCTTGGGACTTTGGAAGAATTGTATGGAATAGAAGAGTCCGATTTTGATATTGAAATATTAAAAGAATTACAAAAATACAGTTTTGGCTGCAAAGGCTATTACAGGGGAGAACCCTGGTTTAAACCGGATTTTTCGCCTGATACATTAGAGTCCTTTTTCTATTTTGGAAGTCTGATTGCAGTGCGCGGAGATATTTTTGCAAAGTCATATTCGATTTATGGCAAGCTGTCTTTATATCAATTTATAAGACAAGCTGTAAAAATATGTGAAGAGATCTATCATGTAGATAAGGTTTTATATACAAATGAAGATATTTTGAGAAGCAGGGAGCTTCCGGGATATGAGAAAAAGAATTTTGAGATAGACTGTGAACAACCGCTTATTTCAATAATAATACCAAGCAAAGATAATAGTGTTATTCTAAAAAAATGTATAAGCTCGTTAATTGAACTTACCTCTTATGCACATTATGAGATAGTTATTGTGGATAATGGAAGCAGTAAAGAAGAAAAAATGTGCATAGAAAGTTTTGTTGAACAGATAAGATATATTGGCAGCAAAAGTAATTTAAGCAGAATAGAATATTTGTATGATAAAATGCCTTTTAATTTTTCAAAGATGTGTAATATTGGGGCAGAGGCTTCTTTAGGAGAATATCTTTTGTTTTTAAATGATGATATTGAAATAATTGACTCCAAATGGTTGAAATATATGCTCTATTATGCTGCAAAAAGGCATACAGGTGCAGTAGGTGCCAAGCTGTATTATCCAAAAGCAGAAGAATCAGAATATAAAATACAGCATGCAGGAATAACCAACATGGCCATAGGATCAGCCCATAAGCTTGGTGGGAGGGTTGACAAGGGTAATCTTTATCATGGACATAATATGGTCAATTATAATATGCTTGCAGTTACAGGGGCCTGTCTTCTTGTGAATAAGGAAAAGTATTATAGCGTAGGAGGCTTTGACGAAAAACTTGCAGTGGCATATAATGATGTTGACTTGTGTTTTAAATTGTATGAAAAAGGGTTTTACAATGTGCAGGTTAATTTGGCAGTGCTTGTACACCATGAATCCCTAAGTCGAGGCAGTGATGTTTCCACAGAAAAGGAAAAACGACTTAACAATGAGAAAGAAATTCTCTATAAAAAGCATCCAAAGCTATATAAAAAAGATCCTTTTTACAATATAAATCTTGTTCAGAATAAGAAAGATATAGATTATAATGTAAATTATGAATTTGCATATGATAAAAAAGCTACAGTTACTATTGAGAACAGTCATGCCAAAGAGAAAATAGAAAAAGCATATCTTAAATATAAGAAGCAGAATGAAAAAGGAAGTTTAAATATATTTGATAAGCTTGAGAATAGATTTACGGGTGTTAATCTTTTAATGTTCAATGTAGACAAAGTATCTTATGAAATGGATGATATTATAATTGATGGCTGGTACGTGCTTCAAAAGCATGACAATGCACAGATTTCACGTGATATGCTTATATATAGTACAGATGAAAAATCTGATATCATGACATTATATTCAGCCAATATGTATCCCTGCTTAAGAGAGGATGTTGATAACCTGTTTAAAGAGGACAGCAGCACAACCAATACCAGACTTGCAGGTATTCATATGATTATTGACAAAAATCAATTTGAAAAAGGTTTATATGCACTTGGAATTAGGTCAAAAATAAATGGTAAAGAATATATTTCATTTGTAAAGGACATTAAAGTTAAAATAGACTAAAGCTTGGCTAAAATGAAAGGAATCAGACAATGGATAATGAAAAATACAATAAGGAAGAACATGATATAGAATTTTATAAAAAAGCCTATGAACAGGAAAAGGCAAAATCGGCCTCTCTTGCAGGAAGACTGGCAGATGCTAAAAATGAAGCAGACAATCTCCAGTTTCAGTTAGACAGGATTAAGACCAATCCCATGTGGAAAGCCTCAAAGCCTTTAAGAGTGACTATGCACTGGGGACTTAGAAATTTCAGACGCATCAAAAATCTTGGTGGTCCTAAGGGGATTGCAAGAAAAATAAAGCAAAAAACAATCGAAGCAGAGGCAAAGAAGCTTCATGGTACTGCAAGCTTTCCGGATGCACAGGAGGCTGCAAGACAACGTGCCGAGAAATTTGACAAAATGGTCAAGATAAGTATTCTTGTACCTTTGTGGAATAATGAAAGACAATATCAGATAGATATGATAGAGTCAGTAATGAACCAGACTTATGAGAACTGGGAGCTTTGTCTTGCTGACGGGTCTGACAAGGAGCATGCCTATATAGAAGAAATATGCCGTGAATATGCTGCGAAGGCAAATGGACGTATAGTTTATAAAAAGCTTGAAAAAAATGGCGGTATTTCAGGAAATACAAATGAATGCTACAAGCTTGCAACAGGCGAATATATAGGTCTTTTTGATCAGGATGATATTTTGCACCCATCAGTGCTTTACGAATATGTGAAGGCAATAAATGAACAGAATGCAGATTATATATATTGTGATGAGACTACCTTTAAGGGAGACAGCATTGATAATATGCTGACCTTGCATTTTAAACCTGATTTTTCTATTGATAATCTTAGGGCTAATAACTACATTTGTCATTTTAGCGTATTTTCAAGAGAATTATTAGAAGGTACGGAATTGTTCAGAAGTGGCTTTGACGGAAGTCAGGATCACGATATGATATTAAGACTCACCTCCAATGCTAAAAATGTTGTGCATATACCAAAGCTTATGTACTATTGGCGTTCGCATAAGGGAAGTGTTGCAAGTGACATAAGTGCAAAACCCTATGCAATAGCAGCAGCAAAGGGTGCAGTTGCGGATCATCTTACCAAGAATGGATTTAAAAATTTTGAAATAAAAAGTACCCGCGCTTTTGAGACTATTTTTGAGATAAAATATGAAATATTAAGGGAGGACAAGATATCAATTCTTATTCCGAACAAGGATCATTCAGATGATCTCAGAAGATGTATTGAGTCGATAAAGCAGCGTTCAACCTATGATAATTATGAAATCATAATTATTGAGAACAATAGTACAGAGAAAGCAACCTCAGACTACTATAAGACTCTTAAAGATGATTCAAGGATAAAAATTGTAAGATATGAGGGCGAATTTAATTATTCCAAAATAAATAATTTTGGTGCAAAGTATGCAACCGGTGAATATCTTCTTTTGCTTAATAATGACACACAGGTTATCACAATGAACTGGCTTGAGGCGATGCTTATGTATGCACAGCGTGAGGATGTTGGAGCTGTTGGTGCGAAGCTTTATTATGGGGATAAGACAATACAGCATGCAGGTGTTGTTATTGGGCTTGGAGCACACAGAACAGCGGGTCATACACATTATAAGATCAATTATGATAATCTCGGATACATGGGAAAACTGTGTTATGCACAGAATGTATCAGCGGTTACAGGTGCCTGCCTTATGGTAAAGAAAAAGATATTTGATGAGCTTGGGGGACTTGATGAAGAATTTAAGATTGCCTTAAACGATGTGGATTTTTGCCTGAGAATAAGAGAAAAAGGCTATCTTAATGTATTTACTCCATTTGCAGAGCTTTATCATTTCGAATCAGCATCAAGAGGAATAGATGTTGCCGATGAAGCAAAGGCTAAGAGATATGAGGAAGAATCTGAGAAGTTCAGACAAAGATGGAAACAGGTTATTGAAAAGGGAGATCCCTATTATAATCCGAATTTCTCACTTGATCATAGCGATTACACATTAAAGTCTAAAATTAATTAATTGCTTAAAAAGTATATAAAAATGCATTTACTGAATATTTTATATTACGAACACTGAAAAAAATAGGCTAAAATTAGTTAAAGTTTATTAAGATATTGCAAAAAATACAAATTTTTGTTTTAATAATAAGGAAGTTAGTGTCTTATAGGGCACACGAAATTATGATTGCACAGTGATGATTATTAAGAGTTTTTATAGAAAATTCTTATGATTGAATGACGGGGCATTCGGTTTTTGTATTTATTTATTTATGTGGAGGTAGCAGCATTATGAGTTTTATGGATGAATTTAATTTCTGGTTAAATGATGATTATTTTGATCAGGAAACAAAAGACGAGCTTTCAGCAATAAAAGATAATGAAAGCGAGATTGAGGAGCGTTTTTATAAAGAATTAGAGTTTGGTACAGGTGGACTTAGAGGAGTTATCGGTGCAGGTACAAACAGAATGAACATATATACAGTTCGTAAGGCTACACAGGGACTTGCCAATTATATTATCAAGCAGGGCAAAGCTTCTAAAGGTGTTGCAATTGCATTTGACTCACGTCGTATGAGTCCTGAGTTTGCTGATGAGACTGCAAGATGTCTTGCAGCTAATGGAATCAAGGCTTATGTATTTGATTCATTAAGACCTACACCAGAGCTTTCATTTGCTCTTCGTACACTTGGATGTATTGCAGGTGTTGTTATAACAGCAAGTCACAACCCACCTGAATATAATGGATATAAGGCATATTGGGAAGATGGTGCACAGGTTACACCTCCTCATGATAATGGAATTATTTCAGAGGTAAGAGCTATCAGTGATTATCATGATGTAAAGACAATGTCAAAGGAAGATGCCATGGCAAAGGGTCTTTATGAAATAATTGGCAAAGAAATTGATGATGCATATATGGCAGAGCTTAAAAAGCAGATTATTCATCCTGAAATCATCAAAGAAGTTTCAAAGGATATTAAGATCGTATATACACCATTTAACGGAACAGGAAATCTTCCGGTAAGAAGAGTTCTCGAAGAATTAGGCTTTGAAAACGTATATGTTGTGCCTGAGCAGGAGCTTCCTGATCCTAACTTTACAACACTTGATTATCCTAATCCTGAAGATCCAAAGGCATTTACACTTGCGCTTAAGCTTGCAAAAGAAGTGGGTGCAGACATTGTTATGGCTACAGATCCTGATGCTGACCGTCTTGGTGTTTATGCACTTGACACAAAGACCGGTGAGTATGTTCCATTTACAGGAAACATGTCAGGTATGCTTATTGCTGAATATATCTTACGTGAAAGAACAGCAACAAATACAATGGTAAAAGATCCTGCGCTTGTAACAACAATCGTTACAACTAACATGACAAAGCCTATTACAGCAAATTATAATGTAAAGCTTATCGAAGTACTTACAGGATTCAAATATATCGGTGAGCAGATTAAATTATTTGAGCAGACAGGTGCAAACAATTATGCATTTGGTCTTGAAGAAAGCTATGGTTGCCTTGTTGGAACACATGCAAGAGATAAGGATGCAATCGTTGCAGTTATGATGCTTTCAGAGGTCGCTTCATGGTGCAAGAAGAATAACATGACTCTTTGGGATATGATGATCGATATGTATGAAAAATATGGATATTACAAAGAAACACAGTATTCTATCACAATGAAGGGAATCGATGGAGCAAAAGAGATTGCCGCTCTTATGGATAAATTCAGAAATAATCCTCCAAAGCAGTTTGGTGATTTAACAGTAACAGCATTTAGAGATTATGCAAATGATGTTATCACAGATATGGAGACAGGAAAGACTTCTACAACAGGACTTCCTAAGTCAAATGTTCTGTACTTTGACCTTTCAAATGATTCATGGTGCTGTGCAAGACCTTCCGGTACAGAACCAAAGATCAAATTCTACATGGGTGTAAAGGGTACAAGCCTTGAAGATGCACAGAAGAGAGTTGAAGCTCTTACAAATGCTGTAAAAGCAGTAATTGAAGGTTAATTATATATATAAATTCCGACAGACAGCCTACGGGCTGTCTGGTTCGGTTTACAAGATGGAGTTTTTTATGAAAAAATTATTTGAACAGATTATTAAGTTTGGTTTCGTTGGAGTTTTGTGTTTCCTTATTGACTTTGCTATATCAACAGTGATGTTTAAAGTTATTTCCGGTTTTACCACAGGAAATATGGCAACTGCAATAAGTGGATTTTTTGGTTTTACAATATCAGTAGTGGTAAATTATATCCTCAGCATGAAATTTGTATTTGAACGCAAAGAGGATATGAGCAGAAAAAAAGAATTTGTTGTTTTTGTTATTTTAAGTGTATTTGGTCTTGGAGTAAATGAAATAATACTTGTAGTTTGCAGAATGATATATGAAGGAAATGCTTTACTTATGGAAAGCTTTACAGATACATTATGGTTTGCTGCTTCAAAAATAGTGGCAACAGCAATTGTTATGGTTTATAATTTTATAACAAGAAAAATATTTTTGGAGAAAAAGTAAGATAAATGTCATTAATTCAAAATATTAGAAAAACTATTAACTATAGTAAAAAAAATGGATATACCGAGACTGTTATCGCAGCCTGGGAGCGTGTGACTGCAAGGTATTATGCGGATTATAAATATGTATTGCCACAGGAAGATAAGCTGCATAAGCAAAGAGAAGATAAAACGCTATCTGATATTAAGTTTTCAATCCTGGTACCTGCGTATGAGACAGGAGAAAAATATCTTGAAGCATTGGTAGATAGCTGTATTGCACAGACCTATGGTAAATGGGAGCTCATTATAGCTGATGGTTCAGCTACGGATATAGTGCGTAAAACTCTTGATAAATATAGAGATAAACGTATAAAGTATGTTAAACTGGATAAAAACGGTGGAATAGCAGACAATACCAATAAGGCTATAGAAATGGCGTGTGGAGATTATTGTGGTCTGCTTGATCATGATGACATGCTTACTCCTGATGCCTTATATGAGATGGCGAGAAAAATTTCGCATGCAAAATATGCGCCTGTAATGGTATATTCAGATGAGGACAAATGTGATTCAGAGGGCAAAAATTTCTATGATCCACATTTTAAAAAGGATTTTAATCTGGATCTGCTTTTGACTAATAATTATATTTGTCATTTTCTTGTTATTAAAACAGAGCTTATTAAAAAACTCGGTATACGCAAGGAGTATGACGGTTCACAGGACTTTGACCTGATTTTGAGAGTGGTAAGTAATCTTCTTTTAAAAGAAAAAGAAGGGCAGTTAAATAAAGAAACAGGTATGATAGATGATCTGATACTTCATGTGCCAAAGATTCTCTATCATTGGAGATGTCATCAAAATTCAACTGCTGACAATCCACAAAGTAAAATGTATGCATATGAAGCCGGCAAAAAAGCCTTGATAGACTTTTCAAAACGAATGGGATGGAAGGTTGATGTCAGACATAACAAACATCTTGGATTTTACAGGATAATCTATAGGAATAATGTTTTGGTACACAGACCTGATCTTGCTGCTGTAGGAGGATATATTGTCAGAAATGGTAAGATTATTAACGGAGAGTATGCCAAAAAACCACTTTTATATGCCGGTTATATGAACAGAATGGATCTTTACCAGAATACAGATATTCTTGATATAAGAAATCTGGCTGTTAATAAAGCATATCAGCCTATATATGAGAAAGTTACAGGACATCATTATGAGAATACATTTGCCAGTGATTCAAATGAAATGCCAAAATGGATAGAAGAACTAAATAGAACAAAGCAGGGAAGAGAAAAGATAGAAAGACTTAATGCAGAACTTAGCAGACAGCTTAGAAAAGATAAAATAAGACTGCTTTTGGATCCTGAAAGTGTTAGAAAAATATAGTTTTATGATGTACTTATGATTAGATGTTACTGTACACAGGTTATATCCCGCGAGGTGTTTTCAAAATGAAAACCCGAGTTTTTCATGCGCAAAATTAAGCTTTTGCTTAATTTGTGTGCATAATTTGTTACAGTGCACACTATGTGTGTACTGTAACGATTAGATGGAGGAGCCATGTCTAAATCTACAATAGTAATACCAAATTATAATGGAATAAAATATATAGAAGCCTGTCTTGAAAGTCTGTTTTCAGGAACAGTAAAGGACTTTAAGGTTATAGTTGTGGATAACGCTTCAAAAGATGGCAGCCTTGAACTTGTCAAAGAGAGATTTCCACAGGTAAAACTGATTGAAAATCAAGTTAATACAGGTTTCTGTAAAGCTGTTAATCAGGGTATTGAGGCAAGTGATACAGAGTACGTAATACTTCTTAATAATGATACCAGAGTAGATATATCATTTATTCATGAACTTGAGAAGATTATGGATAAAGATAAAAAGATATTTTCAGCCTCAGCTAAGCTGATTTCTCTCTATGATAGAAATATAACTGACGATGCAGGGGATTTTTATTGTGCATTAGGCTGGGCTTATGCAAGAGGAAAAGGAAAGTCTCCGGATAAATACGATAGAGCATCAGAGATATTTGCAGCATGTGGTGGTGGAGCAATATACAGAAGAGAGCTTTTTGAAGCTGACCGGGTTGGACTTTTTGATGAAAACCATTTTGCTTATCTTGAAGATATAGATATCGGTTACAGGGCACGTGTTAAAGGCTATAAGAATATGTTTGCACCACAGGCGATAGTTTACCATGCAGGAAGTGCAACAAGCGGTTCACGATATAATGAATTTAAGACCAGGCTGGCTTCAAAAAATAGTATATACATTATAGCTAAAAATATGCCGGCTTTGCAAATAATAATAAATTTACCTTTTCTGTTTATGGGATTTTTTATTAAAATTCTGTTTTTTATAAGAAAAGGACTTGGAAAAGAATATATACAAGGATTATTAAACGGATTTAAACTCTCTTTGAGTGAGCAGGGGAGAGAAAAGAAGCAGAAATTTGAATTTAAAAATTTGAAGAACTATATTAAGATTCAGATGGATTTATGGATAAATATGCTTAGATTATTAAATAATTAAATATATATAGTATTTAATTAAAATAAAAGTTGTACTTTTGACTCAAATAATGTAGAATGATAACAGTTTATGTTTTTATTCCAAATAGTGGAATAGATATATTTGAACTAATTTTGGTGAAAACTTACCAGAATAAAGGTGAGATAAATTGATAAGAGATAATCAGAAATATTTTAACCGACTGCTTGTGATTTTAGATGCAATAGTGATAATAATTTCATATTTATTATCATGGTTTGTATGGCTTAGTGGTTATATAAAAGAAGTTCATCCTGATACAGGAGTGCTTGCACAGGAGATTTACTTTATGGCGCTGGTCGCTGTAGTACCGGGATATCTTATTTTGTATAACATGGTTGACATGTACTCATCCAAACGTATTGCAAGGACAGTTTATGAGATATTTAACATTATACGGGCTAATACTATTGGGCTTATAGCTGTAATGGTGGTGATGTTCGCGATTCACGTGGATGATTATTCACGAGGAATGATAGTGCTTTTTTATGGTGTAAATATTGTTCTTGAATCGGCTATGCGCAAGACGGTAAGAATTGTACTTAGATTCTTTCGTAAAAAAGGATATAATATCAAGCATATTCTGCTTGTTGGTTATTCCAGAGCGGCAGAAGAATATATAACAAGATTGAAGTCTAATCCTGAGTGGGGATATGAGGTATGCGGCATACTTGATGACAAAGTTCCAAGAGGCGCTGTATATAAGGGAGTTAAGGTTATAGGTGATATTGATAACTTAGATATAATACTTCCTGAAAATAAGCTTGACGAGATAGGTATAACCTTGGCACTTGAAGATTATTACCGACTTGAAGAAATTGTCAATACATGTGAAAAGTCGGGTGTTCACACTAAGTTTATACCTGATTATAACAGTGTGATTCCAAGTAAACCCTATTTAGAGGATCTTGGAGGATTAGCAGTAATAAATATCAGAAGGGTGCCGTTGACCAATACTGCAAATATGCTTATAAAACGTATGGTTGATATAATAGGTGCGACCCTTGCGATAATTATATTTTCTCCTATAATGATTATTGCTGCAATAGGTGTTAAAACAACGAGTAAAGGTCCACTTATTTTTAAACAGGAAAGAGTAGGTCTTCATAATAAGACATTTAAGATGTATAAGTTCAGGAGTATGGAGGTTCAGCCTGTTGAAGAGGAGAAAAAAGGATGGACAAAGAAAAATGACCCTCGTGTTACAAAGATTGGAAGAATATTAAGAAGTACAAGTATAGATGAACTTCCTCAATTGTTCAATGTTTTAAAGGGAGATATGAGTTTAATAGGGCCAAGACCTGAAAGACCACGTTTTGTTGAACAGTTTAAGGAAGAAATTCCAAGATATATGATCAAACATCAGGTAAGACCCGGAATAACCGGATGGGCTCAGGTGAATGGTTACAGAGGGGATACATCTATTAAAAAGAGAATAGAATATGATTTGTATTATATAGAAAATTGGACATTGACATTTGATATAAAAATAATTCTTATGACTTTTTTTACAGGATTTGTTAATAAGAATGCATATTAGTAAGAAATGAAAGAAACTTTTTGGAGAGAGGTTAGGAGAAATGCAGGATAATTCTAATAATAATGAAAATAGACCTGTTAACAGACAGAGGAGTAATGGCAATCAGCCAAGACCACAAGGACAGGGCCAGCCAAGACCCCAAGGTCAAGGTCAGCCAAGACCACAGGGACAAGCAAGACCGCAAGGACAGGGTCAGCCAAGACCCCAAGGTCAAGGTCAGCCAAGACCGCAGGGACAAGCAAGACCGCAAGGACAGGGTCAGCCAAGACCACAGGGACAAGCAAGACCCCAAGGTCAAGGTCAGCCGAGACCCCAAGGTCAGTCAAGACCGCAAGGACAGGGTCAGCCAAGACCACAAGGCCAGCCAAGACCGCAAGGACAGGGCCAGCCAAGACCACAAGGTCAAAGACCTGCATCCGGCCGGAATATGAATGATAAAACAGATCGTGTTCGTATAAATCAGTCAGTAGCAAGTAAGAAAAAAAGTAAGAAAAATGCAAATAAAAAGCGTAATAAGATTATTCTGTTTATTGCAGAAATATTAGTTCTTTTGATAATTCTTATAATATTCTGGTTTGCTTCTCAGGCTTCCAAAATTCAAAAAGTAGTCATTGATGATGAGAAAGTTAAAATCGATGAGCAGGTAATTGAAGCGCAGGAAACAGGTGCTATGAAGGGTTATCGAAATATAGCATTGTTTGGCGTAGATTCAAGAGACCAGCAGCTTGATAAGAATACAAGAACTGATACTATTATGATTGCATCAATAAATATGGATACAAAAGAAGTTAAACTTGTTTCTGTATATAGAGATACATGGTTAAATATGAGTACAGACAGTTATGATAAGGCAAATGCTGCTTATGCAAAGGGTGGTCCGGCTCAGGCGATAAGTATGCTTAATATGAATCTGGATATGAATATAACTGATTTTGTAACCTGTGGATTTGAAGCGTTGGAAGATGTAATAGATGCTGTCGGTGGAATTGAGATAGATGTTACACAGGACGAGATAGTACATCTTAACAGTTATCAGATATGCCTGTCAGGTGAACCTGATGGTACTTTGAACGCTGCAGGTGAGCCAAATTACAAGGCAAGGGAGGGTATAGATTATATACCTGTAACTAAACCTGGAAAGCAAAAGCTTAATGGTTTGCAGGCAACAGCATATTGCCGTATACGTTATGTAGGTAATGACTATGCAAGAACTTCAAGACAGAGAACAGTTCTTATGGAGACAGCCAAAAAAGCTATAACATTAAATCCGGTTACATTGAATAAGATAGCTGAAGCAGTATTTCCAAAAATCAAGACTTCATTAGAAATGACAGAAATCCTGGAACTGATTTCGGGTATAGCAGGATATAAGATGGTAGATCAGGCAGCATTTCCTTTTGATGGTTATGTTCAGGGAGGACGTGTAGGCTCTAAGAGTATAGTAGCTCCTGTTGACCTTGAAGAGAATGTTAAGCTTCTGCACAAATTCTTCTTTGCAGATGATACAGAATATCAACCTTCTGATACTGTTAAACGTTGTAGTAAGAAGATTGTTGCGGATACAGGCATTAGTTATAATCCGTAGTTTCTTAATATAAAATATGAAAAAGAGGGTCGTATTTTTACGGCCCTTTTAAAAAAATGTGTTCACAAAAACAAGTATATAAATGACTGGGCGTTCACATAAAAAGGAGTAATAAATGCAGTATAGTGTAGATGTGGTTTTGTTGACATACAAGCCTAAAGAGCAGGTATTACAATTAATAGATTTGCTGGAAAAGCAGACTTATCCGGTTGAGAAGATTATTATTATCAATACAGAAGAAAAATATTTCAGAAAAATATTTTATGAAACCGGATTTATGAAAAAGTATAATAATCTTGAGGTTTATCATATTTCAGAAAAGGAATTTGATCATGGAAAAACCAGAAATAAGGCAGTCAAATATTCTGAATCTGATATTTTTATATGCATGACGCAGGATGCGATACCTGATAATGAATTCCTGGTTGAAAATTTAGTCAAAGCATTAATGGATAAGCCGGATATTGCTGCTGCTTATGCGCGGCAATTGCCACTTGCTGATTGCCGTGAAATTGAGAGATATACACGAGAATTTAATTATCCCGATAAATCCTGTGTTAAATCTATTGCTGATATAGACAGACTTGGCATTAAGACTTTTTTCTGCTCAAATGTCTGTGCCGCTTATAATAGAAAAATCTTTGAAAATCAGGGAAAATTTATTTGCAGGACAATTTTTAATGAGGATATGATCTATGCAGGTAAGGCTATAAAAGCAGGCTATCGAATCGCATATTGTGCAGAGGCAAGGGTAAGACATTCTCACAATTATACCTGTTTACAGCAATTAAAACGCAATTTTGATCTTGGAGTATCTCAGTCAGATCATCCAGAGGTTTTTGCTGACATTTCGTCAAGCAGTGAAGGGATGCGTCTGGTGAAAGACACTATAGTTCATTTATGGAATACAAATAATAAAAGATATATACCATATCTTATAGTATCCAGCGCATATAAATATATTGGCTATAAGTTAGGGCTTAATTATAATAAGCTTCCGGATAAAATGATTAAAAAGTGTACAATGAATATTAATTACTGGCGGATCTAGAGTAACTAAATATTCAGATATCATTGAAAAAAGCATATATATCATGGTATATTATTTAGAGGAGGAAAAAGTATGTGTGGAATAGTAGGATATATAGGAAAAAAATCAGCAGCTCCGGTAATTCTTGACGGACTTGCGAAACTTGAATACAGAGGATATGATTCAGCCGGAATGGCTGTTTATAATGGTGAAAAGATACAGATATCAAAATCTGTAGGTAGATTAAAGGTGCTTGAAGAACTGACGCATGGTGGAGCTACTATGCCGGGTGTAGTTGGAATTGGTCATACCAGATGGGCAACACATGGTGCACCGAGTGATGTCAATTCGCATCCTCATTATAATGCCGAGGAAACAATTGCCGTAGTTCATAATGGAATAATTGAGAATTATCTTCCACTTAAAGAAAAACTTTTGTCAAAGGGATACACATTTGTTTCAGATACTGATACGGAAGTAATAGCACATTTGATTGATTATTATTACAAAGGAAATCCACTTGAGGCAATCACAAAAGTAATGCACAGAGTACAAGGCTCTTATGCACTTGGAATAATGTTTGCTGAACATCCGGATCAGATTTTTGCTGTTCGTAAGGATAGTCCGCTTATTGTCGGACAGAATGAAGATGGCTGTTTTATTGCTTCTGATGTACCGGCAATTCTTAAATATACTCGAAAGGTATATTTTATTGAAAATCAGGAAGTAGTTCGTCTTCGTGCGGATCATATGCATTTCTATACAGTAGATGAAGAGGAGATAACAAAAGAGCCGGTTACTATTGAGTGGGATGCAGATGCGGCAGAAAAGGGCGGATATGAGCATTTCATGCTTAAGGAAATGTATGAACAGCCTAAAACTGTAACAGACACTCTTATGCCAAGAATAAAAGATGGTGACATTGTTATTGAAGAGCTTGGTATGAGTGATGAGGAAATAAAAGCAATAAAGAAAATTCATATTGTAGCCTGTGGTTCGGCTTATCATACAGGTGTTACAGGAAAATATATAATTGAAGGAATTGCGCGTATACCTGTTGAGGTTGACGTTGCAAGTGAATTCAGATATAGAAATCCGATTCTTGAAGAAGGTGCAATGGTTATTGTTATCAGTCAGTCAGGAGAAACTGCTGATACACTTGCAGCACTTAGAGAGTCACAGAAATTAGGACATAAAGTGCTAGGTATTGTAAACGTAGTTGGAAGCTCCATAGCGCGAGAAGCTGACAATGTAATGTATACATGGGCAGGTCCGGAGATTGCTGTTGCAACAACAAAAGCATACAGTGCACAGCTTGTGGCTTTATATCTGCTTGCCATGAAGTTTGGTAAAGTAAGAGGAAAACTTGGGGATATAAGTTTTGCAGAAATGATAGAAGACCTCAAACGTCTTCCGGAACAGATAGAGATGCTTCTTGCAAATAAGGAAAAGATTCAAAGATTTGCGAACCGTTATATCGCAGCCAAGGATATTTTCTTTGTAGGAAGAGGTATTGATTATGCAATTGCTATGGAGGGTTCATTAAAACTTAAGGAAATATCATATATCCATTCGGAAGCTTATGCGGCAGGTGAACTTAAGCATGGAACAATTTCACTTATTGAGGAAGGTACACTTGTAGCGGCAGTCGCAACTCAGGATAACCTTTTCCAGAAGACTCTCAGTAATATGGTTGAGGTAAAGGCAAGAGGTGCATTTGTGCTTGCAGTAACAAATGTTGGAAATACAGACATTGAGAAGGCAGCAGACTATGTGATTTATATTCCACGTACAAATTCATACTTTACCAATTCACTTGCAATTATTCCATTGCAGTTGTTTGGCTATTATGTAGCAGTTGGAAAGGGTTGTGATGTGGATAAACCTAGAAATCTTGCTAAATCTGTAACTGTTGAATAATTAAGCGGGTTAAAATATTGTTCTTGTCCTTGATTCATAATGGATCATTGCGATAAAAGGAGAGACATATGGATAATAAATATTATTATGATTATGAACAGAAGCGTTATAAGAAGAAAAAGAAAAAAGGAAATGTATTAAATATTTTTTCTGTTATATTGTGCATTTTCATGGTTTTTTCATATTCTGTTGTTGGTTTATGGTTTTTTGATAATTATTTTCATAAAGGTAATGAACAGGATAGGGTTACCTTGAGCATGAATGATAATACTGATGTGGCCAAGAATATTGCAAAGGAGAATAATGTTCAGGCTACAACAAGTCAAAGAAATATGGATACATATAATGCTTCTTCAAACAATGGTCCAAAAGATACAGGTGTTATTAACAAAAAAAATAGCGAAAACAGCAAAGAAGAGACAGAGACAGAAGAAACAGGAATAGAAGAAACAGAAATAGAAGAAACAGAGGAAACATCTCAAAGTATAGAGAGTGAGCCGGATACCGAGGCATCTGCACAGTCGTATGAAAATGATTTAGAAGAGACAAATACACAAGAAGAGTCAGATATTAAAGTATCTACAGAAGCTGAAACTGATACCGAAGTAAAAGACAAAGAAAAAAGTGAAAAAGATGAAAAAACGACAACTAAATTAAAGCAGGCGCAATCTGCGGTTGCAGTTGTTTCAGATGTAACTGAAGTAGTCAAATCAGCAATGCCATGTATAGTTAAAATTACATGTAATTGCAGCACATACAATTATATGTATGATGATGAGGTACCTACTGAATCAGGAGCAACAGGCATTATTGTAGCAGAGTCCGAAGAAGAAATAATGATTGTTACAAATAATCATGTCGTAGAAGGTGCAGATGAATTAACAATTGAATTTGCAGATTCGAGTAAGGCTGAGGCATATATAAAGGGTACTGATGCAAAATATGACCTGGCTGTCATTTCTGTTTTCATCGAAGATATTCAGGAAGAAACCTTAGACAGCATTGCGGTTGCGCTCTTAGGAGATTCAGATAATCTTCAGTTAGGCGAGCCGGCAATAGCTATTGGAAATTCAGCAGGATATGGACAGGCAGTTACAACAGGTGTAATAAGTGCATTAGACCGCAGATTTGCAGATGTTGAAGATGCAGAATCAGATGCGTGTGGTTATATACAGACTGATGCAGCAATAAACCCTGGAAGCTCTGGCGGAGCACTTTTAAATGTCAGAGGCGAAGTAATTGGCATAAATATAGGTAAGATGGCTGATGGAATAATAGAAGGTGTCGGATATTCTATACCTGTTTCGACTGCAAAGCCTGTAATTGAGACATTAATGGAAAATGAGACAAGAAAAAAAGTTGCAGAAGAAGAAAGAGCATATCTTGGAGTGTCGGGAAATGATGTAACAGAAGATGCAGCAGAAAAGTATGATATACCAATTGGTATATATGTAACTGCTGTTATTGATAAATCTCCCGCCAAAAAGAGTGGATTAAAAAAAGGCGATGTAATTACAGCCGTTGATAATCAGAATATTACAAAAATGTCAGAATTACAGAATATACTTTCATATTACAAAAAAGATGAAAAGATTACAGTCACAGTAATGCAACATTTGAATAATAAGTATGTTGAGAAAGAACTGGAAGTGGTTCTTGGACAAAAATAAGTTGATGATGGGCAGGACACAGCAAGAGAGCTTTAGATTATATTGGTAAGAGGCTGCCTATGGAGGTCTAAATGACATATAAGGATAATAACGAATTTGAAGACATTGAGATAGTTGATAGTAGTGAAGAAAATGCAAATGAACAAAATGATTCTTCACAAACAGATTTTAATAAAGACGAAGACAACGATAAAAAAATGGACATGTATGGCGAAGACAGAGAAAGTGAATACGAAGATGTATGCTTTATCTGCAGACGTCCGGAAAGTAAAACAGGAAGAATGTTTAAGCTTCCTAATCATATATCAGTTTGTTCTGATTGTATGCATAAAACAATGGATACAGTCAGTCAGTTTGACTATCAGGGAATGTTGAATTCCACTTCAAATTTTGGAAATGACAAAGAAAAAGAAGGAAAAAGAAAATTTCCTAATATTAGTTTTGTAAATTTAGCAGATTTACAAGGTGATGGTGGAATACCTAACAGACAAAAATTAAAAAGAAAAAAAGCAAAAGAAAATAAAGTACAACCGGTTTTTAATATTAATGATTTGCCGGCACCACATAAAATAAAGGCACAGTTAGATGATTTTGTTGTGGGACAGGATTATGCCAAAAAAGTGATTTCTGTAGCTGTATATAATCATTATAAAAGGGTATCTACAGGAACAATGGATGAGATTGAGATTGAAAAGTCCAATATTTTATTATTAGGTCCAACCGGATGTGGTAAGACTTATCTTGTAAAAACTCTTGCGAGACTTCTCGATGTTCCACTTGCCATAGCAGATGCAACATCACTTACAGAGGCAGGTTATATAGGTGATGACATAGAGTCTGTTATTTCAAAACTTTTGGCGGCTGCTGATAATGATGTAGAAAAAGCAGAACAGGGAATAGTATTTATAGATGAAATTGATAAAATAGCTAAAAAGAAAAATACTACTTCAAGAGATGTAAGTGGAGAATCTGTTCAGCAGGGAATGCTTAAACTGCTTGAAGGTGCTGATGTGGAAGTTCCTGTTGGAGCAAATAGCAAAAATGCAATGGTTCCACTTACAACAGTTAACACAAGAAATATTCTGTTTATCTGCGGAGGAGCTTTTCCGGACCTTGAGGAAATAATTAAACAAAGACTTAATAAGCAATCATCAATAGGCTTCAATGCAGAATTAAAAGATGCCTATGATAAAGAAAAGAATATCCTTAAAAAAGTAACGGTTGAAGACATAAAGAAATTTGGAATGATACCGGAGTTTATTGGAAGACTGCCTATTATTTGTCCTATGGATAGTCTTACCAAGGAAAGTTATATAAAAATCTTGAAAGAGCCTAAAAATGCAATATTAAAGCAATATCAAAAATTATTGGAGCTTGATGAGGTTAATTTAATTTTTGATGATAGTGCGCTTGAAGCGATTGCAGAAAAGGCGATGGAGCGCGATACAGGAGCCAGAGCACTTAGAGCAATAATCGAAGAATTCATGCTTGATATTATGTATGAAATACCAAAAGATGATAATATCGGTGAAGTTACTATAAATGGAGACTATATAAATGGTACCGGTGGTCCTGTAATTCAGATTCGCACAGATAATGTAAAGACTAAACATGAAAACAAAGAATCGGTAAAAGAAGAAGTTAAAGTTGAAGAAAAAAAGAAAGAGCATATTGATTTTTGCGAATTTTAGAGAATGGAACAGATAAAAAGGATTTTAAACAGAATAATTGATGACTTAAGAAAATGTGGTATTGCTATTATTGTGATAATATTATATCTGTTTATTTGTTCTGTTATATTTGGAACAGTCTGCCCTATGGTGATTTTGACAGGTTTTCCTTGTCCGGGTTGTGGTCTTACAAGGGCGGTTGTTAGTATCTTGTGTGGAGATTTTGCAGCTGGATTTAAGTATAATCCGGCTGCATTCTTTTGGATTATTTATATTGTATCCTTTTTGTGCAATAGATATATTAAAGGTATGAAGGACACTAAAAAATGGATGATTTATCTGGGTGTCATTTCAGCAATTACCATATTGATATATTTGTATCGCATGATAAAAATTTTTCCTGACTCACCTCCATTGATTTATTACAAAAATAATGTATTACTTAATATATTAAAAAAATATTAAAGTTTTATAAAAAAATATTGATTTATGTAAACGCACTATATATAATGTAAACGACAAAGATATTATTTTGTCAAAAAAACAGTCATACAAAAGAGATGACGGAATGAGAGGGAAGAATGGATAACAATAATATGTTTAATGGACAGCAGCAATTTCAACAGCCACAGCAGGCTTATCAGCCACAGATGAATGGCGATTTAGAAGAGCCGGTAAGCTTTGGAGAATGGATGCTTACAACGTTAATTATGTGCATTCCATGTGTTAATATTGTTATGATGTTTGTTTGGGCATTTGGTTCAGGAACAAAGAAGAGTAAGTCAAATTATTTTAAAGCAGCTCTTGTATGGGCTCTTATCGGTATAGTATTTGGATTTGTTATGTCTATTGCATTTGGTGCTGCTTTGGCTAATATAGCTTCATCAATGTATTAATCATCTAATTGATTTATAATTATTTTTATAAACAACAAAGGATATCGCTGTGCGATATCCTTTGTTGTTTATAAGGCATATGAAGTATTATTTTGAAGTCCATCGTCCACTTGCACCGCATGGAAGTACTAATCCATTTGAAGATACAGGAAGACCTATTTCTGAAGCCTCGACACTTCCGTTAAATTTAGAAACAATAGCAGTATTCATCATATAAGTAAGGACTGCAGGCTGAAGTCCTGTTGTATATGAATTCACGAGAAAGAAAAGAGGAGATTCTGAAAGTATCTGAGTAGTTAATTCAATGAAGGGATAAATAGAATCTTCTATTTTCCATATTTCCCCTTTTGGACCTCTTCCGTAAGAAGGAGGATCCATAATGATTGCATCATATTTATTGCCACGTCGTATTTCGCGTTCGACAAATTTTACACAGTCATCAACAAGCCATCTGATAGGTGCATCTCCAAGACCAGAAGCAACAGCATTTTCTTTTGCCCAGGTTACCATTCCTTTCGAGGCATCAACATGCGTTACTGCAGCTCCGGCAGCAGCAGCACTTACAGTAGCACCACCGGTATAAGCAAAAAGATTAAGTACTTTTATTTGCCTTTCGGGATTTTCCTTTTTTGCCTTCATTATAATAGAAGAAAACCAATCCCAGTTAACAGCCTGTTCAGGAAAAAGTCCTGTATGTTTAAAGCTAAACGGTTTAAGATTAAATGTTAATTCAAAATTATTTGTTCCCTTATAATGTATAGACCATTCTTCAGGGAGGTCAAAAAATTCCCATTCTCCACCACCTTTAGAACTTCTGTGATAATGTCCGTTATGCTTTTTCCAACCCTTTTGAGATTTTGGAGTATCCCATATAACCTGGGGATCAGGTCTTACCAGAAGATATTCTCCCCATCGCTCAAGCTTTTCCCCTTTTGATGTATCTATAACCTCATAATCTTTCCAATTATCTGCAATCCACATATTAGACCTCGCTTTCGATGTAATGTATAATGATAGAAAAACAGGCTATGAACATATTATATAGAAGTAATATGTTAGTCTGTCAAATTAACCTAGTTTATTATAGCATATCAATGAAAAAAATAGTATTTAAATAAAAATATTTTGTACTAAAAAAAATACAAAAAAACTATTGCAAAAATAAAGTAAGTAGGATATACTATCAATTGCTGTGACATGATAGCGATGAAACGTGAGGTTGCTGAGTGTTGAAAAACATATCAGGTTTTCCGCGGAGCGAATGTCAAGTTAGGAAACTGGCGACAAGTCACTGTACAATGTAACAATCTACTAACAAAAAACAATGAGTTAGGAAACGGGTAGAAAAAGTGCGTTATGAACTCTGCAT
>JAFPAQ010000093.1 GCA_017424235.1 Lachnospiraceae bacterium | reverse complement strand
ATTCCAATGTATTTGACATCTTCGATGATTAATGAAGTGGCGCCAATAGCATTAGCATTAAATAGTCGAGCATATAATCAATTGATTATTGATGAAGTGGAAGCAAGTCTTCATCCAGAGAAACAGCAGGAACTTGTGAGGTTGTTGGTTAGGTTATCGAATAAAGATATGAGTCTCATTGTCAGCACTCATAGTGATACATTTGTGTCTAAAATCAATAATTTATATATTTTGTCAAATAAGGAAAATGCAAATAAATATCTTGAACAATTAGGGTTCGATAAAAAGGATCTTATGAATACTGATAATATCTATGTTTATTCGTTTGAATCAAATAAGAATGGTAAATGTAGTGTTAATGAGATAAAACCAGATAAAGATTATGGGTATCAGTTTGATCTGTTTATGAATTCAAATTTGAAACTTTATAAGGAAACATCGATATTAGAAGCTGGCGGTAACGAATGAAGAATTTAAACTTAAAGAGCATACCTAAGAATAAAAAATACGAACCGAATACTTTATATAGAATTAATTCTGGTGAAGAAGTGTTATTTGAAGAATTGCATGATGAGTCAGATGGAAAGCAAAAGCATAAGGAGATCGTAAGACTGAAATATATACTTGAAGATAAACAATATGGCATATATGCAAAAGAGTATAGGAATGTATTGTTTGTTAAGGATGATATGAAAAAAGCAGATATATTGGCTTGCGTGGTAGATGACAAGAACAAAAGAATACATTCATTTATAATGGATGTAAAAAGTAATATTTCAGCTTTTAGTGACGATTTATATAAAAATGATGCGCTGATCACTGTCATCAAGGAAGTAAGGGATTTCATAAATCAGTTGGCTGATGAAAAAGTGAGTAAAGATGGGATATTTTATCTTTACAAAAGTGAGGGATACAATGAAGAAGAAACTTTTGGAATAGTTACCAAAAGCTTTGAGAAAAACAAATTTCTTGATGCCTCTGAGATGATAGAGACTGTCTTGAATAGAAATGGCAATTTAAATGATTTAAGCTTTTTGAAATTTTATAATTCATTAAAACCCTATAAAAGTGAAATAAAAAAATTAAGGGACTTTTCCAAGCAGAAGATAACAATTTGTGACAGACAATTTGATCTTAATGTATTTTTGTTGAGCAATATAGATGAGTACATATCAGAGGCAAGTATTGAGATCTGCATATCTTAAATCTCAGAATTTCATATCTATTCAGGGAAGATAAATGGGAGATAAAAGACTATTATGAACATCCAAAAAAACGAAATTTACCAATCAGACATCATCAAGGCTGTCTCAGCTGACATTCCGTGGAAGCAGCTTGGTGGGAAAACAATATTGTTGACTGGTGCGTCGGGAATGATTGCCTCTGTGATGATTGATATTTTGATGTATTGCAATCAGAATATGGCAGATGAGGGGCAGGAGGTTTCTGTGATAGCGGTCAGCCGAAATGAGGAGAAAGCCAGGGAACGTTTTGGGGCTTATTGGGACAGCCCCTTTTTTACATACTTGTCTCATGATATTACAGCCCCTTTACCGGAGCTTGGACAGATTGATTATATATTGCATGCTGCGAGCAATACGCATCCACGTGCATATGCAACAGACCCGATTGGAACGATAACAGCGAATGTGCAGGGAACGCATCAGTTGCTGGAGTATGCCGCAAGCCATCAGTGTGAGCGTTTTTTCTTCTTTTCATCAGTTGAAATCTATGGGGAAAATAGAAAAGATGTAGACAAGTTTGACGAGTCATATCTGGGATATATTGACTGCAATACAGTGCGTGCAGGATACCCTGAAAGCAAAAGGCTTGGTGAGTCACTATGCAATGCATTTGGGGCTCAGAAAGGACAGGATTTTGTAATCGGCAGGTTTTCAAGGGTATATGGTCCTACAATGATGTCTGAAGATTCAAA
This sequence comes from Lachnospiraceae bacterium, assembly GCA_017424235.1. Lineage (GTDB taxonomy): Bacteria > Bacillota > Clostridia > Lachnospirales > Lachnospiraceae > COE1. The sequence goes on along the minus strand of JAFPAQ010000093.1, from coordinate 72 downwards.
GGCGATTGCACAGTTTATAAAGAAGGCGGCAGCCGGAGAAAATATTGTGCTTAAAAGCACAGGCAATCAGTT
>JAFPAQ010000092.1 GCA_017424235.1 Lachnospiraceae bacterium | reverse complement strand
GTTATCTGTTTTTCCTTATCCTTTATCTGTTCTTCCTTATATTTTATCTGTTCTTCTTTTTGTGATATCTGGTTTGCCTGTTCTAATATCTTTTCTTCTTTATCCTTTATTATAGCAGATGCCTGCTTTATTCCAGCTTCTATTCCTTTATTTACAGCTCTGTCAAACATCTCACACATAGTATCAACCTCCTTATATTCAGCCATTTCCATCACTTCTACATATCTTGAATCTCCCGTCATTGCTGAAAAAAGTTTCAACACTTCATCTATATGTTTTATTTGGGTAGTGTCTCTCATGATATCATCCACACCAAGTCTCTTATCTCTGAAAAATCGGGCTATAATCTTAAAATCACTTGTCATAAGATTTATCTGCTCTTCCGACAGCCATGCTATCTCAAATATATGTATTTTATAATCATTTACAAAAGCTTCAAGCTTTTCCGGTATATCTAACACCTTCTTTAAAGTATCTGACTCATTCCAGTGGTGTTCCGTTCCAAAATACAACACTATCGTTATAACAGGGCATATACTATCATATACTTTTTTCATTCGTATACTATACTCTTCTTCTGTTATTTTACACTCTTTTTTCAGATTATACCATTTCCTTTTTTCAGATTCCACACTAAGCAGCTGCGACCTATATGACGCACCATCATAGCCCATAACTCTCAGCGGCATAAATTTTTCAACCGATGTCTGGTTTTCCACTCCAAATAACGACAAGGCTACATTATTCTTAATCCACTTTTTGGATACATCTCTCTCAAGCTCATGCACTCTTCCATCTTCTGCCTTATACTGTGAATGTACTATACTCTCAGAAAGTTCATCTTCCTTTATAATCTTCTCTCCATCAAATACAAGTACATTAAATATATCGGCAAATACATCCGGATAATCTTCCAGAAGCTTCTCTGTTATGTCCTTTTCTCCCATATACTTCCTCCTTTCCACAAAACATCTGTTTGTTTTGCATTTAAAATATAATCCTGCAACCTGTAAAACATATTGCAGGATTTATATCTTCTGAAAATTTACTCCTCTATTGTTCTATTTTACTACTTAACACATATCTCTCAGCTTCTTCTTTTCCAAGACTAAATTCACCAATAATATATTCTACTATCTGTGCCTTGGAATGACCTAATTTTTTCAATGTTTTAATAGTTCCTAAAATACTTCCCTCCTGGCGTCCTTCCTCGCGTCCCTCTTCACGTCCCTCTTCGCGTCCTTCCTCGCGTGCACCATATTTTAAAATATCATCCCTCGAAAATTGTGCTACTGTCATGTCGCATACCTCCTTCTTTGCAAACTCCTTCAAAAGTATTCCTCTTTCTGTCAACAACTTTATAACTTCTGCAACATCATTGACATTCTTCGGCTTTTTTAATCGTTCATTACTTATTGTACGCTGTATATAAGTAATGCTGTTTGCCGCTAACGCATACTGAAATAACTCCGTATTATATTTTTCAAATCTCTCCGGCTTTTCATTTCTCTCTATATACCTTAAAGCCTCATCATATGTCATCCTGAAATCATATGCGTGTACTGTTAAATCAAGGTCTGGTGTAATCTCTTTCTCCCCAGACAGCTTTGCTTTCAGAAAAGAATCCCTCAAATAAATATCATGCTCTACTTTATTTAATTTACTACTGTCTCTTACCAGTCCAACATCCGTAACATACAGCTTAGGCACCGGGAATTTTACCAAAGTCGAACCATATAACATCTGCTCTGAATCAACTGTGCTCCTGAGCGCCGCTGTAATATACTCAAGTATTCTGTATGCTATATTAGCCAGCTTGCCGCCGATATGCTCCGCATCGTCATAGACAGTAACAGTATGTCCCTTGCGCCGCAGCTGCCATGCCGCAGACAGGCCTGCCATACCGCCGCCG
>JAFPAQ010000091.1 GCA_017424235.1 Lachnospiraceae bacterium | reverse complement strand
ATTATCCGAAATCACTCCTCAATCTCCCAGCGGGCTTCGCTTACATGTATTATATCGCTTACCTCATCATCAAGAAGGTCAGTAGAGACAGCATATAATCCGTCATAAAGAGCTTCATTCTCTATTTTTTCATTATCGAGAAGATCATGGATATTTGCTATTTCACCATCATTGGTAACTGCTATCTTTTTTATAAAGCGGCGCGGATCATTTGGATTCTTGCTGGTTCTCTTTGCAGTACCATCAGAAAGCATGCATTTTGCCCTTTCAATCTGCTTTTCCCTTATTGTTTTTTGATATTTGGCATATTTGGGTGAATACACGACAATAAGCCTCTGATGCAGCTCTCGGGGCGTGTAAGGGATTTCCTTATAGTAAATACCCTTATCGTCATAAGGAAGATTGGAAATATCTGTATTCGTATCATCATATAAATTTTTAAAATCGCATTTGTTTAGTGCCCATGCCCGTTCTTCTGCTTTTAATTTTTTTATGGACTGCGTAACGATGAAGGCACGCTTTCCCATGTGATTATATTCGCGAATTCTCTCCGCTCCCAGTCCTGCATCGCTGCAATAAATAAACTTTTGGCAACCGAACTGGGACAGAATCTTTTCTTCCAAAGGTTTTACAGAGGTTTGTTCATTCGAATTTCCAGGAAAAAGTGAAAAGGCAAGCGGAATGCCGTCTCCGTCCATGAACATCCCCATTTGCACTATGGGGGTTGGCCGATGTTCTTTGCTTTTCCCATATTTCTTGCATCCATCTTCCTGGGATATTTCAAAATAATAATTAGTGCAGTCGTAATATAATATCTTATCATTACGAGAGCCAAGAAAATGGCTGTTTTTATACACTTCGGATTGTATAAAGTCGCATTCTTCTCCCAGGACGCTTAATGCGCGGTATACATCGTGCAGGCTGTATGAAGGTTTTTCAAGAAATTCATTGGCAACATTGAACGAAGAACGCTTGCTGGAAGGTTCTAATATACGCGCATAGAGCATATCCGACAAAATGGAATTGATGTCATATTCAAATTTATATTTGTCTTTAAGCTTTCGGCAGATTTTATCAATGTGCAGTGCATAGTATATTGATTGCAGAAATAAATACCCTCCGCGGTGGAAGACCTGCTGGTTATACTTGATTTTAGCATCTGTATTGAAAGTAATTTTTACTTTTTTCGCTTCGTTCTCAGCCTTGTACCTCATTGTCTCTAGCTTTGCTTCTGCACGTGCCCAGGCCATAACGTCATCACGCGTAGGACCATGTTCTTTGATAAGTTCTTTGAGCGTTCCAAGTTTGCGTATATTAACGGAAGTACTTACTCCCTTGTCATTTATAAAACTTTTGGCGATATAAAAAGACTCGGAATTCTTTGATTTTGATGTAGTTACTTTCATGCCAATCGCCTCCTCGTCTTATTATACCACATAATACTATAAAATACTATATATTAAAACGAAAAATTTGACAGCGAGATTGCAATAATTACAAGGGCTGAGAGGCATTTTTTCTGTTTAGAAGTGTCAAACTCCCGCAACGGCACTGATTATAGGTACCATGATAGGCGTATTTTTCTTCAAGGGTGTTCCGGTAGGTCCCTTGATTGCCTCCGGTGTGGTGTATGTGATTATGAGTATTGCTCAGAAATTTATGGGAGAGTAGGTTAAATTATT
>JAFPAQ010000090.1 GCA_017424235.1 Lachnospiraceae bacterium | reverse complement strand
TAGACTATCCACAAAAATTAAAATTGCATATATAATATATATAAACAGTCAAAATTGAAAATTCACTCATACTTGAGTATAAGTGTAATTTTAAATGTGTGACTTGAACAATATAACTGAAAAAGGCAAACCTGTTGAAAAGCAGGGACGCAAAGCCAAGGACCTAAAATACAGATGTATTATGGTAGCCGGTTGCCAGGGGATACTTAACCATGATACCTCACCCCGGCGGTGAGGTTGCTTTTCTTTTTACTAAGTATTACGCCTGGAATAAATAAATCTAGGAGGAATATCTATGAAAAAATTTAAGGTACAGGTCAGCAGATTTTTATTGGCAGTAATGGTAGTTATGCAGATATTTGGTGTTGGGGAATTGCCAAAGGTGCATGCAGCTGAAATGAAAAATCTGGAAAGCATTATTGTTTCAGGTGGTTATTTCAATACAGGACTGATGATAAACCAGGATTACTCAATTGAAATGGTTTTTTCACTGTCTGATTTGACACAATACAAGGATATTTATGTTGCAGCCGGTTCAAAATATCCGGTCTACAAGCTTAGAAGTGAGGCTTCAAGAGGATTATTTGGCTATCATGGCTGGTACAGCTCAAATGCATATGTACCAAAAGTAAATGAAGAATTAAAGATTTCACAGAAAAAGAATATTACTTATGTTAATGGTATACAGAGACTTAAGATGACATATCAGTCTTTGAGTGCAACCTCAAATCTGTTGTTTGGAGATCTTAAAGGTTCAATAAAGAGCTTTAAGGTTTGGAATCCTTCAAATATTTTAGTGGCTGATTATGTACCTGTAATTGATGCAAATGGTCGTGCATGTATGTATGACAAGGTAAATGGCAAATTAAGATATTATTCAGGAACCTGTAAGGCTGGCAAAGTAATAGAAGATTCCTCAAAAGATGATACAGAAGTTGATAAACCTTCAGCTGATGATACAGTTAACAAGACGCCTGATTCAGAAGATAAAACAGACAATACAGGTAGTATATCAGGTTCAGATAACAGTGATGTCAAATATGCAGAAGCATTAAAGCTTTCAGGTGGATATTTTAATACAGGTCTTAAAATAAATCAGGATTATTCATTGGAAATGGTATTTTCAATGGATGACCTCACACAGTATAAGGATTTATATCTTGCGCCGGGAGAAAAATATCCTGTATACAAGCTTAGAAGTGAAGCCGGAAACGGTCTGGTAGCATATCATGGCTGGTACAGTACTAAGATATATACACCAAAACCTGCTACTGATATAAAGATATCTCAGAAAAAGAATATTACATATATAAATGACAAGCAGGTATTAAAGATGACCTATCAGACGATTACATCAACAGGAAGTCTTACATTTGGTAATCTCAAGGGTACAATAAAGAGCTTCAAGGTGTGGAATGGTTCAGGCAAGCTCGTATCAGACTGTGTGCCAGCCATCAATACTGATAATAAGGCATGTATGTATGATAAGGTAACAGGAAAATACCTGAAATATTCAGGAACATGTACGGCTATTGTAAAAGAATCAGAAAATGAAGAAGATAAAACACCATCAGACAGTGATAGTGACAAACCTGTAGTTGACACCGTCAAAGAAGCTCATGACGCAATATATGGTATACTCAAAGAGGTTTTGATCAAGAACAGTTCAGAAAAGAAGAGTATATATAAATATGGCATGAAAACTGAAGAGGTTGAAAAGATATGGGAAGAAGTAAAGGCAGATTATCCGCTTGAATATCATGCCTCAGCCTGTGTGTATCCATTTATAAATGTAAGAGAGCGTAAAGCAGACTATATAATTCTCATGAATACAGACAGTCAATATCAGACTAGACTTGAAAAGCTCAGAATAATAAGAGATAATTTTGTTAAGTCAGTTGATGCATCAATGTCTGATGCCGACAAGGTGCTCCTTGCTCATGAATTAGTAGTAAATAAGGTTAATTATGTCCATTGTGGAACAATTGGCTCATCAGCCGGAAATGCACTTGTGAATGGTGAGGCTGTATGTGGCGGATATAGCAGGGCAATGGCATTTCTGCTCCAAAGTGTAGATGTTGAGACAGAAATAATCACCAGCTCGCAGATGAATCACAGATGGTTACTTATAAAAGTAGATGGAGAGTGGTATCAGTCCGATACTACCTGGGATGACACAAGAAAGAGTGGAGATGGAACAGGCTTTCACAGATATCTTTTGAGAAGTGACGCAGAGTTTTTGACTATCTCTGCAGGAACACATTATAGCTGGAAGGTGGACAGTGGAAAGCCGATAACCTGTACTTCAAATAAATATTCAAAATGGTATGTACATGATGTAGCAGGAAGTATGTACTATTACAATGGTTTGTGGTATTATTTTGATAAGGCAACAGCAACCATAAAGGCTGCTGATATAAATGGAAATAATATGCAGACAGTAATAAGCAGATCAGAAGTAAGTGGTATATCCGGTATTCTTGGTATTTCAAATGGAGTGCTTAGATATTCTGCAAATGGAAGATCATATTCAAAGACATTGTAAGTTTTAAGAGGACGGTTCTGTGTATTAGAGTCGTCCTCTTTGTGGCGAAAAGAAAGGGAAGGTTAAATAGGGGAAGATATGGATGTTTTTTCTATACTTTTAGCGTTACAGTATGTAGGAATCGCTATTCTGATCATAGGTATAGTATGTGTCATCAAGCAGAAGCCATCACAGCTGCAAAATCTGATTTTGCTTGTGCTTATGGCAACTCTTATCAATTACACAGGATATCTTTTTGAGATAAAATCAGATAACCGGGATATGGCACTTATGGCAGTAAAATTCATGTATATGGGAAAGCCTTTTATAGCCCTTGGTACTTTGCTGTTTGCATTTGAATTTTACAGGATACGAATTTTGCCTATAATCAGAAATATTTTGTGTACAATTCATATTCTGATAACACTGCTTGTGCTCACCTGTGAAAGTCATAATCTGTATTACAGCAGTATTGATTACACCTATGAAGGGTTATTTCCTCATCTTGTTTTTGGGCATAGCATAATATATACAATTTATAACAGAATTATAATTATGAGTTATCTCGTTATCATTGTATATCTTGGAATAAGGAATTATAAGCTGGTACAGAAAGAGGCTGAAAGGAAAAGTATTCTTATTATGAGCGGTATTTCCTTCGTGCCGCTTACAGGGCTTTTGATCTATATGACAGGAATCACAAGAGGATATGATACTACAGAACCGGCATATGTAATCAGTTGTGTTTTGCTGATGATACTGATGTTTAAATATGATATTTTTGATACTCTTACTTTGGCTAAGGATGATATCATAGATGAGTTTGAATCAGGAATAATCGTAGTTGATGAGAGAAACAGGATTATATATTTTAATCAGAAGGCTTCAGATATCTATGCTGATATGGAGAATGAAAGCAAAAGAGTAAATGTGGAACAGCTTGACAGAATGTGCAAAAAAAATGAAAAGCTTCATATTGGACGGGAAATTTACGAGATACATGGCAAAAAGATTATCAGAAATAAGAATTTCTATGGTAATGCATATATCGTTACTAATGTAACTGACAGTTATGAATACACTGTAAATCTTGAGAAACAAAAAGCCATTGCTGAAAGTGCAAATAAGGCAAAAACGGATTTTCTTGCAAGAATGTCGCATGAGATCAGAACTCCTATAAATGCTGTTCTTGGTATGAATGAGATGATACTAAGGGAGAGTACGGAGCCTGGTATAAAGAAATATGCGATGAATGTAAAGACATCCGCAAATTCACTTCTGGGTATTATAAATGATATTCTTGATTCTACCAAAATTGAGTCAGGTAAAATGGAGATTATCCCTGTAGAATATGAACTTGACAGTTTATTAAATGATACAGTGAATATGATATACGTCAGAGCAAAGGACAAAAAGCTTGACTTTAATATTGAAGTCGACGAAGAATTGCCGAACAAACTGTATGGTGATGATGTAAGAATCCGTCAGGTGCTTTTAAATCTTTTGACAAATGCAGTTAAATATACCCCTGAAGGTTCGGTAACTTTTTCTGTAGCCGGAAAACGTATTGGCAGCAATATCATTATGAAATATACCGTAAAGGATACAGGAATTGGTATAAAGAAGGAAGATATGTCAAAGCTGTTTGAGTCCTTTGAGCGTATAGAGGAGGACAGAAACCGAAATATCGAAGGAACCGGACTTGGCATGAATATTGTCATGAACCTGCTCAAAATGATGGGAACGGATTTGAAGGTTGAAAGTGAATATGGCAAAGGAACCACCTTCTCCTTTGAACTTGAGCAAAAGGTTATATCAGATAATGCAATAGGAAACTTCAGGGAGCGAGTGGAACGCCTGGGAGAGGAGTACACTTATAAGAGTCTTTTCACAGCACCAAAAGCGAGGGTGTTAGTGGTTGATGACAATGATATTAACCGTATGGTATTTTCATGTATGCTTTTGAGTACCCAGATGCAGATAGTAGAGGCTTCATCAGGTGTGGATGCATTAAAGCTGGTTACAAAAGAACACTTTGATATTATATTTCTTGACCATATGATGCCTGAGCTTGACGGTGTGGAGACCTTAAAGCGGATGAAGACAATGGAAAACAATCTGTGCAAGGATACTCCTGTGATAATACTTACTGCAAATGCGGTAACCGGTGCAAAGGAACAATATCTTGCAGAAGGCTTCGATGAGTATCTGTCAAAGCCTGTTGTGCCGGAAAAGCTTGAACGAATGATAAAGGATTTGCTTCCGAAGGAATATTTGGAATAAGTGCTGTATAGTGCTTCCAATATAGTAGAAATAGGGACGGGGCTTGCTGTATCGTGTTTCCCAACGATACAGAAGCCCCGTCCCTATTGCGACCTATTGCGAAAAGCTTAACTAAACGTTATTGGCCCCGTCCCTATTGCGACCTATTGCTCAACTTAACCTATAAGCACTTTTTTGCCTTCAAAGGCAAAGCCATATTTATAGATTTTGTCTGCAGGTACTCCTTTTTCGATGAGCAGGGTATCGTACTTTTTATCTTCTATCTGAGTAAGTGCGGCAGCTACGGTATCCTGCAGGGTGCCTTCATCATCGGCATCATGTACCTTGAATTCGATAATATAAGCATTATCCTCCTTATTCTTTGGCTCAAGCATGACGTCATATCTGCCAAATCCGCTTTCGCGGTTGGAGGTCAGCACATATCTGTCCGACAGGTCTACCATCAGTCCCAGCACAAAGCCATGATAAAAGCGCTCAGGTTCTGAATATGAGGGCTGGTTTCCGCTATCAAAGTAGCTGAATGTCTTTAAAGCCACGTTATTCATGAATCGGTTCATTCCCTTTTTATCATTGATCAGCAGTGCCTTGATAAAATTATTGTAAGATTTGTCTTCTGTTCTGAACCATCCCTGTACCATCTTAAAAAACATGATTCGGGTTTCTTTGTTAGTACAGCTCAGCGTATACACCTGTGTCCAATCTAACTCTGTATCCACGATCTCTATATCCATGACCTTCAGATACCCACTTGCCAAAAGCAGGCTCCACACTGCATCATTACTTTCATTCAGCTGGTTGAACACTATCTGCTCATCAATTTTTGCCTTAAAGGATTTTCCCCGAATAAGATCCTCCACAATCATCTTCGTGTCGGCATCACCCTTGCGCATAAGACTGTTCACAAGTCCATTGGAGCTGGTATTTACCCAGTAGCCAGCCAGCGCCTTTTCATCAAGGTAATTGATGATTGACCATGGATTATATATATCAGTATGCTTTCCAAATGTAAATCCGTCATACCATTCCTTCACTGCATCCTTTTGTTCAGAAAGACCATACTCTTCCAATGCATATGATACTTCCTCCTGTGTAAATCCAAAGCAGTCTGCATATAGGTCTGAGCTGACAGTTACTACCTTTAAATGATTAAGATCCGAGAATATAGATTCCTTTGATACCCTTGTAATCCCCGTCAACACTGCTCTGTGCAGATACTCATTTCCCTTAAAGGTGATTCCGAACATCTGCCGGAAAAGGTCTACGATTTCATCCCAGTATCCGTTAAGCCACGCTTCCTGCATAGGTGTGTCATATTCGTCAAGCAAAATAATTACCTTTTTGCCATTTTGTTCATACAGATACCTTGACAACTGATACATGACTTCAATCAGTTCATTAGTGTCAACAGCATACATTTCCCCTTTCTTTGCAAGAGCATCCCTTCTGTTGATAATCCTGCTTAGATAATGATTTTCCGGAAGATATGGATACTTCCTGTATATATTTTCAAACGTTTCAAACAGTCTTCTCTTGGCATCTTTAAAATTTCTGCATTTTACCTCCGCAAAACTCACAAAGATTACCGGATACGTACCTTGAAGCTCTCTATATTTCTCTTCCTCCCATATGGAAAGTCCCTCGAAAAGATCGCCCCTGCCTGCATATTGATTGGAGAAAAAGCAGTTAAGAGTATCCATGTTCAGTGTCTTACCAAAACGGCGAGGACGGGTAATGAGCGTCACGGCATCCTCACTTTCCCACCATTCCCTTATGAAATTTGTCTTATCCACGTAAAAAACATTTCTTGTTCGAATATCCTCAAAATACTGTAATCCGATTGCTACTGTCCTTGCCATGTCTATACCTCCATGCCCCATTGCTTTTATCCATAATAATAATATACACGAAATAAGGAGTTAAAACAACGCAAAGAGCCAATAACGTTTAGTTAAGCTTTTGGTATTGGGGACGGAGTTTAGTAGTACGATTTCCGATCTTTATGTATTCGAACAAATGTATCAAAAAAGTATTGACGTATTCATTATGACATGATAAAATACAGTACAAACATTCGAATGAAAACATCAGTTGTACAATTGTCAGAAATTTGATACGATAAGGGAGAGAGCAATGGATTATAAAAAACAGGAGACAGAAAAACTGCAATGGCATCCTGCACTTTATGCCGGACTGCAGATTGAGTTACGTGAAGACAGTGACAATCTGATATTTGAAAATGAGCATCAGCTTGGAACAAAACCGAAGCAGATTGATGCACTGATAATAAAGAAACAAAGGGATATACCGGTAAAGAAAAATATTGGCAGGATATTTCGCAAGTATAATGTTGTGGAATATAAAAGTCCTACTGATTATTTAAGTATTGATGACTTTTATAAGGGCTGTGCCTATGCAATGTTTTATAAATCGGACACACAGAAGGTGGACGAAATACCGATACAGGATATTACCTTGACATTTATAAGTGTAGAATATCCACAAAAGCTCGTTAAGCATTTAAAAGAAGTTTTAGAATACAATATATCTGAAAAATGTAAAGGAATATATCACATAATAAAAGAAAAAGATATCCTGCCTGTACAGCTGATTGTTACATCAAGACTTAATTGGGAAGACAATCTGTGGCTAAGGAGTCTGACCAATAAGCTTGAGGACAAAAATCAAATAAAAAAGATAGTTAACGAGTATCATGAAAATAAGAGAAATAATCTATATGAATCAGTGATGGATATAATAGTAAAGGCAAATCATAAGGAATTTGAGGAGGCGAAGGGCGATATGTGTAAAGCATTGGAAGAGTTAATGGCAGATGTAATTGAAGAGAGAGTAGCAGAGAAAGTAGCAGAGAAAGTAGCAGAGAAAGTAGCAGAGGCAACAAAAGAAGCTGGTGAGCGAGCAATGGCACAAGGAGAGAAAAATAAAGCAATAAAGATATTTAAGAAATGCTTAGAGCGTGGCGACAACAAACAGGAGGCAATGGATTTTGCTGAAATAGATCAGGCACTTGCTGACGAGCTTTATGAGAAATTTCTTAAGGAGAAGTAGAGAATAGTTTTCGAGTGATAGTGACGGTTCTTGCTGTAATTATCAAATGCACATCAATGCACTGTTTGATATCTGCGAAAACTTGACAAACTCAAAAAAGTGCATGCGTAGGCATGCACTTTTTTAGTCCTCTATTAATATATATTCCTGTATCAGTTCTTTTTTTCTTGAAGATAATTTTCTATAGTAATCTAAAAGTCGTTTTTCTTCATTTGTAATTCCATTTGTAGATAATTCCTCATATTTTTTGCTTATATCAGTATACTCAATAATATAGTCAACCGATGTATTGAAGTAGTCCGCACAAGCCTTTAAAATATCTACGTCAGGAACAGCAAAATCATGTTCATATTTAAATACAGATTGTTGTGTAACATGAATCTGATCTGCAAGTGCCTGCTGAGATATGCCCTTTGCCAATCTTAATTCTTTGATTCTCTTCATCTTTTCACCTCACATTTACTATAGCAATTTGTAACAGAAACAAGTAAAACATTATAAATGTAAAATGGACAACCGATAGGTGTTTTGGTAAACAAATTTACTAAAATTATTATTACTGTTCATAACTAAATTTATTGTTGTAACAAATTATTTTAACAATAAAACTCATACAGTGTATTGATAACAACTAATAGGTGTGATAGAATGATTTAATCAGAAAAGTGATAGAGGATATGTGAAAAGAGATAATCATATTTTTAAGCACGGTGTGATTAAGGGGAACATGAGTCCTACATTGAGCAAGTTTAATGCAAATTTCACTTACGAGATGATTCACAGCGGCGCCATTGTTATACCATCATAAGAAAATACGGATGCGAAGTTTGGATTGAGAAAGGAAAGCTCATGATGATTGGGGGTGCGAAAGAAGATAGAGGGGGAGTATGAGATTAATAATGAATAAAACTTGTAAAATTTCTATGATATGACATGTAATAACAGTATTGTATGGGAAAGTACGAGGGTGGTAAAGGAGCTATAAAATGAATTTATACAAAAAGACAGGAAAAGAAATAAATGGAAAGGTTTTAAAGCGTGAATCGATTAATGATACGGGAGCTATAAAAAATACTATTAAAGTTTCAATTATAGTGCCAGTTTGCAATGTGGAAAGATATTTAAGTGAATGTTTGGATAGTGTAATTCATCAGACATTAGATGATATCGAAATCATATGTGTTAATGATGGCTCAACAGATAATTCTTTAAAGATACTTAGGGAATATGAAAAAAAGGATGCTAGAATTAAAGTCGTTACAAAAGATAATTCAGGATATGGGAATACCATGAATGTTGGGATTGATGCGGCAAAGGGAAAATACATAGGCATTGTTGAATCGGATGACTATGTAGAAAAAAATATGTTTGAACGCTTGTATGAAACAGCAGAACTTTATCAGTCTGAGATTGTGAAGTCGGATCATTATATTTTTTCAACCAAAGATGGATATAAGAAAAGTGAATATCAGTGGTTATGTCCTATTGAATATTATAATAGGATACTTAATGGAGAAAAGATTTTAAATGTAGATTTTAGAGATAAATCAGTTTATAAATGGTCTACTACTGCAACGGTATATTTAGAATCTGGTAAAGTGGTTCGTCAGGACTATAAAGATTGCTTTTGGTATAAAGGCTTTTTGGAAGGTGTGATAAATAGAGAGAATTGTTCAAATTGTCCTTATGCAAGAACAGAGAGATGTGCAGACTTCACAATGGGAGATGCATGGCAAATTAGCAAAATTAATCCTAGTTATAACGATCAAATGGGAACCTCACTTATACTTGCTAATTCTACAAAAGCAGAATATATATTAGATATAATAAAGAATAGATTTAGTTTATGTGAGAAAATAGAACTAGAAGAAATTAGGAAATATAATGGGAATTTAAATACTCCTCAAAAGATGGCTGCGACAAGAGAATATTTTTTTAGTCATTTGAAAAAAGATGGATTTCATAAAGCTTTATGGTATGGAAGAGGGCTTCGATGGGATGTTGGAATAGTAGGGTGGTGGTTTGCGTCAAATTATGGAAGTGTGTTAACGTATTATGTTTTAGCAAAAAGTATTCAAAAAAATGGTAAGAATATTATTTTTATACCAATCCCAAGAGTTGACGGGGAAAAATGGGATGCTGACACTCTTGAAGCCGAGAGATTTATTTCTAAACATTTTAAAATAGCAGCTAAAAGAGATATAAATCATCTAAAGGAGGTAAACCATTTTTGTGATTCTTTTATACTCGGGTCAGATCAGATGTGGACAGAATCAACAACTAAGTTAGTGGGATATTCATTCTTTTTAGATTTTGTAGATAAGAAGAAAAAGAAAATAGCATGCGCAACATCTTTTGGCGCAAGTAATTTCTTATCAGATGTAAAAATGCAGTATACAGCTAGAGATTATTTAAAACAGTTTGATGCTGTTAGTGTAAGAGAAGAAAGTGCGGTAGAAGTTTGTAGAAATGCATTTGGTATAATTCCTGAACAGATAAT
>JAFPAQ010000089.1 GCA_017424235.1 Lachnospiraceae bacterium | reverse complement strand
GTCTGCCCCCTGACACAGATCATTTAAATCTGCTGTTATAAAAACTGATAAATCATCTTCTCTGTTTATTCTTCGTCCCTTGATAATTTCTTCTGCTAACTTTAACACCTTATTTCCTTCTTTCTGTATGCTCAATAGTGGTTGCGAATAGTTACATTTATATAATTATTATTCCTTCCTATGGTATCATATTTTATGCCATTGTCAACCTCTATTATTATTAAAGTTAACATTTATCCTTTCAATGATGGCAACGGCAGAATGAGCCGACTGCTCACAACATTAGAAATAGGGACGGGGCTTGCTGTATCGTGCTTCCCAACGATACATAAGCCCCGTCCTTATTGCGACCTAGGTTAAGCACCTGCCAACCTTCATAAACCGATCGATCTCCACCAGTAGCTTCTCATCCTGCTGATACGAGAAATCATTTGCGTCAATTTCAAGGATATTTCCAGTAATCTCCTCATTTCTGGCTGTCTCCACATACTTTTTGAAATCCTCAAAAATATCAAGGGTCGTGCTAAGATGTACGGGATGCCTGTTCTTGTTATGAATTCTGTTCAGATATCGCTTGTGCAAAATGTTCACATCTCCACGAAAAACAAGAACCATTACTTCATAATTGTGGGAGGTAGCAATTTTATGTAATTTTTCCAAATCTGCCTTGTGGAAATTTGCTTCAAGAATCAAATCCTGATTTAGCTTCGCAAACTGCGAAAAGGCAAAGATCATTAACTCCATGGTTGCCTTGGAAAGCTTCAGATTCTCTTCCCGATTGGCAAAGCCAATCGTATCACCTAACACTTCCTTAATGGTATCTTTCATGAAAACAACAATACCATATCTTTTTGAAAGGATATCTGAAAAGGTTGATTTTCCGGTAGCCAAGTCTCCGGTTAATAATAATAGTTTTTTCATTTCATCTCACCACTCCAATTATCTACTTCTACCTCTGCTCCATTACCCTCAAGATATTTCTTTATTGCCACAGCAATCTCGTATGCAAGATTAACTGGAACAGCATTTCCAATCATTTTATACGCCGTATTCGTATCTTCGTAGTTCTTATCATCATCCTTTGTAGATCCTTTAGGAAATCCGAAATCAATGTTCAATTCTTTAAGAATTCTAATATAGTCAAAAAACAGCTGCCCTCTCAAATCCTAAGTCAAGTCCACCACATCCACTAAACAAACTAACCTTGAAAATCAAGCATTTCAGCCACATTCACGCACTTATTTTTCATCAACAACCTGAAAAATATAGAACTTCAAATAATAGCTTTCATCTGCTGCCCACAATATTGGGTGATCAGGACTCTGAGTTCTAAATTCAATCTGACGAAGCCTTTTATGAGTTGCTTTTGCAGCTTCTTTTATGGTTTTTGTCAAAAGCTCCTGTGTCATGAAATGCGAACATGAACATGTGGCAAAATATCCGCCATCCTTTACAAGCTTTAAGCCCTTCATATTAATCTCACGATACCCCTTGATTGCATTCTTCGTTGCCTCTCTTGACTTTGTAAAAGCAGGAGGATCAAGGATTACAACATCATATTTTTCTCCTTCTGCTGCAAGCTTAGGCAGTTCATCCAATACATTCGCACATCTGAAATGAACTGTATCTTCAAGATGATTTAATTTAGCATTTGCATTTGCCTGAGAAATCGCATACTCCGAAATATCAAGTCCCACTACCTCTGATGCTCCTGCAATACCCGCATTAAGAGCAAATGTACCCATATGCGTAAAGCAGTCAAGTACCTTCTTGCCCTTACATATTCTCTGCATTGCAAGACGATTGTATTTCTGGTCAAGGAAAAAACCTGTCTTCTGACCATTCTCAACATCGACCATATAATGAACACCATTTTCAACTATCTCAACATTAGTATCAAAAGGCTCACCTATAAAGCCTTTCTTCTTTGGAAGCCCTTCCTTGTCCCTTTCTCTGGCATCACTTCTCTCGTAAACACCTCTTATTTTAATTCCGTCAGCAGCAAGGATTTCTTTTAACAGCTCTACTATTGTTTCTTTAAATCTGTCAATTCCGAGTGCAAGTGACTCAACCACCAGCACATCCTCATACTTGTCTATTACAATGCCGGGAAGAAAATCAGCCTCTCCAAAAATAACTCTGCATGAGGATGTATCAACAGTATCTTTTCTGTATTCCCATGCAGCTTTTACTCTTTTATACAAAAAATCCCTGTCTATAAGCTGTTCCTTATCACGGGTCATCATCCTCACTCTTATCTTTGAATTCTGATTAATAAATCCTCTACCCATCATGTATCCATCAAAATCATGTACTATTACAATATCACCATTTTTGAAGGTGCCCATTATGCTATCTATTTCATTGTCAAATATCCATAGGCTCCCGCCTTTAATTCCACGTCCTTCGCCCTTTTTCAGTGTAACTACTGCTTCTTTCATCCAAAAACATATCCTTCCAAACATTTTTATCCGGCAAATAACTCATCAAGGTATTCCCAAAGCTTTTTCATAACTATCGTATCAGAAAATTCTTTGAGTGCCTTTGCACATTCACTATAATACCAGTAATGCTTCCATTTGTCATGCTGGTTAAACTTATTCCAGATCTCGTCTCCAAAGACTCTCCACTCTTTGACAAGTGACTCAGCATTTGCTGTCTTATCCGAAAGAACGATTATTTTTGCATCTGCCGGCATATCCTGCAAATGCATAATAGTCTCCTGCTTTCTAAGCTCCCAGGTCTCACTGGCCGGTCTTGAAGAACGCTTGTCCTCTGTCTCGTATGCCACCAGCTCAGCAACCTTTTTGCCAAACCTATCCACAATATCCTTTATGGTCACACTGGTATCTTCAACCGTATCATGCAAAATTGCTGCTGTCAGTACATCCACATTATCAGTAAGCTCCATGGCATAATTCAATGTAGTAATAATATGACTAAAATATGGTATCTGTGTACCTTTTCTTACTTGTCCCTTATGCGCATCCGCTGCAAACAGATACGCTTCATAAAGTCTTTCATCAAGTCCTTCAACCCTTGGAAACACCTGCTCATCCGAATCAACATAACAGCATTTAAAAGTACCCTTATAGTCCGGCTCTATATAATACGGACATCCTTTTCCACATACCTGCTCATTAAGTCTGTGATTTAATTCACTCCCTACCGCCCTACAGTAAAATTTTCCATCATCATTTACTTTAACGACGTGTATTTTGTTACTCATTTGTCCTCACATTCTGCACCTGATAAAGTTTCTATGGATTAATTATCTTTTTGTGTAAACTCAATTATCCAGCCCTTTGCATCCTCGCCATCACTGTCTTTATATGTACCATATTCCATTCTGCAGGTAAATTTCACTCCCTGCTCTGCCTTCATCCGTGCTATGACCTTTTCAATTAACTTTTTCATTTTTTCTTCATCATTGCCTATAGCGGCACTTTTATATACTGCACCAAAAGTGCCAATTTCATACCTTATAGCCCTGTTGAGTGCAATCTTAAGCTCCTTCTCGCTTCTGAAAGGTCCCATAAGACTGTTACTCATGTAATTATTTCTATAATTTATAAGATATTCCTGCAAAGACATGGAAGCAACTTCCTTATCCTTTTTTGCTTTTTTGTCATATTCTGTCCTGAGGGTATTGCCATTATCCTTAATTATGCAATAATCCAAAAGCGCATAACCCATAAGAAATGAATCGAGATATTTAATATATGTGTTATCATCCATATCTTCTATATCCTCTTCATCAAATTCTCTCAGAGTATTATTGCTAAAAAATGAAAATGTACCTTTTGTAAGCTTATTTATATCTGTAGAAGATACAATATTGTTGACCTGCTTCTGCTCCTTCTGACTGAGACTGTCTCCGGAAACATAATAAGTGCCATTTATATTTACCCTGAACCACCCATTAGAGGTAATACCTGTGACCTGTACCGGCACATCCTTGGCAATAGTAGTTATGACTTCACTGCTACTGTCCGGTATTTTATATACCTTAGTCTCTCCACAGGTATACAAAACTGCACTCTTTTCACTTACTGTAAAATTCTCTGCTGCCACTACACTGCTCATCTGTATTCCAATGTCTGCCACTCCTGCTGACATTACCATTGCTGCTGCAAGTAAAGCAGCCATACCCCTTTTAAATACCATATTTTTACCCCCCAAAAATTAATCCTCTATTAATCCTCTTTTGTAATTACATAATACCTTCATAATTACCATTTTTTATTGTACCCATATACCAACTCTGTCCTGTGGTGCAACATACATCCCATCTGTCTCTTTTATATCATAAGTATAATAAAAAGCATCACACGAGCTCAAGGTTGCATTTACCCTTATTTTATTTGGTGAATGTGTATCTGTGTTTAACAAATATTTCATATAGCTTTCAGTATCCATCGCAGCCCAGTTATAAGCCATCTGGCCAAAAGCATCATCAAGTGCCTCTTTGTCATCTCCTATAATAGCAGTGATACAAGTCAGAGCACCAAGATCTGCTATATTTTCCATAAGTGTCAGTTCTCCATTTACAGACTGACCCATCATTTCATAATTATTATAATATTCAACTATAGACTCCGAAAGTTTTTCATATTCTGCACGTTCATCCTGATTCCACCAGTCATTATAATTACCATATTCATCATACAGTGAACCTGATGAATCAAATGCATGACTGATCTCATGTGCGATCACAAAGCCTATACCGCCAAGATTACCTGCTTCACTGTTTTCACTGTTATATATTGGTGCCTGTAATATTGCTGCCGGAAATGTAACTTCATTATTAAGCGGATCATATGTAGCATTTATAGTCTGTGGTGTCATATTCCACTCACTTCTGTCTACTTCCCCACCCAGATTAGCTAGACTGTCTTCTATTGATACATTCATGGATACCAAAAGATTAGATAAAAGACTGCC
>JAFPAQ010000088.1 GCA_017424235.1 Lachnospiraceae bacterium | reverse complement strand
TAGAAGCACATTAATATCATAATCTTGAGATCTTACATAGTACTCAAGCTTTGGATTCAGGTATGACTTCTGGTCGTCCTTGCTAAGTGGCAACGTACGCCAGATAAAGTCGTCCTTATCTGAATAAGAAAGTCCCTGAAGGTATGTAGCATCTACACTGACTGTTGCCTTCTTATCTGTCAATTTTACAGTAAATTTATGGAATAAATCATGCTGCAGTGCAGTACATTTTTCTTCTGTTTCACCGCAGTATACCTTATTCTTCTTACCATTTAAATCAAAGTATACTCTTAAACCATTGTTCTCAGCGGCTGTTGTCTTAAAGCCCTTTACTGCTCCTGCATATGATGTAGCCACTTTTGCTCCATTCTTAAGCTCACGAAGTGCTGCCACATTTCTGACATATACAGTATATTCTTTATTTGGCTGAAGACCTGACACCTTTATGGTTGTCACTTTCTTGTCAGTTACTTCTTCCGCACCCAGCTTGACATAATCAAATGCAGAGTAATCACCGTTACCTTTGATAGCATCTGCTATCTTTGACTCAAACTCTGTAGCTTTCAGGTTCTTTCCTTCTAATACATAGATCTCTCTTCTGTATCCGTTCGCTACCTCTGCATACTTAACCTCTGCCTTTGAGCCAAATGCTGTAATCTTTGAAATCTTTGGTGTCGCTACATCTGCTACCGTAATCTTAACAGTTACAGCCTTTGTACCTTCGATCTGTTTTACCTTATTACCGTCATTTGCATCCTTGAAGCATGGGAATACGCTTACTGTAGCAGTACCCTTTGAGAGTGCTGTCACATATCCTGAATCAGATACCTGAAGCACATCACCGTTATCTACAGAATATCCAAGGAGAATAATGTCACTCATCTGCTTCTTAGTAATCTTGACATCAAGCTGCTGTGTTTCCCCTACAGCCATCTTCTTGTTTACATTGTTGAAAGCAAGAGACTTCGGAGCTACGGCCTTTGTGAAGTCATTTACGAGCTGGGCCTTTGTAAAGTCAAGCTTGAATGTTTCCTTATAGCCAGGCTTCCATACGATATCAAATTCTGCTGTTTGTGTATTGTTTGCATTGAATGTAGCAGTGATTACAAGACCATTTCTAGTTGCAATACCACCAGCTTTCGCAATAGCAGTTTCGTAAACAACAGAATCTATGTTGTCAAACTCCTTAGGTGCTGTTATTTGGATTGTATAGTTGTTACCTTTTACGAGCTTACCACCAATTGTAACTCCTGTAGAATCATAAGGAATTGCTGTTCTTGCTGTGATGGTATGAATATATCCATCCTGCGCTGATCCTGATATTGTATCAATAGCTTTAACCAAATGACCATCTTCATCTATTGTAGCACTAGCCACACTTGCCTCTGCTCTCACAGGTGTAAATGCAATTCTCTCTGATACAGGTGAATAGTCTCGCTCATAATATGTCGGTTCTGTTACAGTATAATATCCTGTATCGCTTAAACCTGCTTTCATCTCAGCATTCTCAACGAGATAATACTTCGTATCACTCTTGAGTATTCCTGCGTAGTCATTATCAGGTTTAGTATCTTCATGAACAGAAACAGTGAATTTAGAGAATGCATTCTCAGCTTCCTTGTCATCAACAAAACCTGAAACTATTGGATTTGATAACTGATACTGGTCAGTATCGTTGTTTGAGCCAGTCTTTGTTACGATATTATTTGTATGAGTACCAGCCTTAATATCACCATTTAATACCGGTGTGATTGTGAGTTCTCTTTTATTAATGGTAATATCTGTAATTCGTGAGCTGTAATTGTAAGTTCCATCATCAGCATTGACAGGTTCTACTGCAGCGTAGTTCTCGTCTGCCTCCAGGCTCCATACAAGAGCATAGGTACCGCCATGGATAACCGGAGCATCTTCTGCTACAATCTCATTCTTTGATACGAGGTATGCATCATTGCCATCCACATATTTGTCGTATGTTTTTAATGGAGCACAGTTACCATTTCCATCATTTTTGAATACAAAGTAATACTTTACCTTATCCTTTAATGCTTCTGTAAGATCCTCTCCTGTCTTGGCATTGACAAATCTGACAGCTTTCTTAATCTCTGTAAGGTCAAAGTTCTTTCCATCGTAGTTCTTAGATTTATCTGTGATCTTCGTGTAATCTACATCAATCTTGACTTCAATACCTTTTGACGCTTTTACAGTAATTGGACAAGTCTCATTATCCCAAATGGTATCATAAGACTTTTGTTTTCCGTGTTTGTCCAAGTCATATCCAAAATTATAATTCCAATAATCTGCATTCATATCCAGAACATACTCTCTGCCTGGTATAAACTGATCAGATGGATTACACTCAACATATTTTCCAGCTTTTTCACCGTCATTAGCCTTCATCTTGACTGTAAAGTTATTTCTTAACTGTGCCTTGTCTTCTACGTCAAGTTTGATCTCATCGCCTTTTGCTTTGGTATCCTTATTGTAGCTGTAAAGTGTGAAATCTGTTTCTGATGTAAGTGAATTAATATAATCACCTATTGTAGTCTTTCCATCTACATAAGCTTCAGGTGCACCTTTGATTACTGCAATCGCATCCTGTGGAAGTATTGTATAGTAAACATATGCCTTCTCCTTAGCACGGTTTGCATTGGTCTTATCTGTGTATGTAATTTCAAGTCGATAATTATATACCCACCAAGGAGCCGGCTCATTCTCTACATCATAGTAATTCCACCCTATATCAGATCCATCTTCTTTATCGTCAGCATTATTAATGAACGCATACTGCCATGTGTATGTGAAATCCTTCTCTGCATCTGAGCTGATTGGCTTTTCATCTGCACCTACGATAGCAGCTTTCTTGTAGTCACTCTTTGAACTAAAGATGCTCTTACCTGTGTATGTAGATATGATGGCATTATCGTATGACTCACCAGCCTTATTCTCACCCAGTAATGCGGATACATCAATCTTTACAGCTGCTGACTCTTTTATTGTCAGAGCCTTTGCATCTGCATCCTTTGCAGCTTCTGTCAGGTCAACCTTATAATTACCCTGTACATTATTTACATCTGCATTGGTTGCCATAATAATCGGCTCACCTTTTGTATTTGTATCATATACACAAAGCTTGCCAGAATATGCCACTCTGTACTTAACACTCGCATCTGCTGCCACCAAGTCAGTAACATTAATGGTATCCTTAGGATTTAATGCAGTCCATGTCGTTACGCCGTCTTTTGTAACGCCTCTCTCAACTACAAACAGTGGCTTAAAGTACTGTTCACCAACGCCGACTGTAAATTCATCACCAGCATCGTTATAGTACTTATCAAGTTCTACGCCATATGCATCGCCCCAGAAGTACTCATCAATATCCGTTCTGGCTGACTCAGCTCTTTTACCATCAGCAACATCATATACTTTATATGTCACCTTTTTGATAATATCAGATACCTTGTCTCCATCGTTCCACTCAGTCTGTGATACTTCCGGCACAATTGCGATATCAACAGGTGTGATGACAACTCTGATATATTCTGTAGCTGATCCATAAGTACCATTTTCATTTTTGTACTCCAGACGCAGATAATAATCTCCAGCATCTGTCGGAGCAGAATCAAGTGCTACAAATTCACCTTCTGCTTTTGTTCCCCAAGTAGGATTCAGCTTGTCGATATTGTCTGTTCCCTCAATCAACACAAGACCGTTATCGTCTCTATCGCTATTTGGTACAGTTACCTTTAAAGTCTTGATTGCAGGTACGATATCATTCTTAATATCGATCGCTTTGCCATCATATTTTTTGCCGACTGCTTCGCCCTGCTTATTATATTCTACAGTTATTGTTGCAAACTTAACTGTCTGTGAAATATTGAATGTATAATCTGCCGGATCTGACAGCTCATAGTTCTTTGCAAAATCATCTGTGAGAGTAAATGTGTACACTACAACATAACTCTCATTTTTCTCGATTGTCACATCATCAGCAAGAGTCTCTGTTCCGGTAGCTGTCTTAATCTCTACCTTGCATTCCTTGACTGCTGCTGCCTTGCTGATATCATTACCGATTTCATAATTATCAGCAATCTTTGTCTTTACCTCAGCAACTGTTATTCCTGATTCAACAGTATATGCATTCGACGTAATTGTAAATTTTGCCTTCTCAATTGTGAAGTTAACAAATGCGTCAGCTGCTGCTTCGCAAAGATTTGCCTGCTCTGCGAGGCTTACCTTGATACGATACTCGCCAGCGTCCTGTGGATAGACTATATCTTCCCATTTGTCCTCTGCGCCTTTCTTCTGCCACTGATACTGAAATGGGAGATCATATCTCTCATCATTTTCATCAGCATCACTGTAGATGACTGCATATGTTGCTTTCTTTACAGCTTTAACTATATCATCTGCATTCGATTTTGCTGTATCTACCTTTGGTTGATACTCTCCTTTATAGCTACCGTCACTATAATGGTATCCACCTACATCTTCGAGTTTACTCTCATCAAATACAATCTCTGATTTTGGCAGTTCTTCTGCCTTATTATTTTCTATTTCTTCCTCAGCCTGAGCTTCAATCTTCTCTTCTTCAGATTTTGTTTCCTCAGTCTTTGTCTCTTCGGTTTTTACTTCCTCTGAGGTTTTGTTTGTTTCCTCAGTCTTTGTCTCTTCGGTTTTTACTTCCTCTGAGGTTTTGTTTTCTTCCTCGCCCTTTGTCTCCTCAGGTTTGGCTTCTTCACCGTCATTTCCTACCTGTTCGTCGGATGCCTCTTCTGACTCCTCTGCTACCGCAGTCTCTGTCTCAACGGTCTGCGTCTCCGCGGCATAAGATGTAACCGGTACTGACTGTACTGTCATGGCTACCGATAATGCCACCGGCAGGAAGTGCTTGAACAAATTTCGTCTAAACATTCTCATTTCCTCCTTTTACTTTACTGACAATATTCTTCAGTAAAAAACTTTCCCCATTTACTCGGAATTATTGTCTGAGTTGTTCGTTTTATCCGTACAATATATTAAATATACAGACACATATTTATACTACATCTGATTTTCACAAATGTCAATTAATCGGTGCACTTTTTTTGAATTGTATGAACATTTTGTGAACGTTGAATATTTTAAACTTTTCTTTTTGAACATAATGACAAATAAGTTGTTTTTATGCAAACTAAAGTGAGCATTTTCTAAGATTCCAATTCATAAATAACTAAACCAATAGCGCAGAATATTTTTTCGAGTGTGCATGGCAAAAACGTAGGCATAGCGGACTATGTCGAGGCTTTTTGTCATGTGCAATCGAAAACCATGTATCTGAG
The DNA here is from genome assembly GCA_017424235.1 of Lachnospiraceae bacterium. Taxonomy (GTDB): domain Bacteria; phylum Bacillota; class Clostridia; order Lachnospirales; family Lachnospiraceae; genus COE1. The sequence continues at coordinate 8,591 of JAFPAQ010000088.1, read as the reverse complement.
CTTTTGAGTACACAGAAGGATAACCGTCCGCGCCTGACAATGGATAGGACGGTTATCCTTTGTCCGTTTGCCAACACATAAAGGCTGAACTGTTACACTTCAAAAGGTGAAAGAACAATTATCAAATGTAAATGTGGCTATATAAAGAATATTGAAATTAATTTCTAACTCAACTAAAAACCACTATGTATATACCGAAAATTGGATACATAGTGGTTTTATTATTAATATTATATTATTTTAATTCACTTTCTGTGCTTTTATCTTAAATGAAATCGTCTTTCTGCCGCCATACCTGCCAACACCCTGAATAGTTACCTTGGCTTTACCCGGTTTTTTGTTATTTACATAGGTGTCCTGAAGTATCTCGTAATCACCGGCTGAAAGGTAGTTATTTTTGCCTATCCTTATCTCCTTGATATCCTTTGAAGTTATTGTTTTTGCACTGCCATCATAGTAACAGTCTGCTACTTTTACGGTTGCCTTTGAAATATCATATCCTGCTGTAAGTATACGGTATGTAGTGCTCATCTCGCCTGAATACATTCCCTTGCCCGCTATTGTGACAGTTACCTCACTGCCCTCATTAAGCACAGATTTTTTGTCAACTATCTGTCCGTTTGAGACAAAGCTTTTGATAATATAATCTGTATTCAGAGCAAGCTTCTTTCCATTTGTATCTGTTACTACAGGGTTGCTGATGCATTTGCCGGCAGACTTACTGTATACCTTGTCCGGACAGAACATACTAAGCTCTGACATATTGTTGGAAGCAACTGTAAAGCTCTTTTCTACTGTGCCTGTAAAGTTGCCCTTGCCTTTTATTCTGGCAACTGCCCTGTCACCCATTTTTTTATTTTTTGAATAAGCTACTGTATAATCCGTACCTGCCTCAAGCACGGTATTTCCATACACTATCTTCATTTCAGGCATGGCACCGCCTTTATTGTATGGCTGTCTGTCACTGCCACTTGCAAAGGATATTGCGACATCATTTGCTGTTATACTACGTGGTGTTATCTTAAAGCTCTTGGTGGCAGTACCCGTGTATCCGCCTTTTCCCTTGATGCTTATCCTGCCATTTCCTGCCTTAATATTGTTTGACAGTCCTGTTACCTCATAGTCTTTTCCTTCCTGAAGCTTATTTCCCTTACTGTCTGTTATCTCAGGCTCAACACTGTCTCCTGTATACATTGCTGCTCCGGTCTTAACTGATGAGACAGCTTTTCCTTTTATCTTAAAGCTGGTCTGTTTGCTTCCCGCAAAGTCTCCTATACCTATTATATCCACATAGTAAGTACCTGCATCCTGACACACACCACTACATTCAATTATATAGTCTATATCAGGTGTAAGTGTCTCTTTGCCAAACTTAAGAGTAAGCATTGATGCACTTGGACTAAATGGCAAGCCTGTATAATTCATATCAGATATCTTTTTTGATATCTTTACTTTACTCATAGGATTCTTGCCCGTTGCATCCACTATCTCATATTTTACCGTAGTACTGCCTGTAAAATTACCTTTTCCTGTCACAGTCAGTTCATAGGTCTTTGCTTCCACATAGCTTCCACTGCTTACGGTATATTCCGTATTATTCTTGAGTACTGTATTTCCCCATTTGATAACAGGCTTGGGAGTCTGCTGCTTTCCATTGTATACAGCCGGTGCACAGTATGTTGAAATATCCGGATCACCTATATTTTTAGGCAGTATCTTAAATGTAACAGTGTAAGTACCATTAAATTTGCCTTTAAAGCTTAAGCTTGCCTGTGCATTTTGTGTTGCATTTACATTGTTACTGTATTTAACCGTATAATCAGTACCCTCTGCAAGTACATCTCCACCATAGGTTACTTTTATCGAAGGGCAGATCTGAGTACCTGTATAGTTCCGGTCAGGTATATCATGTATCTTTATCTCTTTTTTCTCTATCCATTTGGCATAAAAGGTCTTATCACCTGTTGAACCTGCTGATATGCCTGTGACACTGCTTCCTGACAGGCTGCTGTTATCATACCAGCCATCAAAGTACATTGTGCTGTGGCTTGGCTGTTTGAGCGTTACACTGTCCTCAATCGAATAAGTATCAGGATTTGAGGAATTATTTGTACCTCCATTTAATACATAGGTTATTTTATATTTTACAGGTGTGTACTGCGCATATATGTCCATATCTTTGGTCACATTGTCAGAGGCTTCACTCCATGACTTAAATTCATATCCTATTACCGTTGGAGCCTCAGGTGGCTTCACACCAAGTCCCGGTTTTACCTTTTCGGTTTTTAACAGACTTCCATCCCTGCCAAAAAATCTTACTGTCAGTCTGTCATCTACCGTACCTGCCTCTATGCTCTGAGCATCTGAATAGAGGCTCTGATTCTTTTCACCGACAGCTTTTATTCTGTAGTAATAGTCTCCCATTACCAGACCTTTTGTATCATCAACATATTTACATTCTGTACAGTCTTTTTTTATTTCCTCAAATGCTTCTGCATTTCCAATAGAACGCTCGATGATGTATGAGGTCGCACCGGATATAGCTGCCCACTCCAAAGACACCTTTGCACTGCTGCATACAGGTGTGTTAAGTACAGGTTTTAATTTATATCCCTCAGCGTTTACTTCATTTGAATTTGTAGAGAGCACCACAACCTTGTATTTAAAGTCTTTGCCCCAGTCTGTATCAGGTATTGTATCGTCATATGAACCTGTTTTCACTGTCGCAAGCTTTACATACTCTCCACTTTCTCCATCATCCGAAACCTCTTTTCGGTACACATCATAATCAAAAATATCTATATTGTTCCAGCTCAGTTTATTGACCAGCTCACCGGTCAGTCCTTCAGGCTTTTGCCTGTCAATAGACAAAGTTACATCAATAGAGGATATATCTACATCTTTTGTAAGTGCATTGAGATTAAACGAATATGGTGATGAACCCTTTCCACAATCTGACCAGCTGCTGCCTATATTTACAAACATCTGTCCCTGTGCACATTCGTCATGCACACTTACACCATTTGACGTGCCACTTGGACTTGTATACATTCTTCCATTTTTTCCGGGAAAGCTTACCACTATGGCAAATTTGTCATTTTGCTGCAAATAAATGCTCTTACCCGGTTCAACCGTATATACGCCCGAATAGGCAACCTTGCCTGTTACAGGCTCAGACAGAAGTGCTGTTCCTTTTTCAGGATTGCTTACTGTACCATCTGCATCCAGCTTATATATCTGTATCGAATAATTTACATCAGCAGCTGCACTTATAAACGATATCGCCTTAAGCTGTTCAACAGTATTCTTTACATCATACACAGCCGCTATCTTATTTAAACTGCCTATAGACGGAAGGCTGTTTGACACAACATTATCATAAAAATAGTTATTGTCATAATCTGATTTATTACCTGCAATATATACTGACGCCGAGTTAGAACATCCCAGAGTACGCTCTTCATAAGACATGTACATATATCCGTCCTTGCCTATGGATGTACCCCAGCTGTTTCTTATAAGCCATGCACCGTCATTTTCAGGTCGGCAGTCTTCCTGAAAATTTTCTCTCGAATAATTGTCATCCCAGCCTACCAATTCTATGGCATGATTGGTTCCACTCAAATGCGTACCTGAATAATAGTTTGTAGATTCCTTCTCTCCATCCTTTACTACATCATGCATATATTCATTCTGATGATTATAGGTCCACATTACGCCGCCATACTCTTTTATAAGGGTTTTCAGCTGGTTTCGCAGCTGGAGTTTTTTGTTATTATCACTACCGGTCACTACATCCTTAGTTGGTATAAAATAGCAGTTTTTAAGTATTGCCACTGTATCCTGAGCCTTATCAGAAGCTATTTTACCAGGCATATTTGAATAAGGATATCCTGCCTCGCCAGCCGCGCCCTGCCAGTTAAGAAGTCTGTTGGCAGCCAGCCAGTAATTACCACCCATATTGTACAGGTCTGCTCCTGTATTACTACAGGTAATGGTATCATTAGAAGCATTTCCCAGGACATCATAACCCGTATTGTAGGCAAAATAGGCAAGATGATGCTCTGAGAGGTCAGGATTTTCCATTATATTCTGTTTCTTTAATGAATATTCCATAAGTCCTATTGCAGCATGTGCCCAGCAGGTGCCATACGGATTCTGATTTTTTACTTCCGTAAAATATTTACTGTTATCCCACTGTGCCTCAAGCTCGCCCATATTGTTTGCAAGTTGTGTATCATTCTCCAAAAGAGTCTGAAATCCCTTATTAAAATCTGTCTCTGCAAGCTCTATCACAGGCTCATCTGGCATCGTATATATATCATATTCCGATGGTTTTATTACAATATCATCTTTCTCTTCCTCAGTTGTTGTCTCTTCCTGAGTCTCGCCGGTATCTTCTTGTGAGCTATCCTCTGTTACTGTAGTATCTGATTCACCGTTTTCATCATCAGTTGTTGTCTCTTCTTCACTGCATTTATCAGCAGATGAACTTTCTTCTTCCCCACTTTTCTCAGCAGATGAGCTTTCTTCCTCCGTGCTTTTCTCAGCAGATGAACTTTCTTCTTCCTTGCTTCTCTCAGCAGTTGCGCTTTCTTCTTCCCTGCTTCTCTCAGCAGATGAGCTTTCTTCTTCCTTGCTTCTCTCTGCTGTTGTGCTTTCTTCTTCTTTGCTCTCTTCAACAGCTTTCTCTGCAACATAAGCTACATCACCTTCTGCAGCCATTGATATAACCGGAGCCGACTGACATACCATTGCAACACTTAACAATACAGGCAATGCACGTCTTAACAATTTTTTCTTAATCATAACAATTCCCCTTTTATATTTAATATACTCTCGAAATCTTTTAAACAGATTCCGAGAGTACATTTTATTATTTCTTCATTTTAAAATTATAGTGCATATTTTCAAATTATTCAACACAATTTCGCAACAGTAACAGTTCTTCTGCTACTATATCATATCTCCCTTTGCTCAATATCTGTCCCCTGTGGCATCCCTGTCAGCCCAGATACCGCACTAGTATCTTTTGAAGCACATCTATGTCGATTGGCTTGGTCATATAATCGTCAAATCCTTTTTTGACATATTCTTCTCTTGCACCTGCGACGGCATTTGCCGTCAGCACGACAGTAGGTGTGCTGTGGTTGATACACTCTGACCTGCTTCGCAGATACCGCATGACCTCTGTTCCTCCCACTTCAGGCATCATGTCATCAGTCAGGACAAGATCATACTTTTTATTATCAAGGCGGTTGATTGCCTCCTGACCTCCGCCGGCACGCTCTACAGTTATTTCCATAAGCTCTAATATGGAAGCTATGACATCCAGATTCATCTCATTGTCATCAACTACCAACACCTGCCTGCCTGCAAAGTTCAGATTTTCCATCGGTATATTGTCCCTGCTCTCATTGCCAAGTGCCTCGAAGCGTTTCTTGTAGTCGCCGATAGGCATATCGGATACTACCTTCTGCGGTATCGTCACTATAAAAGACGAACCTCTCTGGTACTGGCTTTCCACAGAAATCGTACCCTCCATCAAAGCCACCAGCTTCGCTGTGATGGAAAGACCAAGTCCGGTACCTTCGATACTTTTATTCTTCTGTCTGTCCAGACGCTCAAACTCTGTGAAGAGCTTTGACTTTTCCTCTTCACGTATTCCCATGCCACTGTCGGACACTATGATTTCAAGCCTTATCCTATCCTCATCAAGATATTCCGAATATTCTTTTCGCTTTACACAAAGCTGTACCCAGCCTGTCTTTGTATATTTGATTGCATTGGTCATCAGATTGGTAATAATCTGTTTAACGCGGATTTCATCACCCCACACAAGATCCGGTAATGTCTCATCAATATCCAGCAGAAAGTCGAGCCCCTTGTCAACTGCCCTGCCCTTTGTCATAACGACAATATCATTCAAAAGAGAGGAAAGAGAATAATCCGACTCTACGATATCAAGCTTTCCTGACTCAATCTTAGAGAAATCCAGCACATCATTTATCAGTGCAAGCAATGTCCTTCCCGCGCTTTGTATGTTGCCGGCATATCTTAATATAGTCTCATTGTTCGTCTCATGCATGATCAGCTCATTCATACCCAGTATGGCATTTAGCGGAGTTCTTATCTCATGTGACATCTGCGATAGAAAACGGCTCTTTTGCTTGTTTGCATCCTCCGCTGCTTCCTTGTCCCGCTGCAGCTTGATCTGGTTGACCTCTTCGCGCACCTGCTTTAACTCATAGCGGCTTCGCACGATCCAGAAAAGCACATTGCAGCTGAAAATCAGCAGACCGTATCCAAACAGCGTCGATGCCGGATGCAGGAAACCACACCAGTAGGACGCCATACTGAGCAATGCCGTCACGACAATCGCACAGTAACCGATGAGCACCTCCGGCGAGGGCATTATTTTCTCCTGCACAAAGCTGACAATACACGCTATGATGTCTGCTGCAATCAGCAGATGTACACATATATAAAAATGATTAAGACTGTATGCAAACAATGTGTAGGCTGCAATTGCAATAACACAGATGGCAAAATTGATGGTCGCTAACATCTCATACCGCTTATGTCCGGGAAAAAACGCATACTTTGTGAACATGATAAACGGTATTGGCAGCATCAAAAGTGCCATGCTGTTCAGCCAGCTTACAAGGGACATCTTTTTGAGAAATATCTCCATACAGCCTGAATCCATCGCAATATACACGACTGCCGCGCCCAAAAACTTTGCAAGCCATCGCAGTGCGCTTATATCGCGAACCTGATCTATCAGAGTTGAGGAGAAGCTGGTAATGATACACAAAACAATGAGTACCAATGCCACAGCACAGATAATGAGGCTCGTTGCGGACTGTCTGAAGATATATGCGGTCAGCGCATAGCGGTCTCCCACCGAAACATACTGTACATTAAAGTGATCCTCTTTATCCATTCCGATTTCCAGTCTGATTCTGTCACCTTCCACAACATCTTTCATCGATATCAGGTGCATCAGATAGAGCTTTCCTATATAATCACGATACTTCTCATACACGGCATTTTCATAGACAAGCTCGTCATTGACATACACATTTACAGTGAAAGCGCGCAAGCGAAACATAAGGTACTCATTGTCTTGTGGCGTAAAGTCTATTATCTTCTCAATGATGACATGCCCCTCATTTGCCTCCAGCCTGAGATAATTACCACTGTTGATCCTTACATTATTATCATCTCTGCCATCCACATAGCACCAGTTCTCTCCAAACCATGGATTAATCTTATACAGATCCCTGAACTTATCCATTCCCGGTGATTCAAAACATATTATCAATGTCAGTCCTATTAAAAAGAACATGAATACCTTAAATATCAGCTTGCCTACTTTATCTGATTCATATTTGTAATCCCCATCTCTCATATCTCTTTTGTTCCCCCGAAATTACATCTTATATACCATCAACTATTAAAGTTACATATATCTTCTATTTTATCATAAAACAGAAAATGGTACAATTTCTTTGTAATGTTCGCGGGGTGAACCTGTATACGTTAGCAATAGGGATGGGGCTTCTGTATCATATGTTCGCAATAGGGACGGGGCTGTAATATACGTTCGCAATAGGGACGGGGCTTCTGTATCGTTGGGAAGCACGATACAGCAAGCCCCGTCCCTATTGCTCACTTTTGCTACTATATTGGAAACACGATACAGCAAGCCTTGTCTCTTTTGCTACTATGTTGGGAAGCCTGATACAAAAACGCCCCTATTGCTCCTTAAGAAATTCCTCATAGAGTTCATCAGCAAGTGTCTGGTCAATTTCAGAAAAATCCATTGCTTCCTGCTTACTGTCTCCACGTTTTAAGCATTTTTTAAATACCTTAATTGAATTTATAAGCTCACTTTGTTCCATAGCTTTCTTTGTTGCTTCTTCGACTCTCTCTGCAACTTCTTGTTCGACTCTTTCTGTAACTTTCTGTTCGACTCTCTCTGCAACTTCTTGCTCGACTCTTTCTGTAACTTTTTGTTCAACTCTTTCCTCTATTACATCTGCCATTAATTCTTCCAACGCTTTACACATATCACCCTTCGCCTCCTCAAATTCCTTATGATTCGCTTTTACTATTATATCCATTACTGACTCATACAACTTATTTTTCTTATTTTTATGGTATTCATTAACTATCTTTTGTATTTGATTTTTATTTTCAAGCTTATTTGTTAAGCTTCGAAGCCAGAGATTATCTTCCAAACTGAGTCTTGATGTGACAATCAGCTGTGTCGGAAGAATATCATTTTCTTTTTGAATATAATATATTCCCTGATACTTTTGTTCAAACTTGTAATTCCATTTTGTTTTCAGATGCTCTACAAACTTTTGTGGATATTTTGTACTTACAAAAGTCAGTGTTATATCACTTATTGGTATTTCATCTACTTTTTGTGTATCTGATTTATAAAACATTGCATAAGCATATCCCTTATAATAATCATCGATACACAAATAATCTGTAGGACTTTTATACTCTATTATGTTGTGTCCTCGAAATATCTTCCCTATGTTTTTCTTTACTGGTATGTCTTTTTGCTTCTTAAT
>JAFPAQ010000087.1 GCA_017424235.1 Lachnospiraceae bacterium | reverse complement strand
TCCTCTTCATCTATAACACTTTGATCTATCTCATAACTGTTGTTAACTTCTTCTCCCGATTTGGTGGATGATACTCTTTTAATAAAGCGGGTAACATCATTTGGACCTTTCTTATATGTTTCCGGATCGAGGTTTTTTAAGAGCTTCTTTGCTCTGTCAATCTGGCGGTTTCTGATAAAACGCTGGTATTCCATCATTTTATCTCATATGAAAAGAATCTTAAATTTATTGTCCTGAAGCCTGAAATATGATAAAATATTATTGGCAATACCATAACGGTAGGCGGTTTGTCCTTTGCGGGTTTTCCCAGAACTTCCACGAAAGGAGGTATTCTGTATGGAAAATATACTAAGGAGGACGTATTTAGATGCTGACCATAGAAGGTCTGATCGGCGTTATCAGCTTGTGCGGCACCATGTTCGCTATCGGCTACGCCATCGGTCAGAAAAAATAGGCACAAAAATAACCGCCCATGTCTGCAAACTTAGCGGTTATTTTTGTTTGTAACTGTTAATTAGGACAAACCGTCTATCGGTATTGCCTTTTATGTTATAAGTATAGCTCAATATTCGTATAATTTCAATATATTTGAACCTATATTTTTTTACTGTCTACTGAGGATGCACTGACTCGTTTATCAAATTTATAACTATACAGCTCTATTTTTCCATCGCTCATACAAATATCAGCAGTTGGATTATATTTGCGTATCTTTCTTAGCAGTGTATATAACTGATCCGACAACATCTCAAAAGCAGCAATATCTCTAGCTTTTACATAGTTTTCTTTTTCATCGTAGGCATGTGCAAGGCGAAATGTGCCTCCATTGCGGATATAATCAACAAGTTCAGATCTACAATTATTATATCTAACTCCATTCAGATTATCTGCCATATACCAATAACCATCATATTCAAAATAAATATACATTGCTAAACCGCCTCGTTGTGAGTGATAAGATGTTTTTAAAGATTCTTGTAGGTACTTCTTTTCGAGAGCAGTAGATTGTGTGTCGAAAATCGAAGAATATTATAATGATTATTCTGATAACGATGACGATAATTATTTGGATTTTGAGGTTGAATTTAGTGATGAAATAATGGAATACAGAACCGATTTTACAGATTGTGTTAATGATAAAATATGTGAAATATGTAATTCGGTTAGATTAAGCAAAATGTTCTATGTACAGGGTACACCAATAGATATGGCTAGAGTAAAAAATGTTGATAAACTTGTAGAACAATATGACAATAAAATGATATTTCATGACTATTTCTTTCTATTATTCGATTCAACATCATTCGGCAATTGGAAGAAGGGTGTTCTTATAGCATCATCAGGAGTTTATGTGAAAAGTGGTTCACCTTTCCATTATTATTGACCTGAATTTTTAGAAAAGGAAGTATATGAGCATATGTCTTCACTTTATATAGACGGAGAGTCTGTTGGAAATGGGCCAGATACAGATAAGATATCAGATATTTTGAACAAGCTAAAAATAGAAATGGCCGACATGTTTTGTACAGATTCGGCATATGATGTCTGTAAAGTGGATGACGATATGAGTCTGCCTAAGAAAAGTATTTGATTCGTTAACTGCTCCAGGTACAGAATTAGGAAAAGTGAAGGATATTATACATAATCTAGAATAATATCATAATTTCGTTGATTCATGGATTCCTACCACTACTACTTCTCACAGTCAGCGCAATAAATGCGCAGACCTACTGAATAGTTACAAATTAGTTTTAATAAAACATTCGAAAGTATGGTCAAAAAGTCCGAGGTGCAAATGCAGTGGCTCGGGCGTGGCGTGTTGATAATCGAACAGTAACCTTGACTTTGTTCAAGATATATATTATGTTTTTGCACTATTTTTGAGCATAATTTATTGTATAAGTTTCATGTAAGTAAAAAGTGACAAATTGTGAAAATATTCAATTAATTAGAATAAAATGTCTGTTAATTATTATTTGTTTAGTGTATAATTATAACATAATTTGTGTAAGAGAGGTTGTGTTATAATTGAGAAGGAAATCATTTAAATTTATAAGTTATATTATGTCTTTTGCTTTATGTTTTTCAAATCCGATGTTAGCCTTTGCAGAGGGGGAAACAGAGATATCATCAAGTGTAGAATCTGAAGAATCTGTAGAATCCGAAGGAACTGATGAACCGGCAGGACATGATGATACAGAAGTTTCAACATCAATTCCGGAGCCATCATCTTCAAACGAACCTGATTCGTCATCAAATAAAGAAGAAAACCCATCAAGTCAAGAGTCTTCATCAAACGAGGAATCCTCATCAAACAAGGAAAGTTCATCGAGCCAGGAGTCATCCTCAAGTGAAGAAAGTTCATCGAGTCAGGAGTCTTCATCAAATGAGGAAAGCTCATCGAGTCAGGAGTCATCCTCAAGTGAGGAACCCTCATCAAGTCAGGAGTCATCCTCAAGTGAAGAAAGTTCATCGAGTCAGGAGTCTTCATCAAATGAGGAAAGCTCATCGAGTCAGGAGTCTTCATCAAATGAGGAAAGCTCATCGAGTCAGGAGTTTTCATCAAATGAGGAAAGCTCATCGAGTCAGGAGTCATCCTCAAGTGAGGAATCCTCATCAAAGGAAGAAAGTGAATCGCAAAGTAAAGAAGAGTCAAAAGAACAGGAGACAGAGACAACAACAGAAGAAGAGATAACGGCAACAGAAGAAACGACAACGGAAGAGGAAACAACAACAGAAGAAGAGACAGAAACAAGGATAAATGAAAATAAAGAAATAGAACATGAACGTGATGAGTATATATATTCAAATAATGATTTCAGGTTAGTTTTTGACTGGAATCCGGATAAGACGGAAAAAGTAGTAGAAATGCTTACTGAGTATTTATCTGCCTTTAGAAATATATCAAAGGAGAGTAATGTAAATACTTCTGTATTTGCTTCAGACAGTGTAGTAAGTTCAGTAAAATCACATTTTGAGGATTATAAAAATTATCTTTCAAATGCCGGATTGACCCTTGCAAGTGTAAGTCCGCATATGACAGTGACAAGTGTGTCACAGGAAGGAAACAAGCTTACTATCAATGCAAAGGAGACATTAAGGACCAGCTGTAGTGATTCAATTGGAAAATATAATTATGATGAATATTATAATATTACGATTGTACTGAGCGGGGAAAGTTTTAAAATTTCTTCATTCAGTGCTAATGTAAAATGTCAGATAAAGACTGATGATGAGGAAGAAGATGAGGAGGGTGAAGAAGACAGCAAGGTATATGCAGAGTTTAAGTATGTAAAATCAACTAAGATACTGCCACTTCCTGAGCTGGCTTTAGATATTCAGGATAATGCGGTAAATCTGGCTATAAGTCAGTTGGGATTTATAGAAGGTACGGATAATGACAATGCATATGCAGAATCTTTAAGAATTGCAAATAATCAGAAATGGTGCATGAGTTTTGTTACATGGTGTGCATATAATGCAGGCATAGATCATTCAAACTGGCCATCAAGTGGTGATTTTAGCAGCAGCTCGCGCACTGCACAGTGGTTTTCAAGACAGGGCAGATATCACAGCAAATCAGATGTTGGCTGGTCAAGTCCACATGGTGCAAAAGACAATTCACCATTTGATAAATCATATAAACCAAAGCCGGGAGATGTAGTTGTATTTGATACAAATGGAAATCTTAAAGATGGACCGGACCATGCAGGTATTTATATTAAAAATGATGGTACATATTATTATACAATAGAAGGAAATACCGGAAGTCCAAATGGTGTTTACTGGCGTAAATACAATATTTCCAACTTAAGAAGGGCAGATCATGCATCTATCAGGATTATGGGATTTTGTAATCCGGATTATAGTGGTACAGCAGGTGATGTAGGAAAATATTATAAGGAAGACTATGACAGTGCTGCTTCAACTGAAAAAAGTTCTGAAAATAATGAAGTGACAGAGGATGTAGTTTTAGCTGATAATACGCAGCCTGGGTCTGAAAATGAAAGCAGTGTTGTTATGACAGAGGCAGAAATAACAAAGAGAGCAATAGATGATATAAAAGCAACAGGACAGGATACATCATCACCGGAAAAGAAAGGTAATATTTTAAACTGGTCTGACAATCTGCAAAATATAAATAAACCAAAGCTTCCATACTTTACAAATTATCAGGGATTTATCAATTTTGGTAATCTGAAACCGAATGATAATGTCACTACTGATAAATTTGGAGTAGATGCTTTTGCACAGAAATATATTGGAAAAATGAAAAATTCAAAAAAGTAGTCTATTCTATAAATAAAATGTGACTATATATAACTTAAAAAAGGTTGAATTCATAGCTTGATATTTGTATGAATCATATGTAAACTAAAGGGTGTGAGCCCAATAACGTTTAGTTAAGCTTAAAATATACCAAAATTATATATTTTAGAAATAAGGACGGGGCTTGCTGTATCGTGATTCCAACGATACAGAAGCCCTGTCCCTATTGCGAAAAGCTTAACTAAACGTTATTGGCTCCGTCCCTATTGTGAAAGAAAGGCAGGATTATTATCATGAAGCTTGTCGTATTGGAGAAAGTAAGTCTTGGAAATGACATTGATATTTCCTTTTTTGAAGAATTTGGAGATGTGACCTATTATGATACCACTACGTCTGAACAGGTGGCAGAAAGAGTAAAGGATGCGGAAATAATAATAGCAAATAAAGCACCTCTTAATGAAAGTACTCTTGCAGGTGCAAAGAATCTGAAATTAATAAGTGAAACAGCTACAGGATATAACAATGTAGATCTTGAATACTGCAAATCAAGAGGTATTAAAGTGACAAATGCAGTAGGCTATTCTACTCCTGTTGTTGCCCAGCATACATTTGCAATGGCACTTTATTTGTTGGAAAAGCTTCCTGCTTATGACAGCTATGTCAAAAATGGTGAATATGAGAAATGTCCTATATTTACATGCTTTGAACCATATTTTACAGAGCTTGAAGGAAAGACCTGGGGAATAGTCGGGCTTGGAAATATTGGACGAAAGGTGGCAGAGATTGCCAAGGTGTTTGGCTGTCATGTAATTTACTATTCAGCATCCGGAAATAATAATACAATAGATTATGAGAGAGTAAGCTTTGATGAGCTTTTGGAGCAGTCAGATATTTTATCATTACATTGTCCTCTTACTGACAGGACGCAGAAGCTTATGAATGCGCAGGCTTTTGACAAGATGAAAGAGACAGCGATACTTATTAATGTTGCGCGGGGACCTGTAGTTGATGAACAGGATCTTTATGATGCACTTACACAGGGTAAGATTGCGGCAGCAGGTCTTGATGTACTGGTACAGGAGCCAATTGCCGCCTCTAATCCGCTTGGAAAGATAAAAGACAGTACAAAACTGATTATAACACCACATATGGCATGGGGAAGTCATGAAGCCAGACTCCGCTGTGCAAGAGAGGCCTATGAAAATATAAAGGCTTTTTGCTTGGGAAAAGAGAGAAACATAGTTGTTTAATACAGGAAAGGAAAAGGTTTTAATATGGAAAAAATTGCCAGCTTTACGATTGATCATATCAAGCTTCAGCCGGGTGTGTATGTATCAAGAAAAGATACAGTAGGAGATAATGTTATTACTACATTTGACCTTAGAATGACATCTCCAAATGAAGAACCTGTGATGAATACAGCTGAGATGCACACTATAGAGCATCTTGCGGCTACATTTTTGAGAAATCATAAGGATTATAAAGATAAGACCATATATTTTGGACCAATGGGATGTCGTACCGGATTTTATCTGCTTCTTGCAGGTGACTATGAATCGAAAGACATAGTTCCACTTATGATAGAGATGTATGAGTTTATACGTGATTTTAAGGATGAGGTACCGGGGGCTTCGGCAAAGGATTGTGGTAATTATCTGGATATGAATCTTCCAATGGCAAATTATCTTGCAAAGAGATATCTTGATAATGTACTTTATGATATAAAAGAGGACAGACTTGTATATCCTGAATAATTGTTAAAGGATTAGAAATTTAAATAGTAGAAAGGCATGGTTAGTTTAATGAACAGGATTGGTATTATAGGAGCAATGGAGCTTGAAGTAGAGGAACTTATTTCAAAGCTTGAAAATGCAAAAATCACCGAAAAGACAGGAAAGAAATTTTATGAAGGCAAGCTTAATGGAAAAGATGTTGTAATAGTACAGTGCGGTATTGGTAAGGTAAATTCTGCAATCTGTGTACAGCTTCTTGCAGATCTTTTTGATGTAGATGCAGTTGTAAATACGGGAGTAGCAGGTTCACTTCGTGCAGAGATAAATATTGGAGATATAGTTGTATCAACAGATGCGGTAGAGCATGATATGGATGTAAGTCCTTTAGGATATGAGCCGGGAATCATTCCACAGATGGAGGAATCTTTCTTTAAGGCTGACAGAAAGCTTGTAGAGAAAGCAATAGAAGTATGTAAGAAAGTAAATCCTGATATCAGTGTATATGAGGGAAGAGTACTTAGCGGTGATCAGTTTATTTCATCAGCAGAGGTAAAAGACAGACTTATAGCCACATTTGATGGTTCATGTACAGAGATGGAGGGCGCATCAATTGCCCATTGTGCATACCTCAATAAAATTCCTTATGTTGTTATCAGAGCTATTTCTGACAAGGCAGATGGAAGTGCACATATGGATTATCCTGAATTTGAACGTGCGGCAGCAGCTCACTGTGCAAAGCTTGTTGAAAATCTGATGAATATTATTTAAAGAAAGGTAGTATATAAAATGGGAATTCATTTTGGTGTGGATTATTATCCTGAGCACTGGCCAAAAAGTCGCTGGGAGACAGATGTGAAGCTGATGAAGGAAATGGGTGTACAGGTGGTAAGACTTGCTGAATTTTCATGGTTCAAAATGGAGCCAAATGAAGGCGAATTTCATTTTGAATGGCTTGAGGATGCTATATCATTGCTTGACAGCTACGGTATTAAGGCAGTACTTGGAACCCCTACAGCAGCGCCACCAGCGTGGATAATAGATAAAAATCCCAAGATACAGCCGATAGATTATCAGGGACGTATGCGACATTTTGGTGGCAGACATCATGACTGTCAGTCAAATCCTGTATACAGGTCACATATAAAGAGATTTGTGACAGCAATGTCACAAAGATTTGCAGATAACAAGGGTGTTATAGGATGGCAGATAGATAATGAGCTTGGTAATTCACATTATGATCTTTGTATGTGCGATTCCTGCAAGACTCATTTCCAAAAATGGCTTAACAATAAATATGGAAGTATAGAGGTACTAAATGAAGCATGGGGAACTGCTTTCTGGAGTCAGGGGTATAACAGCTTTGAACAGATAAGCACTCCGCTTATTACGGCAGTTGGTGAAAATCCTTCAGCCATGCTTGACTGGAAATGTTTTTGTTCTGATTTAATAGTCGATTTTGCAAAATGGCAGGCTGATATTATAAGACAGAACTGCCCAAATCATTTTATTACACACAATTATATGTGTTTTGATAATAAGGTAGACTATTATGATCTGGGCAAGCTTCTTGATTTTGTTTCAAATGATATTTATCCGGCAGGTAACTGGCAGAAGCAGCCACATCAGCCGATAGATGAGATTGCAGCATCACATGATGTAGTCAGAGGGTACAAGAAGCAGCCTTTCTGGATAATGGAACAGCAGTCATCAATAGCAGGCTGGGGTACTATGGGCAGGGCTGTCGAGCCCGGACAGATGTCTGCATGGGCAATGCAGTCAGTTGCACATGGTGCTGATGCAGTGTGCTTTTTCAGATGGCGTACCTGTGCTATGGGAACAGAGCAATACTGGCATGGCATACTTGGCCATAGTGGTAATCCCGGAAGGACTTATTATGAGGCAAAAGAGCTTATAGGCAGATTTGGCTCATATATGGATGAGCTTGAGGGCTCGATGCCAAACACGGAGGTTGCAATAGTACATTCTTTCAGACAAAATTATGCTTTGGATATACAGCCAAATCATCCACAGCTTAAATATGTAGAGCATATTTGCAAGTATTATAAGGGCTTCTTTGACAGAAATGTGCCGGTGGATTTTGTACAGGAAATGGATGATATCTCAAAGTACAAGCTGGTTATAGCACCATTACAGTATCTTATGACGCCGGAGCTTGAAAAGCATTATATTGACTATGTTGCTAATGGGGGACATCTGGTGCTCACAATGCGTACAGGTGTGAAGGATGCCAACAATATATGTATGACAGATATGGAGCTTCCGGGAAGACTTGGTGAAATATGCGGTATAGAGATACCTGAGTATGACTGTCTTTTTGAAAAAGAAGGTGCCATACTCTATGAAAAAAGAGAATATCCGATTTCAAAGTGGGCAGACATCATTACATTAAAGGGAGCAAGGAGTATTGCCGAATACAGCACAAGCTTTTACAGGCAGACTCCTGCAATAACAGAATATGAGTATGGTGAAGGAATGACCTGGTATGTTGGCACAGAGCCTGAAGAAGAGCTTATGGATGAGCTTTCGTCATATCTGATAAGCAAATGTAATATTACTACACTTGGAACATCAGGCAGTGAAGTAGAGATGATGACAAGAGAGAACTCACACAAGCAGTGGCTTTTTGTTATAAATCATAGTAATGAAGAGCAGGTGTACAGTCTTAATGACAGATATATAATGCTTGAGGGTGAAAAAGAAGGCATGCTTAAGCCTTATGAGGTACAGCTTTTTGAAAAAAATATTGTGAAAAAATAAAATATATACATGATACTTAAACATTGACTTTTAAATGGTACTAACGTATCATATCTTATGGAATAATTTAACAGTTTGTTGTTATATTATAACTATTTACAATTACTATTCCACATTATATTTACTCATTAGGAGAGGAGCGAAAAAATGAACGATAATGAATTAATGAACGTATTAAAAGAGCATGGACAGGAGCATATTTATGAGGCATACCAGAAGCTTGATGAGGCAGGAAAAGCAAAGCTTGCTGCACAGGTAGAGAAAATTGACTGGTCTATGGTTGCTATGGCAGGACATGAGGAGCTTGCACAGGAGAGAGGTAAGCTTGAGCCATTGTCTGCTCTTGAGGTAAAAGATATAGAGGCTGATAAGGCTAAATATGAGCAGGTTGGTATCGAAGCTATTAAGGCAAGCAAGGTAGGTGCTGTTTTACTTGCAGGTGGACAGGGTACAAGACTTGGCTCAGACGGTCCAAAGGGTAAATACAATATAGGTATTACTAAAGATGTATATATTTTTGAGAGACTTATCCGTAATTTATTAGATGTAACAGATAAGGCAGGCTGCTTTGTTCCTTTATACATCATGACAAGTGATAAGAATAATGATGAAACAATCGCATTCTTTGAGGAGAAAAATTATTTTGGATATCCAAAGGATTTTGTTAAATTCTTCAAACAGGAAATGGCTCCATCTGTAGATTTTGATGGAAAGCTTCTTATGGAGGCTGCTGATTCACTTTCACTTTCTCCAAACGGAAATGGCGGCTGGTTCTATTCTATGGCAGTTACAGGTGTATTAAATGACGTAAAAGAAAGAGGAATAGAGTGGTTAAATATCTTTGCAGTAGATAACGTACTTCAGAGAATAGCAGACCCTGTATTTGTAGGTGCTACTATTGATTCCGGACGTGTAAGCGGTGCAAAGGTAGTAAGAAAAGCTGATCCAAACGAGAAGGTTGGTGTACTTTGCCTTGAAGATGGAAAACCATCTATCGTAGAATATTATGAAATGACAGAGGAAATCATCAATTCAAGAGAAGCAAATGGTGAGCTTTCATACAATTTTGGTGTTATCCTTAACTATCTTTTCAGAGTAGACAAGCTTGAAGAGATTATGAATGCAAACATGCCGGTTCATGTAGTTGAGAAGAAGATACCATATATTGATAAAGCAGGTAATATTGTAAAACCTGAGACTCCAAACGGATATAAGTTTGAACTTCTTGTTCTTGATATGATACATCTGCTTGATAACTGCTTATCATTTGAGGTAGTGAGAAATTATGAATTTGCACCAATCAAAAATAAGACAGGTGTAGACTCAGTAGAAAGTGCACAGGCACTTCTTAAAGAGAATGGAGTAGAACTCTAACACAACATAAAAAAGTGCATGCATACGCATGCACTTTTTTATGTTGTGTTAGATATGTAAATCACTAAAGCCTCTAAAGTTTTTACAAAAATAATTCGATATAAAAAATATAGTTGAAAATTGAGCCTGTAATTGGCAGGCTGTCGGAGGGCGTGATCATTTTATGAATATTACGGTTGAATCACAGTTCTCCACATCTGGTAGAGATAGCAAAAGCTTAAAAGATACTTATATTAAGGATAGCTACAATATTAATGATAAAACCGGATATGGTGCTGTCAGAGCACAGAAAGTGCAAAGGACAGGTTGTATTTTAGACATCGCTGATAAAGTTATGGATAACGAGGCATATAGCAGTCATGGATTGACGAAGGAAGATATTATGCAGCAGGTGGGCAATGTAAATGTTAATGCCCGGACAGACTTTATGATAGTGATGTCTAATTGCGTTTCAGATGAAGATTTTCGTAAGCTTCAGGAAGAAGGCTTTGACGCAAAGGCAACAGATGTAGAGACCTATGTAAGTATTGTAGATGAGATAAAGGTAAAGCTTGCACAGTCAGGTGTGGAAATACAGGGATATAATGACGATCTGGATAAAGAAAAAGTAAAGGAAATAGTAGGAAACAGTGCAAATGTCAATGAGCTTGTAAAGTCAGTTGCAGATAGTATAGCAGAGGTATTTAACAAATCTGACATTCCTGTCACAAAGGAAAATATAGAAGGACTTATAGCTGCTTTTGATGAGGCTTCAAAAATAGCAGATATTTCTGATTCGGCAGTAAAGTATATGGTGCAGAATAAAAAGGCACCTACAATAGACAATCTCTATAAGGCTCAGTATGTAAACAGCGGACAGGGAGCTTTAAAACAGGCTAAAGGCTATTACAGTGAGGGTTCAGGCTATTATGCAAGAAAAGCAGATGACATCAGCTGGGATAGTATTGATAATCAGATTGAAGCCATTGCGAAGGAATCAGGGCTTGCTGCAAATGAAAGGCAGCTTGACAAGGTAATTGAGAATGCAAAGTGGCTTGTTGAGGCAGGCATTGAGCTTAATGATGAGAATCTTACACTTGTATCGGATATAAAGAATATAGAGCTTCCACCTGATGCGGATAAGCTTTTAAATATGTGTGCTACTGCTATTTCAAATGGAAAGGCAGCCAAGGATACACTTTTGACAGGCGAAAGCAGCCTTTCACAGGAGGCTTGCAGAATCTTAAATGAGATTGACAGTATTACGGATGAGGCAATCAGTAATTCTGTTAAAAATGGGGAAGAAATCAATCTTAAAAACCTCTGTGAAAGTCAGAAACAGATAGATATTTGGAAAAATAATCCTGATAAAAAGACTTCAGATAAAAAAAGCTTAGATGAAGAAAATTATGATGAACCAAATAAAGACAGTACATCACAGACTCGGTTAAGAGAGATAGAAGTAAGAAGACAGTTAGAAGAAACAAGACTTATGATGACTCAGAAAGCCGGAAGAATGCTTATCAAAAGTGGTATAAATGTTGACTTAACAGAGCTTTCAAAACTGGTGGATGAGCTTAAGCAGATTGAAGAAAATATAAAAGCAGTACTTTATAAAGGTGATACAGCACAGGAAAACAGCATAAGGGCAGAAATATTTGAGGAGACTATTTTAAAGACTAATGAACTTGCAAATATGCCGGTACATTTTCTGGGAAAGGTAGCTCCACAGATAAGTGAGCATACTATCAGTACTTTGCATGAAGCCGGAAAAAATCAAAATATTGAAGGTGCAAATGCAGTAGAAAAGTATGAAACACTTATGACTGCACCGCGAAAGGATCTTGGTGACAAGATTTCAAAGGCCTTTAGAAATGTTGATGACATATTAAAAGACATGGGTATAGAGACCACCAGTCAGAATCGAAGGGCGGTCAGAATACTTGGATATAACAGTATGGAAATCACAAAAGAGAATATTGACAGTATAAAGCGTGCAGACAGTCTTGTCACAGGCGTAATAGAAAAAATGACACCTGCTACTACCCTGAAAATGATAAGGGAAAATAAGAATCCTTTGAAGATGAGTCTTGGAGAGCTTGATAAGTATTTAAATGAGCAGCAAAAAGACGGTAAGGAAGACGCAGGGAAATATTCAGAGTTTTTACAAAAGCTTGACAGGTCAGGAAAGATTACCAATGAGGAAAGAGAAGCCTATATTGGAATTTACAGAATGTTTCATCAGATAGAAAAATCAGATGGAGCAGTTATCGGAAATCTGGTGGCGTCAGGTGCCCGGATGAATTTCAAAAACATGCTTTCTGCTGTAAGGACAAGAAAAAGTAAATCCATGGATTATCAGATTGATGATGAATTTGGAGGACTTGAAAAGCTTATCACAAAAGGCAAAGCAATAGACGCACAGATAGAGACCGGTTTTGCAAATAATGAGTCTGATGGACAAAACACTGACAGTAATCAAAATCAACAGGAGCAGACAGAATATTATGCAAGACTTTCTGCTCAGATAAACAGCGAGCTTGCTGAAAATACAGATGTTGACAGATTAAAAGAAATAACAATAGAAGAAGAAACCACCATAGAAAAATTTGCTGATGATATAAAGACCAAAAGAGTATCAGAAAAGTCAAGAAAACAAAAGATTAATGAAGAACTTGCAGACATGCAGAAAAGTTCAGAAAAAATTTCTGCAAAGGCAAATAAAGCTTCATCAGTCAGACCATTAAGTCAGACACAGGATAATTCACTTCAAATGCTTATTGAGTATGAACAGCCGGTGAGCATTGATAATGTTGAGGCAGCAACTCTTCTGATGTATGACAGAGGTGCTTTATTTAGACAGATTATTAATCCAAAGGCAAATGATAAATTAGCTCCTGATAGTGAAGATTCTGACAGCGAGGTTTCTTACAATGAAGAAGAAACGAAGAGTTTTGCAAACAGATCAGTTCTTGACAGTTCAGATAGATTTATTGATTCTCTTTTGGATAAAAAGACAGCAAATGCAGCCTATGATGAAATTATAAATGAATCGAACAAGGCTGTAGAGGAAATAGTTTATCAGAAAGGAAACGGATATCTGGATGTAAAGGCTGCACAGGCATTGTTTAAGGGACTGTCCCTTGCATCTAATCTTGCCAGAGAAGAAAATTATGAGATTCCTATGGACATAAATGGAGAGATAACCTCTGTTAATCTAAAGATATATCATAATAATGCAAAGGCTGGCAAGGTAGCAGTAACAATGGACACTCAAGTCTTTGGAAAAGTGGTCTGTGAGTTTACGGTTACTCAAAAATCCATATCGGGAATTCTGGTATATGATAAAAAGGATAATAAATCAAAAATAGATGAATTAGAAAAAGAAGTAAAACAGGAAATTGAAAAAACAGTAGAAGGAAATGCCAGGGGGAATATAAATATAAATATGGTACATACTTCCTTGCTTGAGCTTGATAATTTTGGGGCAGACAGATATGTATCAGACGAAGCAGTTTCAACTAAAGAGCTTTATATGCTTGCAAAGGCATTTATAAAGGCTCTTAGTCAATAAGTAATAAAAAGGGGTAGGTTTATGAGAATCAATTATAATATATCGTCAATGATAGCAAGAAATGCATTAAATAATAATGATGACCGACTTACAGCTTCAATGCAGAGGCTGTCAAGTGGTTTAAAAATCAATGGTGCTGTTGATAATCCGGCCGGACTTGCGATTGCCCGTAGAATGAATGCCCAGATAGAAGGATTAAAGCAGGCAAACAATAATGCAAATGATGGTCTTTCTGTAGTAAATACGGCAGATGGAGCGATGTCAGAGATGCATTCAATTCTTCAGAGAATGAGTGAACTGTCCATTCAGGCGGCAAATGGTACAAATGCTGATACTGACCGCGAACAGATACAGATGGAAATAGACCAGCTGATAAATGAGATAGACAGAATTGCAAAGACTACGGAATTTAATGCCCAGAACCTTTTAGATGGAAGCTTTGCCTATAAGGCGTATACAAATAATGAAAATATAAAGGTAAAGGCATGTGGTGATGGAGTTGTAAATGGAAATTACATGATAAATTCAATTTCTTACAGTCATCATGCGAGCAAAATCACCACCTATGATAAAGATGGAAATATTGAAAAGGTTGAAGATGATGAGTCCTACAAATTTAACAGCGAGGATTCTATCCGAAATTCGCTTGTAACAACCTCATCAATTGCCAAAAATGCCGGTACATATCCTAAAGATCTAAAAGGCTTTCCTGAGGGTTCAAATGTGTCAATTGACAATAGTATAATTACTATCAAAGCTGACGACAATTTTGAGTTAAAACTTGATGTTAATAATCGCAAATTGAATAATCAGAATGTAAGTACAAGCAGTATTGTAAATACATCTACGGTAACCAAATATGCTGTTACTGATACCTACAGAAATATCATCATTATGGATAAAGACAAGAATGCACGATACAATATCAGTGAATTGAGTCTTTATTATGAAAATGCGAACGGACTTGACAGTTTTAAGCGTCCGGGCGGAACTGATGGTAATTACAATTCATATAACAGCAGTAAGACATTTAGTGGTTCAGAGGAAGAAAAATTTAAAAAAATTGGTGAAGACCTAAAGGATTTCTTTAATGATAAACATCCTGACTGTGAAATTGAAGTAACAAATGTAAGCTATGATTCAACTGCAAATGGATTAAAGATAGATTATACATATAAAAATAC
>JAFPAQ010000086.1 GCA_017424235.1 Lachnospiraceae bacterium | reverse complement strand
GCACTGTTTGCAGCAAGGAATTTTTATACGGTGTATCGTGAATTGCCGAGCGGAAAAGGTTTTGCCGATATGGTATATCTTCCAAGAAAAAAATTCCCTGAAAAGCCGGCACTTGTAGTGGAGCTAAAGTGGGATAAGACAGCCAAAGGAGCAATAGCACAGATTAAAGAGAAGCAGTACTGCAAAAGCCTTGAAGAATACAGGGGGAATATTCT
Source organism: Lachnospiraceae bacterium (assembly GCA_017424235.1). Classification (GTDB taxonomy): domain Bacteria; phylum Bacillota; class Clostridia; order Lachnospirales; family Lachnospiraceae; genus COE1. The sequence goes on along the minus strand of JAFPAQ010000086.1, from coordinate 11,715 downwards.
GCTGGTTGGAGTCAACTATGATAAAGATACAAGGGAGCATACATGCGTGATTGAGGATTATCAGATGGAGGAATGATAACTTCATTTACAAATATTGATTCAATGGTTATAATATTGAAAAAGCGTAACTATGAGGATACTGAATAGTTACGAAAATGCAATTGTGGAAAGGCAAGATTTATAAAATGAAATTTGACTTGATTAACAATATTAAAAACAGGATACAAAAACATAATAAATTATGCTTTTTTATGGCATTATTGGTTGGCTGGATAACACATTTCTACATGCTTACACACAAATTGCCCAATTGGGATGATATGAACAATATGTGGCAGGCGGGAAGCTCGGATTATCTTGGCAGATGGATGTTAAAGTATATTCATCCCCTGGGAAGTATATACAGTATACCGGCAGTACATGGTTTTATACTGATATTGTGTCTTGCACTATCAGCATGCTTTATTATGGAGATATTCAGTCTGAAAAGTACAACAGCTACTGTTTTAGTGCCTTTGCTTTTAATGACATATCCGGCAACAGCAAGTACGATGACATTTATGTTTATGTCACATACATCAGGGTTTGCAATTCTGATGGTATGCGGTGGAGTATATGTTTTGCGTAAATATAAGTATGGCTTTATACCTTTTGGGGTGTTGCTTATATGCTCAATGGGTACCTATCAAAGCTATGTGTGTATTGCCATTACTCTTATATTAATGAGTATTATAGTAGATTTATTTAGAGGTGAAAAGTTCACCGAGGGGTTAAAAAAAGGTGTTATTCATGCCGCGACAGTAGGAATATCAACAGCAATTTATATGGTTTTGTGTCATATTGCTTATCCTAATATTGGTAATGAGACCTATGGTGGAGTTGGCAATATGGGACAGATTCCGCTTGCACAAATGCCAAGACTTTTTGCAAGATGCTATAAGAGATTTTTGGAATTCTTTATATGGAAACCATTTGATTTTATGCCTGAAATGTCTCATTCCATGAATACTGTAATTTTTATATTTATGTTGTGTTTGGGTATTTATCTGATTTATATGAAGAGAATATATAAGGATAAATTAAAATTAGTTTTTTTGTGTTTTTGTATGGGATTAATTCCATTTGCCACTGCATTTATTTACTTTATGGCTCCTGAGGTGGATTATTCCATGTTGATGCTTTATCCATATGTTTTTGTATATGTTTTTGTGATTGCAATGGTAGAAATATGTATTGAAAGATGGGACAAGGATAAGACAAATCTGCCTAAGAAAAATACGCTTCTCAGAATGTCAGCAGTTGGAACGGTGTGTGCAGTAGTTATCATAGCTTCATACAGCAATTATCTGGTGACAAATCAGGCATATATGAGAATGGAGCTTGCAAAGGATAGAGTTGTTGAATTTTTTGAAAGAGTAGTATCACGGGTTGAGGAACAAGATGGTTTTAGCTATGGTGATAAGGTTTCTTTTGTAGGAGAATTTAATTATATTAATAATCCGAGTATTGTTGAGATTACGGACAATGGGCATATGGGGACAGAGGCGCTGCGTAGCTTTTCAGGTGTTGCACTTGAAAATGGATTGCTTACATTAGGAGTACGAAATAATTTCATAAGATATTTTATTGGTTTTGAAATGTATGATATATCAGATAATGAATTTAATGATATAAAGGAAACAGATACATTTAAAAATATGCCTTTATATCCTGCACAGGGATGTATACAGAAAATAAATGATATATGGATAGTAAAATTGTGTGAGTAAAATTAAGGCAGGTAGGATTTTTTCTGCCTGCCTATTAATATATTATGATTGTGAAAGGTTACTGTTTATGATAATAGCAATAAATTATGCTGATAAAAGTTTTGCAAAAGCACAAAAAATTAATCTTAAAACTGCAATAAAATGGGGAGCTGACCGTACAATAGCATACACTCCGGATGATATAGATGAAGACTTTAAGCAAATAAATAAGGATATTCTGTCTGCAAAAAAGGGAAATGGTTATTATTTGTGGAAACCATACTTTCTCAATAAAGCATATAAAGAACTTGAAGAAGGGGATTATCTGATATATACAGATGCTGGTTCTGTTTATGTTAATAAAATACAGTATCTTATAGACTGTATGGAACGTGAAAATATGGATATTATGGTATTTTCTCTTGAAAATGAAATGTTGGAGAAGAAATATACAAAACGAGATGCATTTGTACTTATGGATTGTGATAGTGATAAATATGCAAATACACCACAGTCTATTGGTGGATATGTTATACTAAAGAAGTCTGATTTTGTAGAAAAATTTATTGCAGAAGATTTGAAATATGCTCAGGATGAGAGAATAATTTCAGAATTGGAAAACACTCAGGGACTTCCGAATTATGAGGGATTTGTTGCACATAGACATGATCAGTCTGTATGGTCTTTAATGATAAAAAAGTATGGAATAAAAAGGTTTAGGGATCCGTCTCAGTTTGGAATGATTAATCATTATGAAAAAGATGTAGAAGAAAGAAGTACTTATCCTCAGATAATTGATTCGCATAGAATGAATGTAGGCTCGATTAGAGAATTAGTATGGCGACGAAGCAAAATCGGAAAGTTTGTATATAAATTGAAAAACAGATTAGGAAGGAAATAGTAGTAGTAAATGAGCGATAAATTGATAGTTAATGCAGATAAAAATAAACAGAAAAAATGGAAATTCTATGAGAGAAGATGGAAATTTAGAGATTTCTATTTTAATAAATGTCTAAGACGCCATGGTATAGTGAAATATTTTCACAGAGAGCCGGTTATGCCTCATTTTGCACATAAGTGGGTGATGTCAACGAAAAAGACAAATGATTATATATATAATCTTATTATGTCCAATAAACCTTTTATGGTATGTCGTTTTGGAAATACTGAGCTTCAGACTGTAGTTGGAAATCTCAGGATAAAAACAATAGGACATTCTGAGTGGGCAGATGAATATCTTGACAGATGGTTTACACGACTTGGTAAGGACTCAGGTTTCTTTCCGGTAGATTATAAATATCTTGATAAATTTACAAAATTGATTCTTGATTCATGTAAAGAAGCAGATTTGCTTGCTATGTGGCACTGTTATATGGAGGATTATGTGATAACCGAATATAATCCTGATGTGGATTTGACATTTCTTTTCAGACTTGAACCATGGCTTGCAAATTGTCGTCCATGGTCTGCAGCACTTAAGGGCAAAAAGGTTCTTGTAATACACCCTTTTGAGGATACTATTAGGGCACAGTATAAAAAACGTGAGCTTTTGTTCCCGGGAACAGATATATTACCGGAATTTGAACTAAAGACTTTAAAGGCGGTTCAGACACTCTGTGGTGAGAAGGATGAGCGTTTTGAGAACTGGTTTGAAGCTCTTGATTATATGTATAAAGAAGCACTAAAGATTGATTTTGACGTTGCTATAATAGGATGTGGTGCCTATGGAATGCCACTTGCTGCAATGTTAAAAAAAGCAGGTAAACAGACAATACATCTTGGTGGTGCTACACAGCTTATGTTTGGAATAAAGGGACGAAGATGGGAGGAAAACTATCCTTCTAAGATAGCAACCTGTTTTAATGATGCATGGACTTATCCTTTGGACTCGGAAAAACCTCAAAATGGTAGTACTGTGGAAAAAGGCTGCTATTGGAAATAAGGATAAAACTTATGGATTTCTGTATCATATAAAGAATTGAAAGAAGTATAGTCAAACCAGGATGGTTTTTAGTAATATTATTTTATATGTAAAAAACAACTAATGTACTCTCAGAAATCCATTTGAAAAAGACACCAGGAGTACATATTAATGAATGGGAGTGAAGACATTTCGTGAAGAATGAAAAAAGAGAACAGCTATATTGTATAATGGGAGCTATCCTTGGAGCGATTTTTTTTATTATTATATATGGTTTTTGTGTTTTAGATCCCACTTATGATGAGTGGCTTTTAGGAAAAGGTGATTTGACGCAGCATTACCTTGGCTGGTGTTTTTACAGAAGAAGTGAATGGACATTTCCTGTTGGTCTTACAAATCAATTGGCTTATCCTACATATACATCTGTTATTTTTACTGATTCTATACCTGTTTTTGCAGTTTTTTTTAAGCTTTTATCCCCACTTTTACCAGAGACATTTCAATATTTTGGATTATGGGGAATACTTTGCTTTTGCTTGCAGGGATATTTTGCAGTAAAAATTTTAAGAGAGTTTTCGGTTGGAATACTACAGTCTTTATTTGGAAGTATATTTTTTATAGTTGCACCAATTTTACTGGAGAGAATGTTTAGACATACCGCTTTGGGTGGACATTGGATAATTTTAGCAAGTATATATTTATTTGCAAGGCATCGAAAACAGGAATATAGACATATTGTTAAGACATCATTGTATTGGGGATTGATTGGAGGGCTAATTGCCTCAATTCATTTATATTTTCTTCCGATGTGCGGAATGTTTTTGGCAGGTTACATTTTTTGTAGTTTCATTAAAGAGAAAAGAGTTGAAATAAAATATGTACTACCGGGAGTATCATTTGGCGGTTGTCTTTTTGGGGTAACTTATCTGCTGGGTGGATTTTCGTCACATGCTAATTTGTCGGATGCCGGATTAGGAGATTGTAGTTTCAATTTAAATGGTTTCATAAATTCAAAGGGATATTCAAGGGTATTTGATGCTTTACCAACATATACAGATGGCCAGTACGAAGGATTTGCATATCTTGGACTTGGAGTATTTATATTGCTGTTGATATCGTTGTTTTATGTTACTATTTTCATAAAAAAACCAGGTAAAGAGACATGGCTATATGGATTAATGTATGTATTTATTTCGATAGCTTTGGTTATATTTTCTGTATCACCAATTGTCACATTTAATGATAAATTTCTGTTCAAAATTACAGATAGTAGTACATTAACCAATTATTGGAGCATATTCAGGTCAACAGGAAGAATAATCTGGCCAGTGTGTTACCTTATATATATTGGGGTTATTGTGTGTAATGATAGATTATTTAGAAATTTTACGCATAAGGAGTACTGGGCTGTTATATTAATTGGAGTGTGTTGCTTTTTGCAGAGTTTTGATATTAGTCAAAAGCTTATTGAACAACATAATGAATTCGCATCAAAGCAGAAATATGAGTCCATATTAAAATCGGAAATATGGAGCAAGGCTGCACAGCATGATAGTCTGAAACATGTGATATGGGTTTCTAATAGTTACGAAAATAGAGAAATTCTACATTTTGCCAAGTATGCATATGATAATGATTTAACTATGAATAATTATTATTTTGCACGTGGCATAAGTGTAAAAGAAAATACAGAAAAGAGTTTGAAAGATTTGAATGATACATGTCTTTACGTTTTTAAAAGTGATGTGGTAGATGAAATTGATAAATATAATTTAAATTTTTATGAAGCAGATGGATATATTGTAGGCACTACTTTTTGCATAGATTGACAAAAACGAAGCAGCCTTTGGGCTGCTTCAAATATTTATCTGAACTCGGTATTTCTAAAACCGTCTTTTATATCAGAACCACGCAATTCTGTATTTTCAATCATATAATCATATGCAGATGACGGAAAATATCTGTATCCGTTTGTTTCTCCTTCTTTTGGACTATAAATTGTTGCTCCATTCATATCATATGTAATTATTTCAGAATGGTCATAATCTTTTTGAATAATATAATATGGTTCAGTGAGGTTCTGCTTGATAAAAACCAAATCATCTGAAAAGTAATGATCCCAATAAGGGGTAAGAGTAAAAAACATCAATACTACTATGCAACCGGATACAAGTTTGTAAAAACTGCTATTCTCCTTATGCATCCACATGCCAATAGAGAGCATAGGAATACCAATTAGAAATGCGAGTCCATAGCGGATAAATGAGGCGAGGAATAACCATGCAATGGCACTGCTAATAGTAACGATATTCAACAAAACGAGATTCCAGTTAAACTTTTTGTGGCATACTATGTGGTGAATTAAAATAATAATGTCAAGCAAAATTGCAAGAATATTTGTCAAAATCAGCATTTGCGCATAACGTTCCTGAGCATTCCACCATATTGGCAACCAATTTTTGAAAGGAGTGTCAATAAGTTTTGGATCATACAGACATCTTGCCCATACCTTAATTTGCGCTGAGTCGATATTGACGTACTGCACAGGTAGTTTCCAATCAAATGAGAACAGATCAATTGATGGAAATGGATATAAAAGCCAGCCGGATATAATGACATTACGGATGATAAAAGGTAGTAATGTTATAATACCAAGAACCAGATATGTTATGATTTCTTTTGTGCGTTTTGCATTTATTAGGAGAATAATTGGATAAAATGCTAATAAAATTAACAGACCGGCAGATAACTTTAGTGTGAAAATATATACAGCCAATACACTTAACAAGCAGTATGCAGTAGTGCTTTGGCATTCAGATTCAATTTCCTGTGCCCAACGGGTAATCAGATAGAGTGCGAAAAGCATTGTTGCATAATCTGATGCAGGAGAAACACAACCTGTAATGTTGACCAATGCATATAAAAGAATGCCAATACAGCATAAATCGGCAATATGGTAACTGTGTGAGAAAAAATTTTTAAGATTATTAAGTGACCATATTATAAATATAGCAGTTATAAATCCTGTGGTGCAGTGAAATGATTGAAATCCAAGGAATGAAAGACTGAAAAGTGCTGCGAAACCAAAATAGGAACTATTGTATGCAAAATGCCATTGCAAATTAGCAAGTCCCTTTACCACACCATATTCTTCATACCAGCGAATTGCCTGTGCATGGTACATATTGGTATCTGCGTGGATTGCCCCACGAGAGGTAAAGAAAGCAACAACGATGATGATACCAAAGTAAAGCATGCCATCCCATGAAAAAATGGTAGTTTTGAGGTCATTTATCAGGGAAAAGACCTCAGTCTTATATCGAAATAGGACGATTACGCAAATGATGAGTAAAATTAGATTTGCAAGTGCACCTACTTTGTGAAATAAGCTGAAAAACTGCGCATATACAGTACAGATTACAATTCCACATACAATGTTTTTGGTAATGCTGAGGTAAATGCTATGTTTTGTAAATTTTTCCAGAAAACGATAGAATAACAACCCTAAAAGCTGAGTAATGAAAAAGATATACAACCAGTTCAATAATACAGTTATCATATAAATATCTCTCCGTTTTTTATTTTTAATTATATAGATGGTTTATGGTTTGTGCAATATAATATTTTATAGGGGATTGGCAAAAATGCAATAATGAAATATAATGAAATTCGTATCTTGGATATGTTTAAATTTGTGAAGCTAATTATAAAAGGAACAATAAAGAAAGAGAAAAGATATTAACTCTGTATCATTATACGGTTTATTAGTTATGAAAGGATCAGAATACGATGAATAACAATAGACAAAAAGGAATACTTTACATAGTAGTGCCCTGCTACAATGAAGAGGAAGCCTTAGAAACATCAGCAAATGCACTTTTAAACAAATTGCAGGAGCTCAAGCAAAAAGACGTTATAGATGATAAAAGTAAGATTGTTTTAGTGGATGATGGTTCAAAAGACAGAACCTGGAATATAATAGAACAGTTTTATAAGGAAGATAAGAATATTATTGGTCTTAGATTTGCTCATAACAGAGGGCATCAGAATGCCATACTTGCAGGAATGATGTATGCAAAAAAATATTGTGATTTTACTATTACGATTGATGCAGATTTGCAACAGGACATAAACGCTATGGAAGATTTCATAAGTGAATACGTAAAAGGCAGTGAAATCGTATATGGAGTCCGCAATTCCAGAAAAACAGACGGGCTTTTTAAAAAGCTTTCAGCTACAATGTTTTATAAATCCATGAGAATTATGGGATGTGATATTTATGAGAATTCTGCTGACTACAGGCTTATGAGTTCAAAGGCTTTGGAAGCATTGTCTGAATATAGTGAGGTCAATCTGTTTTTAAGAGGTATTATACCTGACATAGGATTTAAGACGTCAGTTGTATATTTTGATGTATTTCCAAGAATGCAGGGAGAATCAAAGTATTCACTTTCAAAGATGCTAACACTTGCAGCAGACGGTATAACATCATTTAGTATAAAACCTATAAGAATGGTATTTGGAATGGGAATACTGGCACTTTTAGTAGGTTTCATTATGGTAATACACATTTTTTATGAGCATTACTTTGGATATACGGTAAGCGGATGGTCTTCTATTCTTATGTCAGTATGGATTCTTGGCGGAGCAGTTCTGCTTTCACTTGGCATAATAGGTGAATATGTTGGACGCAATTATATGGAGACTAAACGAAGACCCAGGTATTATTTTTGGGAAGTGCTTTCTTCCGAAGACCCGGAAAATAGTTTTAATGATGTAAAGGAAGAATAAGTTGAAATCAGAAAAATTTGATAAGATAATTATAGGTGCAGGATTGTATGGACTTTATTCAGCATATTTTTGTGGCAGTAAAGGCGAGAAGGTTTTAGTGCTTGAGTGTGAAAGTGCGCCCTTTAAAAGGGCAACTTATATAAATCAGGCACGAGTTCATCAGGGATATCATTATCCAAGATCTTTATCAACAGCAATGAAATCAGCAGGTTATTTTGAACGCTTTAACAAAGACTATAATTTCTGTATTAACAGGGAATTTAATAAGATATATGCAACATCAGCAGATTATTCATGGTCAAATGGTCAGCAATTTATGAAATTTTGTAAGGCAGCAGGTATTCCATGTGAGGAAGTCATACCTGAGAAATTTTTTAAAAAGGGTATGTGTGATGGTGCATTTGTGACGCGCGAATATACCTATGATGCCTTTATTCTAAGGGATTATTTTCTTGACAGATTAAGCGTACTTTCAAATGTTGAGATAAAATATTTGTCAAAAATAAAGGGAATAGAAAAAGATGATGCTTCATATGTGGTAAGCTATGAATATCAAAATCAGAATATGCAGGCGGTTACCAGATTTTTGCTAAATGCAACCTATGCTTCTACAAACCAGATACTGGATATGCTGGGATTTGAAAAATTTAAGATAAAATATGAGCTTTGTGAGATTATTTTATGTGATGTAAATGAACAGCTTAAAGACTATGGCTTTACGGTAATGGATGGTCCTTTTTTTTCGATTATGCCATTTGGTAAAACAGGATTCCACTCTCTTACATCAGTTACATTTACACCACATAAAACAAGTTATGATCCGACACCTGTATTTGAATGTCAAAATAGAAGTAAAGGATATTGTGAGCCCGGGTATCTTGGAAACTGTAATGAATGTATTGCAAAGCCGCAAACTTCTTATGCATATATGTCCGGTCTGGCACGCAAATATCTTAAGCCGGAATATGGTTTTGAATACAAAAATTCACTGTTTTCGATGAAACCAATACTTATGAGTTCAGAGATAGATGATTCAAGACCTACGGTAGTAAGAGTCTATTCTACTAATCCTACATGCGTTGGGGTGCTTTCGGGCAAAATAAATACAGTATATGATTTGGATGAGGTATTGACTAATGGCTAAAAAAACGTTGGATATGATTACAAAAGAAAAGAATTTTTTGTCCGCAGTTGTATATGTTCATAATGATGAAAAAGAGATAGGTCATTTTTTGGATATGCTCATAGAGTGTTTTGAGACAAATTTTGAACATTCGGAAATAATATGTGTCAATGATCATTCAGATGATGAGAGTGTAAGAGTTATCAAAGAAGCAGGAAGCAGAACGATAAATACTACAATCACAATACTGAATATGAGCTATTTTCATGGGGTTGAGCTTGCAATGGATGCGGGAATGGATCTGACAATAGGAGATTTTGTACTTGAATTTGATTCTGTTATATGCGATTTTAGCAAAGATGAGATAATGCGGGTTTACAAAAAGGCTTTAGAGGGAAATGATATCGTAAGTGCTTCTCCAAATAAGAAGCCAAGAGCAAGTTCTAAGTTGTTTTACTTTGTATTTAACAGATTTGCCAATTATTCTTACAATATTGTTACTGAACGATTTAGAATTTTAAGCAGGCGTGTGATAAACAGGATAAATGACATGAATAAGTCAGTACCCTACAGAAAGGCGGCATATGCTAACTGTGGTCTTAAAAGCTGCAATATAAAATATGATATTGAACTTAATGCATTGTCTGATAAAAAGGATGATAAGAAGGAAGACAGATACAGAAGAGAGCTTGCTGTAAATTCACTTATTTTGTTTACAGAGATAGGGTACAAATTTTCTGTTACAATGACAATAATAATGATGCTTGTAGCAGTAGCAGTTGCGATATATTCGGCAGTAGTATATATATTCAGTACACCTGTTGCAGGATGGACTACCACTATTTTTTTCATGGCATTTGCCTTTTTTGGATTATTCGGAATACTTACTGTTATAATAAAATATCTGCAGATACTTGTTGACCTTATATTTAAACGCAAAAAGTATAATTTTGAGAGTATTGAAAAGCTGTAAAGCTTTTGGAAGGTTTGGTGATGTTGATGATAAGCCTGGTTGGATACACAGGATTTGTAGGAAGTAATATTTGTGCAAAAGCAGGAAATAAAATAGATAAAGTATATAATACAAAAAATATCAATGAAGCATATGGAACGAAGCCGGATTTGCTGATATATTCAGGCTTGAGGGCAGAAAAATATCTTGCAAACAATGAGCCTTATAAAGATATGGAGCTTATAATCGAAGCGCAGGAGAATATCAAAAGGATAGCACCAAAGCGACTGGTGCTTATTTCAACAATAGATGTATATAAGAATCCTGTGGGAGTTGATGAAAATTCTCAGATGGTTTTTGCAACAAATGCAGGAGGGCTGCATCCATATGGACTTAACAGATATTATCTTGAGTCCTGGGTAAGAAAAAATTATAAGGATGCACTTATTATCCGTCTGCCCGGACTTTATGGTAAGAACATCAAGAAAAACTTTATATATGATTATATAAATGTTATTCCGTTTATGCTCAACAGACAGAAATTTGATGAACTTACCTGGAAAGAGGCTGAATATGGAAGTAGCGCTCCATTACTAAAGGAATGTTATGAGCTGCTGCCTAACGGTTTTTATAAATGCAATATTACTGATGAAAAAATAAAGCAACAGCTTAAAATCAAATTCAAAAAGCTTGGATTTACTGCACTGAATTTTACGGACAGCAGAAGTAAATATCAGTTTTATCCTCTGTCGCGCTTATGGCAGGATATACAGACAGCTTTAGATAATGATTTAAAGATGTTCAATCCTGCAACTGAGCCTGTTACGGCAGCAGAGGTGTACAGATATCTTACAGGTGACGAATTTGTTAATGAATTAAATGCTAATGTGGCAGAGTATGATTACAGGACAGTATATGCAGAATTATTTGGTGGAAAAAATGGGTATATATGTTCAAAGGAACAGATACTTGAAGATATAAAGCATTTTACGGAGGAAATTTGAAGAAAGCATGGTGATTAATATATGAAGCTGTCAATTTCTAACATAGCATGGGATTTTGATAATGATAACAAAATATATGCGCTTATGAAAAAGTATTCTTATGAAGGTTTGGAGATAGCTCCTACCCGAATCATACCAGAGGCTCCTTATGATAATCCTGATAAGGCAGTCAGCTG
>JAFPAQ010000085.1 GCA_017424235.1 Lachnospiraceae bacterium | reverse complement strand
ATATAACCTCTACCTCCGCTTCACCCCGTAGCAGACTTTCTTTTGTTATAATGCTGTCACAATCTAAATGTTCATATCCAAATTTCACCCAATTTACTTCATATGGTGTTTCAGAAAATACAATTCCATTTACAAGTTTACTATTTTGCATACTACTTCCCCCTTTTCTCTGTTATAATCCGATTATTATCACAAATGCATTAAGATAGTCAATTATGAAAAACAAACACCGCCTGCCAAATGGCAGACGGCGCCTAATACTTTTCATTCAGTTCAATTCTCAATGATAATACGGTTTTCTTCCAAAATGTTGTTCATAAAGTTCGCACAAAGTATCCAACGGAATACCATAGCCATCCTTTCCGGTAGCCTCATATTGCCCCCAAATCACTCCTAAACAATTACCACCCTGATCATATATAACGGAACCCGACATTCCTTTATAAGAATCTGCAGTAATAGTTATCATTTTCTTCAAATTACGCCAAGAATCCCAATACGGAGATATAGACGTTGATTTACTGATAAGCCTTCCTGTCTCATGGTGTATAATATTACAATTTTCATCAATATTAGTAATTCCCACATTTATATTGCTCCCGCTTTGAATCGAATCCCAATATCCCTTATTGATATGTACTGTAGCCAATTCATTGAGCAATCCATCCTCCGGCGATGACATAGTATAATATAGCAAGTCCTTTTCTTGTCTTCGCATTGCTTTCGTAATAGGAACTGTAATAAATGCAATATCGTAATCCCAGCTGGTATACACAACCTCTCCCGTGTAGAATCTATCCCCTGTATTTAAATAAACATACACTTCCGATTTGTTATCTACTACATGTTGATTAGTTACTATAATAATTTTCTCATCCGTTATCTCTATAATAAAACCACTTCCCCAACCATCCGAATGATATATATGTACTATGGTTTTTCTCATCTCTTCCATCACTTCATCTACGGACATATTTTCAAAGTAGCCATTATCATATTTATTATACGCCCCAAAAATTTCCTCTGTAGAATGATCAATAACGTGGGTATTAATCAATTCTTGAATATCCCCGGCATCCATAACATTCACCTGACATGTTTCAGTTATTGTCATTCCCAAAGAATCCTCACAACTATAAGTAATCTCGTAAGTTCCGATTGTAGATAAATCAACCCCATCATCCTCAACTTTTATATAGGGAGTCAAATTTCCATCCATTACATCATAGCATTCTGCAGAATTCAAGAAGTTAACTTCCGATCCCGGAGTCACATAGTAATCCTTGACATAAAGATCTGGTGGCAAATCAACGTATACCGTCAAAAATCCATAGCTCTCATTCCCCGACTCATCTACAGCCAAAAATGTCAACTTTACTTCTCCGCAATAGGAAGCAAACTGAATTCTTTCCGTTTTGCGTTCTGTTGCACTATATCCATGATAATCCGAAGTTATATATATTTGTACATCATCTGAAGCATCAATGATTTCCGAAATAAAATAATCACTTTTATATATTTCACATATATCCAATATAAATATTTCTTCCGGAAATACCAATTCCGGGGCTATGGTATCCTGTACCACCACCTCAAATTTCTGCTTGTAAAATCCCTGCTGCACATATGCTTCATACGTCCCAAGTTCACCGGCATTCACATTACTTATGTCCACCCCGGCAATCAGATTACCGGGTCTAAAATTTTCCACATAATCCTTAGCATCAGTGCTAAGTTCATTTCCAAGTTCTAAATAATATATGTCTTTTACATTTATAGGAATTGCAAACAAAGCAACTCCGGCTGCTATAAACATAGCACCAAGTACGCTTATTATGAATATCTGTACAAGTTTTTTTGTATTATGTTCTTTGGGCACAATCTTTTCTCCTTATCACATTTTATATTATCATACTACTTTCAGTAATCTTATGCAATCAACTATATTTTATAGAATTTACAACAAAATTAAAAAAAGACCAATTGCCATTACCGGTAATTGGTCTTTTAAACACATCTTATTCAGCTGTATAAGGCATTAAAGAGATATGTCTTGCACGTTTGATAGCTACTGTAAGAGTTCTCTGGTGTCTTGCACAGTTACCAGTAATTCTTCTAGGAAGAATTTTACCTCTTTCAGATACGTATCTTTTTAATTTAGCTACATCTTTGTAATCAATTACATTGTCTTTGCCACAGAATACGCAAACTTTTTTTCTTCTACGCATTCCGCCTTTTCTTCTCATTGAAGATTCAGACTTATCTGCCGGTTTATTGTAAGCCATGTTAAAGCCTCCTATCTAAAATTTAATTAATAGTTAAAATGGTAATTCTTCATCAATTCCATCCGGAACATTCATGAAGCCATCACCTGCTGATTGTGGCGCCGGTGCTGCAGATGCAAAACCACCGTTATCAGAATTTCCTTTGCTTTCAGCAAATTCCTGTTCTTCTACTACAACATCAGTTGTATAAACTTTTACGCCATCTTTGTTGGTATAACTACCGGTCTGAATACGACCTGTAACCAACATCTTTGTACCCTTACGAAGATATTTTTCTGCAAATTCAGCCTGCTTACCGAATGCTACGCAGTTAATAAAATCTGCGGTCTGATCGTCTGCACCACCATTTGCTCTTCTTCTTCGATCCACGGCAAGGGAATATCTTGCTATAGCCATAGCATTGTCTCCGGCAGAATATCTCACTTCCGGATCCCTTGTCAAACGTCCCATAAGTATAACTTTATTCATCTTGTCACCTTATCCTTATTATGCTTCCTGTTTTACGCATAAATATCTGATTACGTTGTCCATGATGCGAATGCGGCTTTCGATTTCTGCCGGCGCTGTAGTTTCAGCATCGAACTGGATGAAATAATAGTAAGCCTCTTTCATTTTCTGAACTTCGTAAGCTAACTTCTTTTTGCCCCATTCATCAACGTTTGTAATCTGACCGCCGAATCTTTCAACGAGTGCTTTACATTTGTCAACTACTGCAGCTCTTTCATCATCTTCGATTTTCGCACTAACAACAACTGCTAATTCGTATTTGCTCATGCTAGTTACCTCCTTTTGGTCTCTGGCCCCTATTTTCAGATAGGAGCAAGGAATATTAATATATCACGAATT
>JAFPAQ010000084.1 GCA_017424235.1 Lachnospiraceae bacterium | reverse complement strand
TTTTAAATCGGGGTGACAGGATTCGAACCTGCGACCTCCTGCTCCCAAAGCAGGCGCTCTAGCCAAGCTGAGCCACACCCCGTAAGAGATGAAAAATAATACCATATTCATCAAATGAGACATCGGGGATTCGAACCCCGGACAACTTGATTAAAAGTCAAGTGCTCTACCACCTGAGCTAATATCCCATATTATTTATTGCGATTAGTGAGCTTCCACTCATCAAATCTAGCTGGGCTAGCTGGATTCGAACCAGCGAAATGCAGGGATCAAAACCCTGTGCCTTACCGCTTGGCGATAGCCCAAAAAGGTGGATACTGGGATTCGAACCCAGGGCCTCCAGAGCCACAATCTGGCGCGCTAACCAGCTGCGCTATACCCACCATAGTGAGATAAGGCAAAACTAATCTCAAAACGTGCTCGAAGGGATTCGAACCCCCGACCCACGGCTTAGAAGGCCGTTGCTCTATCCAGCTGAGCTACGAACACATTTAGTATTTGCAACAAGGCAATTACTAAGCGGGTGATGGGAATCGAACCCACGTATCTAGCTTGGAAGGCTAGTGTTCTACCATTGAACTACACCCGCACGATAACGAATAAATTATTTGATTTTAAATCGGGGTGACAGGATTCGAACCTGCGACCTCCTGCTCCCAAAGCAGGCGCTCTAGCCAAGCTGAGCCACACCCCGTCACTAACTTCTGTCTCGCTTACTGACGACTTAATCAGTATATCTCATTTGCAAAAGTTTGTCAACACTTTTTTTATTTGTTATTTAAGATTTATTACTCCAGATATCTAAGTTCGAAATGTGCATCTCCCTTTTCATCTATTTCCATCAATATATACGATGGTTTTCGATTATCCTGTCTTGGATAAGACAAGCTACCCGGATTAATGGCAATTACTTCTTTGCCAATATCAATCACCGGCCTATGTGTATGTCCATACATAACTATATCTACACCACGGGCAACCGCTTCTTTCTTAAGCATTTCGTTTCCCATACCGATGTAGTACCTGTGACCGTGTGTTATCATAACACAGTACTTACCTATTTGTAAAGTCTTTTCTGAAGAAATATCCGAAAAAAAATCATTATTACCGGAAACCATCTCAACCGGACAGTCTACGGCCTGTTCTATTGTATACTCACTACCCTCAATATCACCAAGATGTATGACCATATCAAGTTTTCCAACAAGTTGTAACACTTTGAAATAATTATCATTTTTCCTATGTGTATCACTAATAACAAGTATTCTCATAGTATATTTCAGCTTCAGGAACAAATAACTATTTTTATTCCTGAAGCCATACCCCTCCAATTTAATAAATATGTATATTAAAGCACTTCTCTTTTAATGATCTCTTTCATCAGTTCAAGTGCTTTGCCTCTGTGACTGATCTTATTTTTTTCCTCCGGATCAAGCTCTGCTGAATAGCATCCATATTCAGGTAAATAGAAAATGGGATCATATCCAAATCCATTGCTTCCTTTTTCTTCATATCCTATTCTACCTTCTATTGTTCCTATTGTTGCAAAACATCTTCCATCAGTAAATACAGCTGATATAGCACATACAAATCTTGCAGTACGTTTTTCATCAGGTACTCCTTCAAGTCTGCCAATAAGATTTGCATTCTTAATTTTGTATGAGGTGTCTTCACCCATATATCTTGCAGAATATATTCCCGGTTCTTTGTTAAGATAATCTATCTCAAGTCCGGAGTCATCAGCAAGTACTATTGCATCCTCACCTCTTTGTTTTAATACCTCTGCTATTGCTGAGGCCTTTATTTTAGAATTTTCCTCAAAGGTTGTACCATCTTCAACTATATCTGTTTCAACTCCTGCCTCTTTCATAGAAAGTATCTCCATGCCAAGATCTGCAAGTATCATTCTTATTTCTCGCATTTTATCTGCATTTCCTGTGGCAAAAATTATTTTCTTTTCCATATTAATAAACATGCCCTTTCCTTATCTTAACATAATCTGTGATATCATTTTTTCAATGGTATGTGCAAAGCGTTCACTAAACTTACGCATATTCTGTTCTTTCATATTGATACTCTCTGGAAACGTTATTCTCGCATTTGCCGCCGGTATAGTTGCATCATATATAAGTGAATCATTTTCTTCTGCATTTTTAAATCCATTAAAAGATACCACCAGCTGCGCTGCAATCGCTTTGGTATAATCTGCGGCAAGCTCTGCACTTCCATAGTCCTGTATAAAATATTCTGAATTGTATACGGTTTCCAATTCACAGTCACTTGCTGTGTCTGACCATATAATATCAAGTCCAAGTACTGCTTTTGCCTTTATTTCATTAGCAAAAGCAATTACCTGTTTTGGCTCATAAAACTCTTTCTGTTCATATGTAAGAAACAGCCTTACATTTTGTTCTTCAGCATACATATACAATCGTTGTTTGAATTCAGACACATCGAATATATGCTTTTCTTCAAACGGAACATATACTACTATTGCATCATTATTTATATTATCAAACTTTTTAAAATTCAGTATTATATTTTTCTCAGATATATCCAGTTCCCAATCATATACCCCATTACAATATATCTCTACAACAGCATTGGTATTCTGTCTGTAAATCCCAACCGCATTCATCACCCTGGTATCACTTATCACCTTTATATCATCCGGCAGATATTGTTCGGCATCTGACAATGTGATTACAAGCTTGTTTTGGATAAATTCATTTTGTACATTTATTTTACTTTTATCGGGTATATTTTTAAGTGGCAGAATAAACTGTGAATTGTTTTTATCAGTAAAATCAGCTTTTACATTTATCTTTGGGTAATTCTGCATATCAGGAATATCCAAACCCTTGTCATAAAATTGCCTGTATCTGTATCTGTTTCCACTTTCAAAAAAGCTCTCATTATATTTGTAAAATACCATTAAAACTACTGATATAATCACAAACAGAATACAGCCAACTATGCCAGCTTTATAAAAGCTGTTTTTTCTTTTTTCAATCAACTCTGCTTCTTCTGCCAATGTAACGGAGGGAGTTATAGGTGTATCTTCTTTTGTTATTTCCTTTGACAATGATTCCAAATCAAAATCCTGAAGCTCTCCCATCAGTTATTTTTCCTTTCTAGGAGGCTTTGGTCCCATAAACTGATAATAGTAAGTTTTCATCATACCATTATATATCTTACGATTCTTATCAGCTTTTCTTCCTATATCCTTTTCAGCACCCTCGTAGGAAGTGATCATGTACATAGACCATGTATCGAGCAGCTTGTATCTTTCACCAATTTTTCTGTACAAAGGAGGAATATTTATCTTTTCCTCAAGTCTCTCGCCATAAGGCGGATTCGTTATGATAAATCCATATTTTGAATCTGATGCAAGCTTGTCAACACCTCTTGTTTCAAAATGAATCATATGCTCTACTCCTGCCAGCTTTGCATTCTGTTTTGCAATATCTATCATCTCAGGATCAATATCAAATCCACTTATATCTACCTTTACAGAAGTATCAACCATTTCTCTTGCTTCTTCATAGCAATCATCCCACATCTGTTTTTCAATAATATGTTCCCATCTTTGCGCAGTAAAGCTTCTCTTCATTCCAGGTGCCATGTTAGCTGCCATCATTGCAGCCTCTATAGGAATAGTTCCACTTCCACAAAATGGATCAATAAGGGTTCTTTCATCTCTCCATGGAGTAAGCATAATCAAAGACGCAGCCAGATTTTCAGCAATTGGTGCTTTGGCTGTAAGCTTGCGATATCCTCTTTTATGCAATGATTCGCCGGTTGTGTCAAGTCCAACGGTGACATTATCCTTCATAAAAAATACTCTTACAGGAAAACTGTTACCCTCTTCACTAAACCATTTTACATTGTAAATCTGTTTAAGGCGTTCTACCATAGCCTTTTTCATAATAGACTGAATATCAGATGGAGAGAAAAGCTTACTTTTAACACTGGCAGCCTTTGCTACCCAGAATTTTCCGTCAGCCGGTATATATTCCTCCCATGGAAGTGCCTTTGTATTTTCAAATAATTCGTCAAAAGTTTCTGCATGAAAGCTTCCTACTTTGATAAGAATTCTCTCAGCAGTCCTAAGACCTATATTTGCACGACACACTGCCTCATCATCACCAAGGAAAGTAACACGACCATCCTCTACCAAAGTGACATCATAGCCTAAATCAATTATTTCTCTTTTAAGTACGGCCTCCAGACCAAAATGGCATGGGGCTATTAATTCAAATTTTCTCATATTTATATAATATATTGATATAACTTTTACGTCAATGCAAAAAAATCTACCTTTTATTATACTCCCCATTTTTTGTTTTCCCTCTTTCCAAATTCCATACAAAAAGAGTATACTGTAGATATGAATTTCTTATGTAAGGAGGCAAATATATGATTAACAATTTTAAAAAGGAAGAATTACAAAACAGTATCATTATAAATAGTAAAAACGGAAACATTCGCAATGAAGAAGCTGTAGATATCGATAATCTTGTGGGCATTCTTGACTCCTTTGCCGATTCCAACGTGGAAAGACTGAAACTGAAAGTATCTGATGAATCCCAAAAAGGAAGCATCATTGACAAACAATACCACCATGGTCGCTGTGATATCGGAAGTCCCTGGGCTAAGGGAGAAAGCTTTGATGTTTTAGAATAAATAATACCCAATTCTTGTCTATACAAAATAACAGGAGGCAATGCCTCCTGTTATTTTGTCCCTTAATTTTTTGAATTCTGAGCCTTTGATGATTTGCAGTTAACAGAACCATTCTGAGAATTTGAGCTGTTCTGTGAGTTCTGGCTGTTCTGTGAGTTCTGGCTGTTCTGTGAGTTCTGGCTGTTCTGTGAGTTTGAACAATTCTGTGAATTTTTACTATTTTGTGATTTAGAATCCTGATAACTGTTTGATGCTTTATTGCTCTGATTCTGCTCATAATTATTCTGTGTCATAAATATCCTACTTTCTGCCGTAAATAATGGCTCTAAAATCAAGGTTGTCATGTTACAGCAATAGGATTTGCACAAATGCACATTTTTATACCATGCATTTTAATCATTTAATACTTTTGTTTGGAAAGTGTGACTAAATGCTTCTTCCATACTTTGGCAATTTTTAATTTGCATTTTGTATTGACCTTTAAGGTCATAGTTGATATACTAATATCAGTAAAGAGATACTCCTTCAATCCTCTTTACAACCCTTATATATTAATTATTTATACTCCCCTTAACGAAAAGCGACCATAACATGGTCGCTTTTCTCCTTTATATAAATGTTGATTTTGTTGACTGTTTTGGTCAGTTATTTTAACTTGTTTTTTCATCTTTTCCTTATAAAATCACATTGTATTACTATTTTCAGTTTACATATCATAACTATTTTTTTATGTCATATATTAATAAAAAATCCATTACTCAGGTAGTTTTATGTATAGCCAGAAATTTGAAAACCTGCTAAATCTTGCACTTAATGCAACCGAAGAAGAGAGAATGCGCTCTGAGACACTTGGTTCAGGCTATTCTCCCTCCTCAAGAAGCTGGGAACTTATTGTAAAGTATCACGGAGACCTTGAGAAGCTTGAATCGGATGTCATACATGTTGAACCTCTTATAAATGGATACGCAATAGTAACTGTACGAGAAGATTTCATTGAAGCTTTTGGAGCACTTGACGAAGTCGAATATGTAGAGAAACCCAAGAGACTATATTTTGAATAAAAAAATCGGATGCAAAAGCAAACTGCTTTACGCATTCGATTCCAAGAATTTGCAAAAGCAAATTCTTGATTAATTCACACTATACTTTTGCAACTTTCTAATACATAAAAAATAGGATGCAAAAGCAAACTGCTTTACGCATCCGATTTTTTTATATTCATATATATAGTTATATACCTTATTGTACAGACCCCAGTGCTTCTGCATCACAGGATACATTTATTGCATCCTGTCCGGCTTCTTTGCGATATTTATCCATTATTCTTCCAATAACAATATTTGCATTTTTCTGATTTACATCCATCAATAATGCAAGTACCTGTGATGAACTGTAATTTGTTGTTACATCACCTTTTCTAAGCGATGATGAAACCGCATGCTGTAAGTGCTCCATTGATCTTTGAACTGTTATTTCATCAAATTTTTCATCATTAATATCCATTGTAAACAATACACACTGAACCTCTCTCTTTTCACGTGCAATGTTTCTCTCCATAAAACGATATATCTTTTCAAAATTGCTATATTCTACAACTAATGATCCTTCCATTTTTCTCTCCCTTATTTTACCGGTTATCTCAGCCAAAGAAAGCTGTGTTCTTGCAAGCTTTTGTTTACTTATCTCTGTTTCTATTTCATCATAAAATCTGAATGAATTTTTACCACTATTTTTCACAAAATATAATGCTTTATCTGAATTGCAATACAGGGTATCAAAAATAACTCCATCATTTGGAGCCATTGCTATCCCCATAGATACTGTTACCCTTACAAGTCTTCCGGGAGTTACAAGCTCTCTTTCAATATTACGTATAAGTCTCCTTGCCTTGTCACGCACTTCATCTTTTTCCATTGGATATGGTGAGAAAATTATAAACTCATCTCCACCCAGTCTCGCAACTATGTCATCCAAATCAACTGCTCTCTTTAATGCTTTTGCAAATTTTACAAGCACCTTGTCCCCTTCAAGATGTCCATACGTATCATTTACAGATTTGAAATTATCCATATCCATTATAAAGAATATACCTTTATTTCCAAGTCTCAAATAATTGTCTACCTGTTCTGATACTCCTGCTCTGTTTCTAAGTCCTGTAAGAGGATCTCGTTTCGACATGGCTATTACCTGCTGTTGCTCCTCCACCATCTTGGACATCTCCTTAAGCTGGAGTTCAAGACTTACTTTCATTTTTTCTAATTCTGCTACTTTTATATGATCTTCTGTCTTAAACAACGTCTGCATTTTACTCATTTCACAACCTTCCATTACAAACCCTTAAGCAACTCTTATATACAATATCCTGTAGATTTCTTTTATATTATGTTAAGATCAAAAGTTCCTAATTATGATACCTACGGATTGTTACGTACTTCGTACTCCCACAATCCTACATCATTATATAATATATGTAAACTAATTTCCATTATTTTTTTTAGAAAAGTGTGTTATAATTTGTATATGTTGTTACTCATACGTTTTTCGTTTACATAATATTTGGCGGATAAAGACAATTTATGTCTCCTAAAATACTACATGTAATATATACAGTAACTGCATATATAATTATAAGAAAGGCTGGTACATATAATGTACCGGATTATTAATATTATGTTCAATACACCTGCAAACGACCCTGATTATTTTCAGAAACGAAGTCAACAGCTTCTCCTTAGTGGATTTCCCATGGAGCTTTTAAACATTGATTTTATCAGTGATGCTTCTACATTTATTCGTTGGCACTGGCATGATGAGATAGAAATAATATATGTTCAGGAAGGACAGGCATACGTCACCTGTAATGAAGATACTATATGTATATCAAAAGGTGATATATTCATGATTACGCCAAATGTAAAACATTTCATTACACCTTATGACGAAAATAACACATTTATGATTTCCATAATAATGCATCCTTCTTGCCTTTTTGGAATTGGACAATTGGAGATGGAAAAGAAATACATAAATCCTGTTATCCACTCACAGTCATATAAATACCTTCTTATATCCACCAAATCTGCGGCTTATAAACATATTCACAAACACCTGAAAAGTATTATAGAAATATTTAGCAAGAAGGATTTTGGATATGAATTACTTGCAAAATCTGCCATGCTGCAAATGTGGAAATATATTTTTGAATATGCAGATGATACTATACAACACACGTTTAAACAAAGCAAAATAGTCAGTCAGGATGAACAGCGTGTCAAACAGGCTATACTTTTTATTCATGAACATTATATGGAAACCATAACTCTTGATGATATATCCAATTCAATAATGGTAAGTAAAAGTGAATGCTGTCGCTGTTTTAAACGTACACTTAATGTATCCCCTTTTGAATATCTTATGAAATACAGAATTTTGGAATCGACTAAGAGAATGAGCAAAAAGCCCCATGAATCAATATCCGAAATAGCGGGTGCAGTCGGCTTTAACAATACGAGCTATTATAATAAAATATTCAAAAAATTTATGGATTGTACTCCGACTGAATACAGAACTTCTATTAAGAAACATATAAAATAAAGAAATGTTATGTAAATTTTCTTATTTTCTTTAATTTTGATTGCTTTTTTTATAAATTTTTACGATTTAACAAATTGTTCAAATTTGGTACTATGGGGATATAATAAAAAGACTCCGAAAGTATATATAAGGGGAATGGAGGAAGATATGGATTATTTAGCCAGTATGGAACGCAACATGGAAATCTATAACAAAAGAAAAGAGGGGGCAACTTTTAAATCAATTGCACAGGAATTTGGTATTTCAACAGAAAGAGTACGGCAGATATGTATTTCGCTTGATAAAC
>JAFPAQ010000083.1 GCA_017424235.1 Lachnospiraceae bacterium | reverse complement strand
GCACTCCAAGTGTATACTCTACTGCTACCTGAAATGAAACAATCGGGTGCAGGAACCATGCTGCTGAAGGATACCGAATCCACCCTTTGATACTGTCTATAAGTGGTATGATAAAGGTTCCCAATGTAAGTCCTAATTTTATCATTTTTCCCATGGTAAGATTGTAAGAGTAAGAACGTTCTTCACCCACACCACTTTTAAGTTGCTTTGAATTTCTGCGAATCTTACCTATAAAATCCTTATAACTGTCAGAATGATTGTGAACTACTGTTTCCTTCAATATGATGTAATTATCGTAACCTTTTCGTATAATATCCGCATTTGCATCAATATGAAAAAACAGTGGTGACCATTTGATCATCTCGACATACTGCTTTTTAATCAAAAATCCCTGTGAACCTATTGTTGGTAGTGTTGTCTCATCAAACCTGACCTTGAAATAGTGCTCTGTTTCTTTTAGGACAGTTCCACCAAGCCTCCACTTTTTCTCTGTGCGCATCATATGATCTCTGCGGTGCAAATAATAGATTGCCGGATCTCCACAGCCATACAGTGCCATATATTTGTCAGGAAGGCTTGCCTTTTTGCTATACTGGAACCATGCAGCCTGTCCACCAACACAGTCTTCAGACACTACTGCATCAACCAGCTTGGAAAGCCAGTCCCGTTTTGTGAGAATATTGTCATCATCAATAAAGAACAAGTATTCACCGTTTGCCTGCTCTATTCCGATTGATTTCCCGCGCTCAGGATTATGACTGCCATTCCTTGTGACAACACACCCAAAGCTTTTCGCAACTTCGACTGTATGATCACTTGAATCATCATCCACAATGATGATCTCTATCTTATCCTGCGGATAGTCCTGCTTCCTAATGCTCTTAAGACACTTTGGCAAACGCTTCTCACCATTATATACAGGCATAATTACAGAAATCAGTGGTGTTTTATTCATTGGTTGTTCCTTTCTTTCAACTGTTCAATAAACCTCTCAAACTCTATACCAGTCTTATCCCACAAAAACTGTGAAGAAAAAACATAAGCATTTTCTCTTTTATTACTATATACTATTTTATCAGAAATAGCCATATGCATTTGTGCAAACAGCCCACTTACTGTGTTTTCCTCGCATAAATATCCAGCCTTACCATAATCTATGGCTTCTCTTATTCCTGAAGAATCAAATGCAATACTTGGAGTGCCAACGCAGCCTGCTTCAGTTATAGGTATTCCCCAGCCTTCTCTGATTGATGGGAAAACCAGTGCCCAGGAACGGCTAAGTAACTCAAGTTTCTTTTCCTCTGTTACAAATCCCCAGCTTATTATATCACCCGCCATGCTGTCATCAGCGTCTGTCCATGTGAGATTATTTTGAATACATATTGGCATAAGATTTTTTTCCACATACTCTCTGTCTTTTTTGCCAATTATCCACATTTTAGCATCAGGATACTGCTTTTTTAACAATGCAAAGGCTTCTATAGCTACATCGATTCCCTTATATGGTGAATATCTTCCTGCATATATAAAAGTTGGAGCTTTTTCCTTTTCATACCATTTTTCTTTTTCCCATGGCTTAAACGAAACTCCATTATGAATTATTTTTATTTTTTCTTTATCATAACCTCTTTGTACAAGCTCGTCTCTTGTGGATTCAGATACAGTTATAACATAGTCTTTTCTGTTTAACTTAAGCATCCATTCCTCAGTGAATTTACCAATAGTGCTGAGTGGAAATCTTGCACTGTAATCCCAGATCTCTTTTGTAAGCTGATGTATATAAAAAATTCTCTTTTTAGCAGGTACCCAGAACGGAGTAAAAAAACGATGTGTATTGCACTGGTCGATAACAAAATCAATATTTTTCTTATTTAATGCATAAAAACGCATAGCTGCAATAATAACTGTAATAGCATTTCCATGTCTTAAATATGTGACTCCATCTATATTTTCACTCTCTATCTGACCTTCACTTCTTGTTGCAATGTGATAGACTCTATACTTATCTTTATTAATACGTTTTAACATCTCATGTGTGTGTACCTCTGCACCACCGGCTTTTGGTGATTTTATATCCCTCCAGGATAATGATAATATAGTTGTTTTATCTGTTTCTTTTATTTTTTTCATTGTACAATATTCCTCTTTATTCTTAATCCCTGATTTTTATTCTTTATAAAACTTTGCTATTTTCTCACAGGTAATTCGATATATTTTGCTTAAGCATATTACTTTTTTCATAAAAAGAATTCTTAGCTGATCAATAACAACACATACAATAAAAATTGTCACAATCACAATCAAAGAATACAAAATCACATTATCATTTTTTACTGCCTCATTGACATGAAAAATACCATTCCACATATACCTGTAAAATGCAGGTGTCTGGTGAATGATATAAACTGCAAAAGTCGAACGCGAAATAAGATTGATCGGTCTGCAATATCTGATATTCCAATTCTTGAATGTAAGAAATAAAAATACTGAACAGATAAAGCCCGGGACTGCCTCATAATGTATCCGATAGTAGACATAGAGACGACTTAAAAATCTCATTCCCGTATAGTCTGCCAATACCTTGACACCACACAACGCCAAATAACATACAATAAAGCATAAAAAGCTATATTTCTCAAGTCCTCGACTGATGTGAATTTGGTCATGCTTATACATACCTGTCAGTAAATACAGAAAACAAAACCAGATAAGTTCACTAAATGCAGGGGTTGTATGTTCTATAGGAAATAATGTGGCACAGCCAATTATCAGTATCCCAAACAGAATCACCACTTTTTTTGTCCATCGAATATTCTGCTCCTTTAACATCATATTAAGCCATGGTGTAAGGAGCAACAGGCAAATATACTCTGCACCAAACCACACCGGTCTGCCAAAGACAGGGAAAAATGCCTGTATCAAAGTCGTAAGACTTGCATTTTCACAGCCCACAAACAGACAAACAATCGTAATCGGTACTGCATATATAAGAATTTCAAGCCATAAATTGACTACTCTCTCCGGTTTAAAATCGGAATCTACCAAAAACCAGGCTCCTATGATCACAAAGGTATTGCATACAAGCCTTCCTGCGGAACCAATCAATGTCACATAATAGTAATTTATGCTATCATTGATTTTAATGCCATCCATAGCAGTCTGTGTAGTGATATGGATTCCCATAATCAACAGCATACATAAAATGCGCAGCAGTTCAAAATTGCTTTGACGTTTTTCCATATTTT
>JAFPAQ010000082.1 GCA_017424235.1 Lachnospiraceae bacterium | reverse complement strand
TGAAGACTACGAGGTAGATAGGTCATAGGTGTAAGCACAGCAATGTGTTAAGCTGAATGTCACTAATAGGTCGAGGGCTTATCCTATACGGTAATAAAAAATAGTTGAAAGTTTTAATCAATAATTTAGGGTTCATAAACAGCAAATAGTTTTGATAACTGTATTCGGTTTTGAGGGAACACAAATGATATTTGGCTCCATGGTCAAGCGGTTAAGACATCGCCCTTTCACGGCGGTAACACGGGTTCGATTCCCGTTGGAGTCATATGGCCTAGTGGCTCAGTTGGTTAGAGCGCCGCCCTGTCACGGCGGAGGTCGTCGGTTCGAGTCCGATCTGGGTCGTTAATCATATAAAAGTATGATTGCGATTAAAAATTATCCAGTATTATGGGATCTTAGCTCAGCTGGGAGAGCATCTGCCTTACAAGCAGAGGGTCACAGGTTCGAGCCCTGTAGGTCCCATTTGAAAGATGTGTATGTGCACATCTTTTTTTGTGTTAGAACTAAATTGGCATTCTATAGTGAAATCACTATGTGTACATTTATTGTCTTGCTATTGCTTTTTTATGGGTAGACTTGTTGAATGCAAAAATATATGGACAAGACATATATTCAGAAAAGTATGGAAAGTTAGTGTGCAAAAACCATAAACGGAAGTTTTTGCACACGGCAAATTTGTGCTTTGCACAAATTCGCAGAATTTGAAGAAAGCATGGTTATTAGTATGAAAAAAGGAATATTAGTCGCAAGTTTTGGCACCACTTTTGAAAATGCAAGAGAGCTTAATATTGATGCTATTGTGAATGATGTAAAAAATCAATATCCCCAAATACCAGTCTATGAGACATACACAAGCAATAGGGTTCGAAAGGTACTTAGGAACAAAAATGGTATTTATAAAGATAGTGTTTCTGAGGCTTTGGAAAAAATGTATCAAAACAAAATTACAGATGTAGTGATACTTGTTACACATATTATTGATGGAATAGAGAGCAATCAAATCAAAAATACTGTTAAGGAATATTGTGATAAATTTGATTCAGTCAAGGTTTCAGATGTATTGCTTGGCACAGATGCAGATTATAAAGAGGTCGCAAAAGTGGTGTATAAAAATTTGTCTGATATAGTTGGTAATGATAAATTGGTATTTATGGGTCATGGAACGTTTCATAATGCAGATGAGAATTATCTGAGACTTGAAAATGTGCTTAGAAGAGAAACAAAAATGGATGTATATGTGGCAACTGTTAATGGCGATATGAAAATACAGGATGTGATTGGTCGTATTAAGCATAAAGAGGGTTCAAAACGTGTAGTAATTACCCCATTTATGCTTGTTGCAGGGAAACATGCAATTAATGATATGGTTGGAGATGAGGATTCTTTTAAAACGAGACTGGAACATGAAGGTTTTACAACAGATTGCATTTTAAAGGGACTAGGCGAATACAGTCAAATAAGAGATATTTATTTAGAACATTTACGTAAATTACTATGAAATAAAGAGGTATACAGATTTGAAAGGGAGTTATTTCCAATACTTTGATTGAGCTCGTAAATAAGGAAGTTTTACTACATCAGATTTTGTAAAGGATATAACAGGAACAGATAGTGTTTGCGAAAGTTGTGCTGAAAATCATCGGGTATTGGAAAACTGATTTGTAAAAAGATAAATGAGCCGCAGTTATGGTTGCAGTTGCAATATCATTGGCAATAGAGTAAACGTTTTTGAAAGGTATGATTAATGTATGAATATATATATGGCAGGTGCAAATTATAAGAATAGTTGTATTCAGGATAGAGAAAGGCTTACATTTTCTCATGAACAGATACGGTATTTATGCGAAAGTATTTGTCAGAACAAAGAAGTGTCTGGGTGCATTATTTTGTCTACTTGTAACAGGACAGAAATTTATATTACCAGTAATTCTGATAACGATATAAGACCTGACAGTATGTTGCTTAGTGCTTGCAATATTGATGATTTTGAAGGAAGCTTTGAAATCAGAAAAGACAGGGACGCGGTTTCTCATATTATTGAACTTGCCAGTGGATTAAAGTCACAGATTTTGGGTGAAGGACAAATTGTTACTCAAATAAATAAGGCATGGGAACTGTCGCATTCTGTAAAATGTACAGATTCATACTTGAATGTGCTTTTCAGAATTGCAGTTACGGCAGGAAAATACGTGCTTACAAATGCCAGAATATCAGCCGTACCTTTATCAAGTGCATATGGTGCATATGATCTGATAAAAAGAGAATTGAAGGATTTAAAGGGAAAAAAGTGTATTATTATCGGAAATGGTAATATGGGAAGACTCATGCAAGGACTATTATCTGAACAGGGATGTGAGGTAAAAGTTACAATTAGAGGATATGTGCATGGTAATAATGAGGTCATGACAGGATGCCATAAGATAAAATATAGTCATAGGTATAAGTATATAGATGGTTGCGATTTTGTGGTAAGTGCAACAAAAAGTCCGCACTTTACGATTATATATGATGAGATGATAAAAATTAAGAAGCTTCCAAAGCTTATGATAGATCTCGCGATGCCAAGAGATATTGAAGAAAAGGTATGTGAGCTTTGTGAGGTAAAAAATATTAATGAGCTTGGATTTGAAACAAAAGTAGATGAACAGACTCTCAATAAAGTGTATGATATTATTGAAAACCATATTAACAGATTTTATGACTGGTTTAATTATAAACAATCGTTAGAAGAAATTGAAAAAATGAAGATGATTATGAAAAAGCGAATTGAAATTAACTGTAATATGGCATTTTCAGATAAGACAGATGTTAAAATAATAGATTTTGTGGTAGAAAAGACAGCTGATATGATTCTTGGAGGAATGAAGGGTAAATATACATGTGATGAGGTAAGGCAGTGTAGGAAAAAAATAGAAAAGAGAGCGAGATTATGAAAAAGATTTTATGTGGATAAAGGCAGCAGAAGAGCTTTCAATGAATATAATTGTTATACTAGGGAGATACAGGGACTTGGTATGGAAGAAATCAAGCGAGAAGTAATCGCTACGGAAAGGCAGTGGCAGTAGGATGAGAAAGATTAGAGTAGGAAGCAGGGAAAGTAAACTTGCAGTGATTCAAAGTGAAATTATCATGGATATCATAAAGAAAAATTGCCCTGATATTGAGCTTGAACTTGTTACAATGAAAACAACAGGTGATAAGATACTGAATACCACTCTTGATAAGGTTGGAGGTAAAGGACTCTTTGTAAAGGAGCTTGATAGTGCACTTTTGGAAAAAGAGGTAGATATAACAGTGCATTCACTAAAGGATGTGCCAATGGAATTAGACAGCAGGCTTCCATTGATAGCTTATACAAAATGTGAGTATCCAAATGACGTTCTTGTACTTCCAAAGGGTGTTTCTGAAATTGATTTTAATAAACCTATTGGAAGCTCAAGTATGAGAAGAAATATACAGCTAAAGAAAATCTTCCCAAAAGCAAAGATAGAACCTGTAAGGGGAAATGTGATTACAAGACTGCAAAAGCTTGACCAGGGTGAGTATGGAGCATTGATACTTGCACGGGCAGGGCTTACAAGACTTGGACTTGCAGACCGAATCAGTAGGATATTTACAGAAAATGAAATGATACCTGCGGCCGGACAGGGAGTAATAACAGTACAGGCAAGAGAAGGAGAAAGTTTTGAATTTACCAGGTATATTAATGATATAGAATCTCAGATTTGTGTGGAAGCAGAAAGAGCTTTTGTAAAGGAGCTTGATGGAGGTTGTTCTTCACCTATAGCGGCACATGCAATACTTAATGGTGATAGTATAACGATTACAGGTCTGTATGTGGATGAGGATAATGTCGAGAAAAGAGGAAAAATTACAGGCAGCAGCAAACAACATATAGAGCTTGGTATTGAACTGGCAAAACGCATTAAGCAATAGGTCTGAAAGGCATGGTGATTATATGAAGGGAAAAGTAACATTAATAGGTGCGGGACCGGGAGATGTAGGACTTTTGACGTTAAAGGGTCGTGAAGCACTTAAACATGCCGAGGTAGTGATATATGACAGACTTGTTGGTGATGATGTATTAAAGCTCATACCTAAAAATGCAGAGAAGATTGATGCAGGAAAAGAAAGTGCGAATCACACAATTCCTCAGGAGCGTATAAATGAAATACTGTTGGAAAAGGCTTTGGAGGGTAAAAATACCATACGGTTAAAAGGTGGTGACTGTTTCCTTTTTGGAAGAGGAGGCGAGGAGCTTGAGCTTTTAGCAAAAAATGATATTGATTTCGAGGTTATACCGGGAATCACGTCAGCACTTGCAGTTCCCGCATATGCGGGAATTCCCATAACACATAGAGACTTTGTATCGTCAGTACATATTATAACAGGACACCAGAAAAAAAATGAACCTGTTAAAATTGATTTTGACAACTGTGTCAGTTGTAAGGGGACATTGGTATTTCTTATGGGTGTGTCAAACATGAAGCTCATAATGGATGGACTGATGGAGCATGGGATGAGTAAGGATATGCCAAGTGCTGTTATAGAACAGGGAACAAGACCACGGCAAAGAAAAGTAATTGCAACCGTAGGTACGATTGTTGATGAGTGTAAAAAGCAGAATATCAAAAGTCCTGCAATTATTGTTGTAGGTGAGGTATGTATTCTCAGCAATCAGTTTGACTGGTTTTCAAAGCTTCCTTTGAAAGGAAAAGAGATTGTTGTCACACGCCCAAAGGAAAGACAGGGAGTGTTGTCTGATAAACTAAAGGCATTAGGAGCACATGTGATTGAGTGTCCTTGTATAGAGACAAAGAGCCTTGTTGACGAGATTACAATTGATGACATTTTAAATAGAGCAAGTAATTTTAACTGGATTGTTTTTACAAGCCCTGCAGGTGTAAAATCTGTGATGGAACCGATGAAGCAAAAACGATATGATGCAAGAAAGCTTGGCAATCTTAAGATTGCAGTAATTGGAAAGGCAACAGGTGAGGAACTGGAAAAATATGGCATATTTGCCGATATCATGCCACTTACGTATGGCGGAAAAAAGTTGGGAGAGATGCTTGCAAAAGAAGCTAAGCAATCTGAACGGGTGTTACTATTAAGGGCAAAAAAAGGAGCAGAAGAGATTCTTTTGGAGCTTGACAGGGCAGGACTCGAATATGAGGACTATCCGGTTTATGAAACTTTTTATCAGTCTGATGTGACAAAGGTACAGGAGGTAAGTGCCATGATTTGTGATAATCAGGTAGATTATGTGACATTTACTTCGGCATCCACTGTAGAAGCTTTTGTAAGTTCAATTAAATGCAGTATGGATTGTTTTACGGCGGTATGTATTGGTGAAAAGACCAGGCTCACAGCACAGAAATATGGCATGAAAATAATTATGAGCAGAAACGCAACAACAGACGATTTGGTTCAGTGCATTGTTGAGCATAACTGTTAATAAAGTGGCAGAGAGTACCTTGAGGAAATGAAGTTTGAAACAAATAGAAATTTCTGATATTGAATGTAGAGGTTAACAGTATGCTCTGCTTGCAGATGCAGTACGCATAAATCTTGATATGGACATGATTTATAAAATTATGGAGGAGTGTAATGTATGAAGTATGAATTAACTAACAGACCCAGAAGACTTAGAACATCAGCTGTACTTAGAAGCATGGTAAGAGAAACAAGAATATCAGCAGATAGTCTGGTATATCCTTTTTTTGTGGTTGAAGGTGAGAATGTAAAAGAAGAAATAAAGACTATGCCGGGGCAGTATCGTTGGAGCATTGACCGTCTCCCGGAGCTTTTTGATAAATTAAAAGAAGCAGGTATATCATCAGTACTTATTTTTGGAATACCTGATTACAAGGATGAAATTGGTAGCAGTGCGTGGGATGAAAATGGAATCGTGCAAAAGGCTTTAAGATACATTAAGAAGGAATATCCGGATATGTATTGTATTACTGATGTATGTATGTGTGAATATACATCACATGGACATTGTGGAATCCTTTGTGACCATTATGTAGATAATGATAAGACACTTGAAGTGCTTGCAGAGACTGCACTTTCACATGTTAAGGCTGGTGCGGACATGGTAGCTCCTTCAGATATGATGGATGGACGAATTGCTGCAATCAGAGAAGTTTTGGATGAGAATGGATATGTCAATGTCCCGATTATGTCATATTCTGTTAAGTATGCGTCTGCTTTTTATGGACCATTTAGGGATGCAGCTGGTTCAGCACCTTCCTTTGGTGACCGTAAAAGCTATCAGATGGATTTTCATAACAGCAGAGAGGCTATGACAGAAGCGGCTCTTGATGTTGAGGAGGGTGCAGACATCCTTATGGTAAAACCGGGAATGGCATATTTGGATATACTGACAAAACTTAAACAAAAATATGACAAACCTGTCGCTTTATATAGCGTCAGTGGTGAATATTCAATGATTAAGGCAGGTGCAAGTCTTGGATATATCGATGAGATGAAGGTTGTTGGAGAAAGCGCAGTTTGTATGTACAGGGCAGGTGCAGATATTTTGATTACATATTATGCCTGTGAGATTGCACAGTTAATAAAGGAAGGGGTAATAGGGTAATGAAAACAGATAAAAGCAAAGTATGGTTTGATAGAGCAGTAAAAGTAATTCCGGGAGGAGTTAATAGTCCTGTAAGGGCTTTTTCACCTGTTGGAGGACAGCCCAGATTTATTAAAAGAGCAAAAGGTTCATGCATTTTTGATGAAGATGACAATGAATATATAGATTATATAGGTTCATGGGGACCTATGATCTTGGGGCACAATGATGATAGAGTGATTGAAGCTGTATCAAAGCAGATTGAAAATGGATTAAGTTACGGAGCGGTAACTGCCATTGAGGTTGAAATGGCAGAGTTTATTACAGATATTATTCCTCATATTGATATGATTCGAATGGTAAACTCAGGAACGGAGGCTGTTATGAGTGCCATAAGGGTAGCACGAGGATATACCGGCAGAAATAAGATTATTAAATTTGAAGGCTGTTATCATGGTCATGCGGATGCCATGCTTGTAAAAGCAGGTTCCGGACTTATGACAGCCGGAGTACCTGGTAGTGCCGGGGTACCTCAGGGGTGTGTGAAGGATACGCTTACAGCTGATTATAATAATGTTGAAAGTGTCAAGGCTCTTTTTGCAGAAAATCCTGATGAAATAGCCTGCGTGATTGTTGAACCTGTAGCTGCAAATATGGGAGTGGTAGAGCCATCAAAGGACTTTTTGGCTTCTTTAAGAAAAATATGTACGGATAATAAGGCTCTGCTTATTTTTGATGAAGTTATTACAGGCTTTCGTTTAAAATTTGATGGGGCAGCAGGATATTTTGGGATTAAACCTGATCTTGTAACCTATGGAAAGATAATTGGTGGTGGAATGCCGGTTGGAGCTTATGGCGGAAGAAAAGAAATAATGGAGATGGCAGCACCTGTCGGTAAGGTATATCAGGCAGGAACACTAAGTGGAAACCCTATTGCGATGAGAGCAGGTTTTACACAGCTAAAGATTTTGTACGTGGAGATCACCAAATTCTCCGAGCGGGACAGCGGCATCATCGACATCGACGCCACCATCTACTGCGAAAAGGCCAGCCACAAGGGCATC
>JAFPAQ010000081.1 GCA_017424235.1 Lachnospiraceae bacterium | reverse complement strand
TACCTACACCTTCAGCTTTCAATGAGCAAGTAGCCTTGGTGATAGCTGTGATGTGTGTATAAATCTTTTGAAATGCTTTTGCCATAGTCGTTATGCTTTGATTTGTTTCTCAGCGAGAAGGTCGTTGAGTTGTTGTTGATATTGGTTGAATGCCTCGCTCTTGAACTCAGCGTAGTTCATCTGTTTGCAGAGGTTGATCACGCGTTTGAAGTAGGTACTTACGTCGTTGAAGTCCTTGAAGTCATAATCGTGCTTGCAGATATCCATCACGAGGTTAAGGATGTATTGTTGACGCTCCATTGGGCAGACAGCATCGATTTTGTCGAATGCATCTTGTTGGAGAACAACGAAGTCGATTACCTCAGCTTTCCAGAACTCCTCGTGGTAGTTTACAGGTACACCATCGTCACCAAGGATGTCTATAGGATATTCTATTTGCCCAAGCGTTGGTTGTGTTGCAGTGCACAAAATAATATTTGTATTACAAATCTTATTCAGGAAATTCATCATACCATTAAATGTATTTACACACCTTAATGGCATAGATTGTACTTCATCAATAATAACAACTGCATTAATTAGTCTATTCATTAATCTAATAGATTGCTTTTTATCAGAAAACAAAGTATTCATAAACTGAACAAAAGTAGTACAAATAAACGGCTGACTCCAGTCAATATCCAACCTTGCAGCTGAGTTTGTTTTGTAATCTTCATACATTTGTTCTTCATTTCTTACCACTGATGAATGATGTTCAAGTATCCACTCATCATTACCAATCGCCTGACGAAATACATCAGCGTTTTGTTCAGTAATTGATATATATGGTGAAATATAAATAATTCTCTCCGTCTCAGGATGCTCTATACTATATTCCAATGCATATGCCAGACTGCTCAATGTCTTTCCACCTCCTGTAGGAATTGGCAAACAGTAAATTCCTGCAGGATTTTTTGCAAATTCAATACACTGCTGTTGTAACTCATTTCTTGCTTCAAAAATTTCTTTCTCTTTTTCTGTTATTTTACCAGCTGGAATCAATTTTTTTACAGCTGATCGTTTCTTCTTCATATAAAAATCAAAATTTTGTCTTGCTTTTTTAAATATGTCCTCTGTATTAATTTCATTCCCCTTAGTGAGTGTATCAACATTCGTCATAAAATCAGAAGTAGCCTCCCAATCAGCATCAATAAGGATTGACAGAATCATACGTTGCAGGCAGGACAAATTATATAGTTCATAAGCATTGATTTCTTTAATTATTTTTTCTCTTTCATCTATTTGTAAAGACGATAAATGATTAATTAAATAATCAATTTCTGTCTTTATATTTGGCATATTTTTTATTTCATTTCTTATTTCTTTTATCTCATCTAATGCACCAGAAAACAATTCATCTAGTCTTTGATCATCTAAATAATCACGTTTAGCATTTACACATGCTTCCTCATAATCTTCTACTTTTGATAATTTTTGTTTAAGTATATCTTCCTTTTCTTCATCGACAATATCAAATATTCCATGATGAGCCGCAATTGCATATGATACTAACTCGGTAAGAAGCTGTATATTAAGATCTTTATTGTCATGTTTTTTATCATAAATATATTTTGCTCCAGTAGATGCATGTGCAATCGTTCCTCGCATTTTCTTTTTTACCTGTTCATCACAATACAAATAATCACTAAACTTTTGCTTATTTTTCCCCATGTCATGAAGCATTGCACATAACATCATAATATTTGATATACCACATCTTTTTCCTTTTTTGTTACATAAATGTACCGTCTTACTTGTATGTTCTGCTACTGATTCTTCCCTTTTTAATCCGTCTTCCGAAATATGTGCTATCATAAATTTGTATCCCTTTTTAATAAACTGTTTATTTTTTAAATTGTGTGACTATAATATAATTATAACAACTTAGAGTATTAATGTCAATTACTTATTTGTTAAGTAGAAATAAACTGTCCGTATTTTTCAATTTGACCGATTTATTAATTTATTTTATAATTAGTTGTCAGCTTGATACTTTACTATTTTATAATGTTCAACGCTGTGGATTGAAAATACTTCACAAACAAGTAAGGAATTATATCTTAGATTTAATTCCTTATTTTGTTTTCAAGCATTTTTTCACTTCCAATTCTTACAATTGACTAAAAATTATCTTTTATCCCATTAAATATATTGTAAAAAACTCCACAATAAAAAATCGGATGCCAGCGCATCCGATTACAAAAAGCTGCGCTTTTTGATTAAATGGTTTACACTGTCGCAATTTCCTATAACGTAAACAAAAAGCAACCATATCCACTATGATATGACTGCTTTTAATAACACCTAAACCTACATACATAGGCTCAAATATAATAATTAAAAACCTGATTATCTTCCCATTCTACCAGATCACGAAGACAAATTCCATCAACTACCTGTTCAATGGCATCTTCTAATTTTTCACATACCTTCATTGTTACATCGTTAGTATCAGAATCAACAGAATTAGAAAAAAACATATTGTTTTCAACTTTTCTCAATATCATGCCAACTGTTAATTCAGAAGGAGATATATTTAACATATAACCACCTCTTGGTCCGCGTACCGAACGAACAAGCCCTGCATTATTTAAAATACTGATGCTTTGTTCCAAAAATTTTTCTGAAATCTGTCTTCTCTTTGCAACTTCCTTTAAACAGACCGGTTCACCTGTATTATATTTTGCCAAATCTACCATAAACAATATTGCACATTTTGATTTTGAAGATATCCTCATCCTTCACACCCTTTCTATATTTCTTCATATTGTATATTGCAGATATACAAAAATTGTAACTATTCACAACCACTATTCCGCGAGGAGTTTTCAGAATGAAAACCCGAGTTTTATATGCGCCAAAATCAATTTATTGATTTTGTGTGCATAAATTGTGACTGTGAAGAACTTAGTTCTGAACAGTTACCAAAAATTATATAAAAGCGCCCCCACTTACTTCCTCACCATGAATACCTGAATACTTGTAAATCCTGTTTGCAGCTTCACTAACAGTCATCTTTTCAGCCTGCCAGTTATTGGTATATGAACGATTTTCAGCAAAAGCAGATGTATCTATGTCATCCACAAGCATTAATACTAATATTCCTGCATTGTTCAAATGATTTACAACCGTTACTATATCTTCACCTGTTTTAGGAACATAAAGATATGTATGTCTTCCACGAATTGAAAGCTCTTTTTCGACTTTCTGAACATACTCTAAGGTTGTATCAAATTTGCCAGTCTTAAATTCAAAGGTTAATGCTCTTTGTCCCTTAAAATTACTTCTTGCTTCACGATCAATTACACTATCTGAAGAATCTTTGGAATCTGCTAAAATCTCTGTTACAATACCACAAGCTGAGGTCATGTTTGTTACACGGTCTATAAGAATCAGTTCACCTAAGGTTTTATGGTTTTCAAACAAATCTACTACAATCGAATCAGCAAATACCAATTCACATACTGCTATTTCATTTTTCTTTAGTGAATTAGATTCTTTTTTCTTTCCTGTATTTACATCAATTGTGTATTTTATATTCTTAAGGACACCTGGAATCAGTTTTGTTCCCAATTTGACAAAATAATTTTTACCCTCTTATATCTGTATATGCTGATCCATGATCAAATGGATTGATTCCTTGTGCAACACCTTCTTCATTGATATATTCAAGCATTTCCAAACCATATTTTTCAGCAACATGATCTCTGAATTCAATCATCTCTCTAAATTTCCATGTAGTATTTACATGTAAAAATGGAAAAGGGGGCTTCTCCGGATAAAACGCTTTTAATGCTAAATGCAGCATTACGGAACTGTCTTTTCCAATAGAATAAAGCATAACCGGCTTTTCACATTCTGCTGCAACCTCTCTGATAATATATATTGCTTCTGCCTCTAATTCATCTAAGTGTGTCATTTTGATAACCTATCCTTTCTTTAAATCCAACAAATATATCATGTAAAAAACTACTATTACTATTGATGTATTTTTACATCATCCTAATATTTATTTGATTCCTTTGTGTTAACTACTATTGTTTTTTTATTTCCATCCGGTGCAGTTACAGTCCATATTCTTTCGTCACCCTTCTCTTCTACTGAAAGAACAGAACCTTTACCACCTATATCTGCACCAAGGAAAAATGATATTGCACAGGTCTTACATTCCTTCAGGCAAGATGTACAACCCCAGCAATCCTTTTCTCTTTTTATTACTGCCTTTTCATCTTGAATTTTAATCAGATTTCCCGGACAAGCCTGAACACATCTCCCACATCCTACTATAACAGTTTCATATGGCTTATTTCCTGCTATAAATACTACACTTCCATACTCACCCAGACATCTTGCAAAAGCCATCGTAAAGCCACCGATTAATGCAGGACATATTTCCGGAAAGACTGCTTTTCTAAAAGTTTCAAATGGTGTTGCTCCCAAAATCTCCATTGCTTCCTCATAAGAACCATCCATTTTTTCCAATACAGTCTGAACACTTCTGACTACAAATGGAATTCCTACAAAAATTAGTGCAAAAATAATGCCTGTTTTCGTGTACGCAATCTTAATTCCAATTTTGTTAAATATACTTCCTATCCAGCCTTCTGTAGTTGTCAAATGTGTAAGTGCAATACCTGCTACTGCAGTTGGTAATGCAAATGGCAACTCTATCATTCCATCCATTAACTTTTGGATCATAAGAAACATTAATTATGTAATCATTATCAGCACTTCTACATCCATTACACAAAATTCCAATCATAACCTCATCATAAATATCTGTATTCAATACTTCAGGTATAAATCCGGCTCCAATTCCTTGGATTTTATGTACCCCTGAAGTTCCCTTTGAAAGCATTGGACTTCCAGATGGCTCAACTGCAACTATTTGGATTTTGGGATTTTTTAATTTCAAATATTCACATACCTGTATTTCCACTTGTTGGTTCAATAATTGTCGCTCCCGGTTTTAACAATCCCTTTTCTTCTGCATCCTCAATCATTGAGAGAGCAACTCTGTCCTTTACGGAACCTGCCGGGTTTAAGTATTCCAGTTTTGCAAGAATTGTTGCATCTGTCACTTCTACTTCTTGCTGATAATTATTCAACTTTAACAATGGTGTGTTCCCAATCAAATCAGTTGCACTTTGTTTAATATCTGACATATTTATTTCTCCTAATTATTCTAATTTGTATTCTTTATCTTTCCTATCTGTTTAGTAGGATATTACCACCGGATTCTACTTATGTCAATATTTTCCAATTAAATTTTTTTATTTTTCTGTTTTTTTATACACTTGGAATAAAGGATATCGCATAGCGATATCCTTTATTCCAAGTTAAAAATAGATATTCAGATATCCCTGGTCATATTTTGCACCGGAAATATCACTTCCATAAAACTCCTTTGGCATAATGAAACGTCTTATTTCATTTTTTAATCCAATTACAAGCTCTTCTTTCGTCTGTTCAAGCTTTAGCTCACTTTTATCTGCAAATGGTAAATAAACACGTAAGCACTTGTTTTCGCGGTTAATGCTATAAATGTCTTTTTTGAATAAGATTTCATTTGGATTTTGATTACCATAAATCTGCTTTCCTACTTTTTCCAGCACCGGTAACATACGCAATTCATTTTTTTGCAGTTCTACATAAAAACATGGAACCTCACTAAAACTCTCACTAATCTCATTCAAGGAACGCTCCTGCATCTCAATCCATTTACTGAAATAGCCCTCAACAGCATCTTTAGGATAGATTCTATTAACAATAACAGCATCTACATTATAATTATATAAATATAGGCAGGTAAAATTTCGTTTCGCTTCACTAAGCACTATCTGTTCCGGAGTTGTTACCACACGAAGACTTACTATATCCTTATCCAGCATAAGGTTCTGAAGTTTTTCCATTCTTGCCATCAGATATTCAAAATCATCAAATACCTCTTCTCCCGGCATCGGAATCTTCATTGCTTTTTCGATAACCGGTCCTACTGCTTTCACACCTTTTCGCTTTACAGGCAATACCTTCTGAATAAAACCTGATAGTCTCTCCGGATATTTCAACAAAGAAAGTGTTTCTCCAGTTGGTGCACAATCCACAATCAATGTATCAAACTCATTTTTTTCATATATTTCCAGTATCTTAAACATAGAGAATAATTCTTCCAGTCCCGGAAATACTAATAATTCCTCCACTTCAATGCCACCATCTCCATTTAAAGATAACAGGCTTTTAAAATATCCTTTTAGATTTCCCCAGCTTTTTTCACTTTCATAAACGGTATCTATCTCAAGACCAAAAAGATTATCTGTTATCTGTATTGGCTCTCTGGTAAGCTCCATATCGAAAGAATCCCCAAGACTGTGAGCCTGATCGGTACTCATAATAAGTACTCTTTTTCCCTGTGATGCAATATTCATGGCTGTGGCTGCTGCCATGCTTGTTTTTCCAACGCCACCTTTTCCTGTATAAATAATGATTCTCATATTTTTTTCCTTTCCTGATTACAAAATATCTACCTTTTTCGCCTTGCTATTTTCACTTTCTCTATTATCACTTTTTTCATCATCACTGAAAGCATTTTTACCATATTCCATAACTAAGTCAAATGCCATTGCCTTAAATTCCTGCTCAATTGTTTCCAAATGTCCACTGACTGATTCCGGCAGGAGTGCTCTCATAGCCTTTTTTTGATAAGCTGCTGCTGTTTTCAATCTTTTAATCATATTTTTATTCATCATATCAATCACCATACCTTTCTCATAACCTGAAGGTCTGATACTACTATTCCTTATCATCCTTTTCAAACTGAATATGAAGTATTCCTTCTTCCAACTTTGCAGATGTTATCATATAATTTCGAAGAACGTTTGGTAATGGAATATTTCTTTTGAAATTTTTTAACTTAATAATAACATCTGTTCCCGATTGAAATAAATCCAGTTCCTTTTTATCAGCGCAGGGAAGTGAAACATCTAATAAATATCCTTTGCTATTTTTCTGGAATACTTCTCTGCCCAGTACCATCTTACTATCAAAAATATCAGTTTTTATTAAAACATCATCTGTTATTCTTTCAATTGCTTTCTTACCTTTTAATTCTTCTTCATACCAGGGTATTTCATAGATTGGAAGTATTCCAAATGTATCCTTGATTTCTTTTATATACTTTTTCTGAATCTGTAGCCACTGTTCAAAAAATGGATTTTCAATATCCTGTGGTAAAATGCGATTTATATATATACCATCTACATTAAAATCATAAAGATTCATATACATATAATTTCTCTTAGTCTCCTCTACTACCATCTTTTCAGGTATTGTAACAATTCTCACACTCGTGGTTTCCCGGTTTTTAAAAAGCTCCTGTAATTCCTGCAATTTCAAATATAATCTTTCAATATCATTCATAGCCTTCTTATTAGGTAATTCCACCTGAAAAGCCATCTTGGAGATTGGTGACAAAAGTCTTACTGCTACCTTTCCTATTGGAAAAAGCCTTTCCATATACCATGATAGAAGCTCTGGAAATTTGAGTAATGATAGCGTTTCTCCTGTTGGTGCACAGTCAACCATGATTCTGTCATACTCTCCACTTTTGTGTATTTCAGATATTTTTAACAATGAAAATAATTCTTCCATACCGGGAATCATTCCTGTCTGACTCATATCTTCCACTTCAGAATTGGGAAGCATATTTTCAATGCATTTAATGATAGAAGCAAAGTCATGTTCCATTACATATTCAGGATCTATCTCATATGCATCAAGATTTTCCATAATCTCCATTGGCTCCTTACCAAGAGATTTTTCAAACATATCACTTAAATTGTGTGCCATATCAGTGCTTACAAGTATCGTCTTCTTGCCCTCTCTGGCACTTTTAATCGCATGTGCTGCGGCAACACTGCTTTTTCCAACTCCACCTTTTCCTGTAAAAATATAAATTCTGCTCATACTCAAATCCTACCTTTCTAAATTTATTTCGAATATAGAATACTTCGATTTTCGAAATATTTGTTTTTATATTTGGCAGCTTCTGCATTACACAGAAAGCTGCCTATAACTGTATACATTAACATTATTCAATCGCAATTTTTCGTACCTTACCGGTCTGCTCTTCTTTTTTTCGTTCCTTCTTCAAGACATTAGTAAATCTCTTTGCCATACGAAAAAACAGCTGCATTTCTTCTTGTGAAAATTCCGTTATTGTCTGCACTGCATAGTATGTGATTTCATCGACCAACGCCTTAACCTGAGCAATTCCCTGTTCTGTGAGCCTTACCACTACCACACGCTTATCTTCCTTTAAACGGTCACGAATGATATATCCTTTCTTCTCCATCTTGGCTATTATTCCGGTAGCTGTATTGAGTGGTACATGAATATACTCAGCAATCTCAGTCATATTGACATTCTCTTTACGATATAGAAGCCAGAATACAAATACTTCATTCTTAGAACAATTTAAC
This sequence comes from Lachnospiraceae bacterium, assembly GCA_017424235.1. GTDB lineage: Bacteria > Bacillota > Clostridia > Lachnospirales > Lachnospiraceae > COE1. The sequence continues at coordinate 29,262 of JAFPAQ010000081.1, read as the reverse complement.
AGAATGTTATTCCATATATCTGAAGAAAGCAATTCCCTTATTTCATCAATAAATGCAAAGAAATCTTCCTGCATCCTCACTTCTTCCTGCTTATCAATTTTCAATAAAAACTCAACCTTTCTTTTACTTCGTTGTTCGAAGTAATTTAATTCTATATCCGAAGTATTATTTTGTCAATATGTTTTATAAAAATTTCAAACAAAAATTTCAAGCACTGACTTAAATATCCAATGTACTTAAGGTTTCTTTCAATATTCTTGCTGATTGTTGTAATTTTTCTTTTTCTTCATCATTAATGACAACCGGCACCTGCATTTCTATTCCATTACTACCTACTACACAAGGCATGGACAGTACAACATCATCTATTCCATATTCGCCATGCATAGATGTGGATACAGGGAGAATAGCTTTCTCATTTCGTACAATTACCTCACATATTCTTTTTACTGCCATAGCCACTCCGAAATAAGTAGCTTTTTTTCGCTGAATGATATCATATGCACTATTTTTTACTTTTTCAGCAATCTCATTTTCAGCTTCACGATGCTCAAAATGACCTCTTAATTCACAAAACTGACTCAATGGAATACCTGAAACATTCGCGCTGCTGAACACTGCTATTTCACTGTCACCATGTTCGCCAATAATAAATGCATGTATACTATTGTTATCTACCCCCAAATGCTCACTAAGTCGATACTTTAATCTTGCAGTGTCAAGCACCGTACCGGAGCCTATGACCCTGTTTTCAGGAAAACCTGATAACTTCATGGCTACCTTTGTAAGAATATCTACAGGATTAGCTACTATCAGAAGTATTCCTTCAAAACCACGGCTTGAAATCTCAGGAATTATCTTTTTAAATATTCCAACATTCTTATTTACAAGATCAAGTCTGGTTTCACCCGGCTGCTGATTTGCACCTGCTGTAATAATTACAATACCTGCATCCTTTACATCATCATAATCTCCCGCATATATTTTCATCTGCTTTGAAAACGGAATTCCATGGCTAATATCCATAGCCTCGCCCTCTGCCTTTTCCTTATTGGCATCTATCAAGGCAATCTCTGAAAACAATCCACTCTGCATCAAGGCAAACACTGAGGCAGCACCTACAAATCCACATCCAACCATCACTGCTTTTTGCATATTCAACATACTTTATACCTCCAATCATTAAGGTGTACTCCAGGAATCTTTTAAACAGCCGGATTTCTAAAACAGGTTCCGGGGGGTACATAAAAAATAATGCTAATAATATTATTGCATAATAATTTGTAATAAATTCATTTCTTTATTTCTTAATAATTATTGTAGCACTTTTGGCAGATAATTAAAATAATTTTCGTAACTATTCAGTACTTTTATAATCATGAGCACAAATCTATGAAAAATTTGCAGGTTTTTAATCTTTAATTCTTATTTAAAAGCTTTTTATAAGAAAAATCTATTGCGAATGCACCTAACGGAGCAGTAAGGACTATTGCCAGCACCGCTATCGTTAGTACTGTATCCCCACATGCAAAGCCCAATGAAAGCGGTATCCCACCAATAGCTGCCTGAACAGTAGCTTTTGGAGTATAAGCCATCATTGCAAACAATCTTTCTTTTCCATTTATTCGGGTTCCAAGCATGCATACGAATACACCAAGCATTCTAAGCAGCAATGCACCTATAATCACTACAAATGCTTTTACTCCTACTTTACCAAGATATCCTATATTTACAGTAGCACCTACTAATACAAACAAAAATACCTCTGCTGCCACCCATAGCTTTCCATATTTTACAGAAATTCTTCTGGCAACAACCTCTCTTTTCTTCTGCAGACCTATTCCGATAAACATAATTGCAATCAGGGATGAAAAGGTTATAGGCGTATTGAGACTGTCTTCTATCACTACAAATAAAAATGAAACACTTAATATGATAAGCACCTTTGTGGTATCTCTTATATGCACCTTTTTAAAATAATATGCCATAAGACTTCCTGACAAAAATCCTATTGCAATTCCCAAAAATATCGAAACAGGAATGTTAACAAAACTAATTAAGGATGCTCCTTCTCCCTGCATCATACCTGTAAAGGTCGAAAACAAAACAATAACATATACATCGTCTACAGATGCTCCCGCAAGAATAAGCTGAGGTATTCCTTCTTTAACCCCATATCCTTCCTCCATAAGCTTAACCATTCCAGGCACAACAACAGCAGGTGATACAGCCGCAAGAACAGCCCCCATAATTGCTGATTCCAAAACTGTCATTCCCATTAGCTTTGGTGCAAGCACTATCATTCCTAACAGTTCAAAGCTTGCAGGAAGAAAACACATAAGCACTGCCGGTCTGCCTATTTTTTTCAGACCTGACATGTCAAGTCCCAAACCAGCCCTTGTCAGTATAATGATCAGTGCTATCTTGCGAAGCTCCGACGATATTCCCAATATGCTCTCATCCAGCAGATTAAGCACATATGGTCCAAGAACTATTCCTGTAAACAGCATCCCAAGCAGACTGGGCAGTTTGATTTTTTTGCATATCCATCCCATAGACATACCAACAATAAGAATCAGTGAAATACTTAATAACATAATCATATCCTTTCTACACACAGAAAAAGCTGACACTATCTGCGTTAAATATAATCGCAGAAGTCATCAGCTTTAATAAGCGGTTTAAGTACATTTAAGTGTACTTTGGGAGAACCTCATTCCCTTTAATTATCATAAATTGTAACACAATTTGTCTGTTATTACAACCCAAATCGCCTCTCTTACACGAACCGTAACCAGAGAGTTAGTATATTTATTTCATAAGGTCTGGATTTGTCCAAAGATTAAGTTTTGTTCCTATTCCTCTTTCCAAAGCATTTCGATAACAAACTGTTCCCCATGCAACGTCTTCTACCGGCATACCACCAACGGAATATATAACTATTTCACCTTCTTTTTTGTGTACAGGAGCTTTACCCATTATGATATCACCTAAATCTTCAAGTTGTTCAGGTTTCATCTTGCCTTCTGCAATCAAATCCTCTACATGAACAGCTGTAATGGGAACTGTATTATATGCCTTAGGAGCATATTCTTCTTCCCATGCTTCATATAGCATAATATTATCAGCCACTGAACGTGCACGGTTTATAAGAAAATCATCATCTAATCTAAGAGCAGCTGTTGTTTCAATGATTGCTCCCGGCTTAATCCATTCTTCGGCTATGTATGGATACTGCTTAGGATCACCTGTAGGTGATGAAGTTGATACAGAAACAATATCCGCATCCTTAACTGCTTCCTCTATAGAATCAACTCCATAAACATCTACTTCAGGATGTGCTTCTTTTATATCTTTAATAAATTTTTCCAAAGAAGCTTTTCCTCTTCCTTTAACCTTTACAGTTCTAATCATAGGTCTTACAGCAAATGCTGCCTCTAAGGCTGTCTTACTCATAACACCCGGACCAACTATACCTACCACTTCTGAATTATCAGGTGCAAAATACTTAAATCCAACCCCTGGAACTGCTCCTGTTCTATATGCAGATAAAATATTGGCAGACATATAAGCAAGAGGTGCTCCTGTATCTTTGTCATTTAACGTCAGCATAAGAATCGATCTTGGAAGTCCCTTTTTCTTATTTTCCACATTTGATCCATACCATTTCATACCTGCCATATCAAATTTTCCACCAAGATATGCCGGCATTGCCATAAATCTTCGATCCGGTCCATCAACAGGCATCTCTGGAAATGGTGAATTTTCAGGAAAACAGACCATAGTTCCATGTGAATTGCCATTTGCCCCTCCCATTCTATAATTGCCTACCTTCATAAGTTTAAACATTTCTTCCATTGTATCAACACAGCCTTTCATATCTTTAACCCCGGCTGCAATCATGTCTTCTTCATTCAAATACAAAAAATCAATTGCCGGATAAACACTCATAACTATTCCTCCATATATCTGTCTTTTCTATTTTCTTTTTCTACGTATCAGCAAATATGCATCATTTTCCATTGCCATTACTTCATGCATCGGAATGGGTTTAAACAAAGGTCTTTTCACTCTGATCTTGCACCATAAAACTGAGTAAATGCCAAGGATTATAAAAATAACGCCATCTATTAAAAATATAAGCTTTCTTGCTTCCGGATCATTAGATATATTCCAAATCATAAATGCAGTTCCAATAGCTGCAATAATTGGAAGAACAGGACCAAATGGAACCTTAAAGGTTCTTGGCGCCTTTGGAAGTTTTATTCTAAAAATAACTACATTGATGTTTGAAATAATATAGGATATCATCCAAAAGACGATCGCTACATTAATCATAAAAATCAACGAATCACTTGTTGAAAGACCTATCGCATTTACAATAATCTCAATTAATCCAATTACATATATTCCAATATAGAATGCACCATTTTTGTTCTTTTTTAGAAAAAACGTAGGCAGTAAATTAATTTTTGCCATTCCTGCACACATGAATGAAAAAGAACTCATTGCTGAATTAACAGTACTTACTACAGCAAGTGCTGATACCAGAATCATCCAGTAAGAACCTATATTTCCAAGTAATGATGTACCATATAATATATGTGGTGATGCACTTGCACCTAAGTCATCATAAGCGGTATATTTTGTCATTCCAATTACAAGCAATATCTGCATAATAAGTATGATTACTAAACTAAGAACCATGCCAAGTGGTACATTTCTTCTTTCATTTTTTATACTCTTGGCAATTGGAATTACAAATTCACATCCAATGAAAAGGAAGAAACCCAGTCCTAACAGCCCCAATGTATCAGCTGGAGATTCTGCAAGTGTTGATGGCTGATTAATAATCTCTCCTGTTCCTAATCCGAACGCACCTATAACTCCCATAATAATAAGAGAACCTATCAGCACATATGCCACAACATTCTGAACTTTTGCGAATAAATCTACCCCATGCAGATTTGCAAACATCAGAATAACAACCATAATAACACTTAATACCCATGAAGGAATACCTGTATCAAATACACTATTGATTGCATTTCCAAACATCGCACATTCCACCGTACCTGCAATCATCTGACAGACGAGATATCCACCCACCATCGTCAAAATTGTGATAAATGGTCCCATTCCTGCAAGTGTATACTGAGCAAGACCACCTGTCAGATTTGGCATAAGCGCATTTAATTCAGCCATTGATAAAGCTGTAAGAATATTGATTAGACATGCCAGAATCATTGTAATAATAAATCCCGTTCCTAATATACTTGCTCCTTGCCCCAGAGACATTAGACAACTTGTTGCTACTATAAGTCCTACACCTGTTGCTATTGCACTAAATAATCCTAGTTTTTTCTCCATAATAATCACCACGTTTTCTTCAAGAAATTATTCCTTTATTTAAGGGCATCCATGCCTTCCTCTCCTGTTCTAACCCTTATAACATTAGAAACCGGAGAAATAAATATCTTTCCATCACCTATATGTCCTGTATAAAGCTCTTTTTTAATCACATCTACAACCTTATCAATCTTGTCATTCTCAACTACCATCATAATGTACTGTTTAGGGAGCAGCTCCATTACTTCATTCTCTTCCGGAACATACTCATATGTACCTTTCTGAACTCCACAGCCAATTGCCTGTATAACAGTAATTCCTGTCACCCCCAACTTTGTTATTGCTGCTTTTAAACCACTTAACTTATTAATAGATGTTATTACCTCAATTTTTGATACTTCCATTTTCATTTCCTCCTTATTTATCAGAAAATAAAAAAGTGCCAATTCGCCAAAACAGCGAAAAGACACCTTTGTCACTTTCTTCAACCTTTTATTATATAATAATTTCCATTTATTAATTAAAATTGTATAAATCAGAACCGGACTATTCTATTTACCCTAATCCTATAATTCTCGTTTTGTATTTTTTTCAAGTATCTGTTAGGAGTTATCCCTGCATATTCTTTAAAGTCTTTAATAAACTTTGCCTGATCATAATATCCCAAATCGACAGCTACTTTGGTCATTTTATCAGTTGTTCCATAATTCAACACTTCCAATGCTTTTTGGAATTGAATGATCTTACAGAAAGTTTTTGGTGAAAAACCCATCATTTCTACAAATACTTTATTTATGTACCTCTCTGTATATCCTGTTCTTTCACTGAGCTCATGTACCTTTATCGTTCCATCTGAATTATAAACCATGTCCTTTACTGACATACATAATTCCATTTTTCCATAAGGTTTTTCCATCTTATGTTCAAATTTTACATATTCCTCAAGAAAAACCCTTATGCGCTGATAAAAATCACTTTCACTACTCATTTTATTTATAATATCTGCATTTTCGATAATATCATATAACAAAATCCTCTTTTCAATCAGATCTTTAAGTACAGTTTTTAACCCTGCCGGCAAATAACCAGGCATAAATCGTACACCAAATATTTCTCTTGAGCCTTCCCAATGCATTTTGGCACATTTTAACACTGTCCCACAGGCATAGGCCTTCATACCATACTCATCATATTCAAACAATAGATCAATGCACCCATCCGGTACAGTGATAAGATCCGTGTCTCCACTTAACTTAAAAGTATAAAAATGACTAATACCCTGCTTCAGATATACTTCCTGTTTAAAGTCTATTGAACCTAATACAAAAAACGGTTGAGCAGGTTTAAGTTTATCTTGATTTTGCCTCATATATCATTTATCACCTTATATTTTAGCCTTAAATCTATCATATCTAAGTGCAGACATATCAACTGGCGAACTTCCTGTTGTTATAAGCTCTGCAATGTTATATGCAACTCCCGGTGCAATTCCAAAACCATGACCACAGAAGCCTGCAGCAAGTACCAAACCAGGTACTTCTGAAACATAACCCAACACCGGGACTCCGTCCACCATCTGATCTACCCATCCGGACCAGGTTCTTACTATCTTGGCATCTGCCAGTGCCGGAAAATATTTCATGATTCCTCTACATTCACATGAAGCAGTCAAACTGTTACATATAGGGGTCCCATTGTCTTTTGAAACTCCTTCAAATCCTGAAGTACCTCCAAAAACAAATGAACCATGCTTCGACTGGTGACCATAGAAATCCGCCTCGGCAGTTCCGAGCATCTGATCAAACATATGTGGTTCTGCCTCAGTAACCAGACATTCTATCATGTTCTCAGCCATTGGAATATCTATTCCAACTGTAGATACCAGTTCTCTGCTCTGATAACCTGCTGCAACAACTATTGTATCTCCTTCATAAACATTATTTGGTGTTATAACTTTACGAAGTTTACCCTTTACTTTCTTTAATTCAACGGCCTTTTCCCCTGTTATAAATCTGACCCCAAGTTTCCTTGCCATCTTGTAATATCCAAGAGTAGTAGTAAGTGGATTAGCATGACCATCTGTTGGACACCAGCTTGCACAAGTAACCTCATCGGAAAGATATGGATTGATTTTTCTGACTTCATCCCCATCTATCATTCTTACATCAAGACCACAATTCACAGCTCTTTCTGTAAGTCCCTCCAAAATCTGTCTATGTTTTTCTGTCTTTCCAAGCCTCAAATTGCCATCCTGATGATATTCACAATCTACCTCAAGCTCTTCTGAAAGAGTTGGCCACAGATTTTTTATACCATACATTACAAGTGGTAATTCCCTTGGATCTCTTCCTGACTGACGTACACCTCCACCATTTCTGGAAGACCCCCCATTTCCAATATGATCACTTCCTTCAAGAACAATTATACTTTTTCCCTTTTTTGCTAAATAATATGCGATAGAACAACCAATGATACCACCGCCAACGATTACTACATCTGCTGTATTGCTCATCTTCGTTCCTCCTAATCCTCTACTTCATTCGCAAGAATACGCATTTCTGTCGGTCTCATTGGTGCTCTGCTGGTCGCCGGCTCCAATTCAGCTGGTGAAACACCTAGTTCTCTTGCGACAATTCCTTTTACAAGTTTTGCACAGGTCTGCCCCTGACAAAGTCCCATTCCAGTTCTTAAATATCTTCTTATTTCAGTGAGTGTCCACATACCATCATGGACAGCTCTTCTTATCTCTCCCTTTGTAATCTCCTCACAACGACAGATAAGCATATCATCATCAGTTGCCGGAACAAATTCTCCTATATCTCTACTTCTATCATTTACTGTGTTCATCTTATACCTCCCTGCTTTTTAATGATGTTAGAGCAATTTCTTAATACTTGAAAAAACGGGCTTTCATCACAAATTCTGATGGTACCTTCATAGTTAACAAATGAGTCTTGTCAAAAGCCTTTGCAGACTTAACATCTATCACTTCCGCCTCACAAACCTCTTTTCCATCTCTTCCAAGTGCAATACCCTTTGTACCAGCTTCCGGTAATGGCAAAAATTCATATGGGATTGTAACAGATGCAAAACCCGTTTCATATTCTTCATTAACCAGGAAGATTGCCTGGCCTGAACATGAGGCAACACACATTCCACAGCCTATACATTCAGAACCTTCTACAATTTTTGGAAGTGAGGTTATATTATCGCCAATAAGAATACATTTCTTAGGACAAGAATCCTGACACGGATTACATGGAATATTTTGTGTACACTCAATTATCGGATGAATGCCAGGTCTTTTTATGACTCCTGGAAATCTTTCTATTTCATCGTCAGCCACATATCCTTTTTTCAAAAGATTCATGGATATATCAATACCCTCATCTGTTTTTTCAATAAGCTTACCTCTGTTCTTTGGTGCAAACATTCCCTGACGTAACCCCTCAAGAGCATTCTCCAGTTCGTAAAGATTCTGATCCATTTCCTCTTTCTCTATATAGCCAAGATATTCTGCTGCGGCTATTCCTGCCATTCTACCTTCAATCATAGCTGAACTGGCTTCCTCTATACCAGATACATCTCCTGCCACAAACACTCCGGGAATAGAAGTTCTTCCATATTCATCGCAGATAGGAACCTGACCGCCACGTTTTGGATTATCCTCCATCTTACAGCCTGCCATCTTGAGAAGCTGTGACATAGGAGAAAGTCCGACTGCAAGACAAATAGTATCTACATCAAAGTGTTTTTCGGTTCCCGGAATAAAGTTAAAATTTGAATCAACCTCTGCAATAGTAACACCTTCAACCTTTTCATCTCCCTCAGCCTTAACAATGGTATGTGAAAGATAGAACGGAACTCCTGTACGAGCAACTTTTGCTGCATGAACTCCATATCCTCCAACTCTTGGTGCTGCATCCACAAGTGCTACCACTTCACATCCACATTGAATCAGCTGAAAGCTGACAACTAAACCGACATTTCCTGAACCAAGCATCAGAATCTTACTTCCCGGTTTTACACCATGAATATTCATCATTGTCTGTGCAGCTCCTGCACCAATAACCCCTGGAAGAGTCCAACCTGGAAATGTAACCATATTTTCAGAAGCACCAGTTGCAATTATTACTGCATCACCCTTACAATGATGAATTTCATCATTTATTCGCACTGTTATTTCTTTATCCTGATACATACCACATACAGTTGCATTCAAAACAACCTGTACTCCTGACTCATCAGCCTCTTTTAAAAGATCTTCTCCAATTTTAAATCCTCTTATTTTTGCTTTATGTTCTTTTGATCCAAAAAATTTATGTATTTGTTTAAAGAGCTGGCCTCCTGGTCTTTCATTTTCGTCAAATACAACCACCTTAAGTCCTCTTTTGGCAGCCTCTATTGCGGCAGATAAGCCTGATGGACCGGCTCCTACTATAATCAAATCATATCGTTTCATGTTCTCTGCTCCTTTCCGGTCTACTATTCATCAAAAGGTTTATCACTTACACCATACTGTGTCTGAACTTTCATGCCTTCTTCAAGAGGTGTAACACAGGTTCTGACATTTGGTTTTCCATTTACAATCATAACGCAGTCTGTACATCTGCCTATTGCGCAAAAGATTCCTCTTGGTTTGTGTTCCTTCTTAGTATATCTATGTTTCATGACTCCTTCTGCTTTTAATGCCGCAGCAATCGGTTCTCCTTCATATCCCTGAAGCTCCTTACCATCAAAAGAAAAAGTTACTACTCTTCCTTTTTCCTGTTTTCCAAGTATAGGATGTTCTTCAATTCGTGTTCCCATATTAATTACCCTGCCTTTCCAAATGAAAATAATGCATGTCAGCACATTTACCTTACAAAAAATCCTTTGTTTCACTTTTGTGTCTCATTATTGCAACATATTTCCTATACAAAAGTGTGCGCATCCTCACGAAATGTTTTGCTTTATAAGAATCCATATAAAACAAAAAAGATGCCTAGTCAATCTATCGATTGATTAAGCACCTTTGCTTTTGATGTAACTTATTTTATTACTAATACTATAATATAAAATTGTACAAATCGGAAGTACTATTTTACTTTTTTAACAATGTAACAGGGTCTTCATTCTGAAAACACCTCGTGGGATATAACCTATGTACAATAACTGTTTTTCCTACTATAAAATAAACTTATCTACAATATTGTTAAGATTATTAGCACATCCATAGCATTCTGCAACCATGTCATTAGTTTGAGAAGCTTTTTCAACAATATCACTTGTTTTTTGTGCAATGTCTTTTACACCGGCAGCAGCTTCATTAACAGTATCCTTGATACCCTCCAAAGCCTGAGCAGATGTATCAATCATTATAGATAACTGCTGCATTGCATCCTTTACTTCATTCATGCTATTGCCATATGTAACTGCATCTTCCTGATACTGTATGCTGACCTCATTAAACTCTTTGTAATCTTCAAGCACTGTTTTTTCAAGAAACTCTGTTGTCTCATGCATACATTCAGTCATATTTCCAACCGCTTCATTAACCTCCTGTACAATAGTTCCAATGTTTGCAATTGCCTTTGAGGTCTGTTCCGACAGGCTTCCTATTTCCGTAGCAACAACGGAAAAACCTCTGCCTGCTTCTCCTGCTCTGGCAGCTTCAATACTTGCATTTAAAGCCAGCAAGCCAGTCTGCGATGATATCTCCATAATAGTATTTGAAAGTTCATTAATTTTATTGACAGCCTTATAACCTTCAATTGCTTTATTAGACTTTTCTTGTAACTGCACTCATTACACAGCCAAACACCGAATAAACAACAACGCCCATAACAAAAGGATAACCATCCTATCTGATTGTAAGGTTATCCTTCGTCCGTTTGCCAACACATAAAGGCTGAACTGTTACTAATTCAATAATAATTTACATTCATTTTAAAATACTCTCAATCTCCTCATTTTCAATAACAAACTGTACCACTCCCATATAAGCAGGTGCAACCTCACATTCGTTAAAGCTAATAACCAGATTTCCATTCTCGTTAAAATAGAACTCAGCATTATTTATACTGTCTTTTATATCTACGAACTCATCATCTACAAAATAGATTTTGGAATCGTCATTCTTCATCTGTTCTCTCATTTCGCTTTCAATAATATTTGCTATTTCACTTTGATAATCTACACCATCTTTAAATAAGTCTGAAAAATTTAATCTGTTTCCTGTATTCAGATCTATTGTGTAATAATGCTGTTTTTCATAACCACTTGCTGCTGCCTCAAAAGCAGTAACCCTTACTGTAAAATAATTGTCAGTAGTGGCTATAATATCAGACTTAACTGTCACTTCATAATAACCCTCTGTTTTTAGATTTTCCTTAAATTCATTTTCTAATTGTTCTGTCAGTCTCTGTATTTCTTTGTTTATATCATCTGCTGTCTTTTCTACATTACTTGCAATTTCTTCGTTTGTAATATTCTCTATGTCTATTTGTGATATATCTATATCTGCAAATTTTGAATCATCTTCATACTTAAATTCTCTTACTGTTACCAATTTAAAGAAATTGCCCAGAATCGGAATATTTGTCATTGCATATGATATTGTTGATGATGTATTAGGTAAGATAACTAATGTAATTGCTGCTGCGGCTAATATCCAACCCGCATATTTTCTCTGTTTTTTCATATTTTGTGTTCTCTCCTTTTTTGCCTTTTCCATATATAATAACATCTGTTTGTATGATTCGTTACTCATTTTAATACTTTGATATTCATCCTTGTATTCTTCCAGTCTCTTATTACTCATAAATAACCATTCCTTTCTACCTATTCCTGTAAGGTTAATTCTATTTTCAGCTTTTTCAATCCTCTATACAGTCTGCTTTTAACCGTATTGACATTTTCATTAAGAACATCTGCTATTTCATCCAGCTTCATATCTTCAAAATATTTTAGTTGAATAACCAGCCTATCTTCTTTACTCATTTTTTCCAGTGCACACCATAAATCAATATCTTTATAATTATCTTCTGCTGTCAATTCATCAATGTCTTCATTTTCGAGATATTCTGTTTTATGTGTTCCCAGAAATCTAAAAATTTCATTCAGCATAATGCGATATATCCAGGTAGAAGCATATTCCTTGTTTTTTAAGGAATCACTTCTTTTTATCGCTTTATATGCTCCCTCCTGAACAATATCTGCGGCATCCTCTTCATTATGAACATAGCTGTATGCCAGTCGATAATAAATATTATATTTTTCACATATTATCTTTTCGATAATATCAACTTTTGTATTTTCAAAAAACAATTTTCTTCACCTCCTCACGTCTTACACTATATTAGACCTCGTTACATAAAAAAAAGTTTCATATTATTTCATCTACAATTATTATAAGACAAAAAAGTTGATGCCATTCGACATCAACTTCTTTGTCCAGTCAGGAAACTCCATATTTGCATAATATTTTTATTCAGCAACAATATCAATATCATTCCTATTTAGCTCTGAATATATCTCCACAACCAGTTTGTGTGGCAAACATACTATTGTTTCATTCTGTCCGGTTATTGCCTTATGCCTGACACAGTACTGGTCCGGACAATCTGCACTCTCCATGTATACACTGCCATTATCTATAATAATCCTGTTATATCCTTTTTCATCTGAAACTTCAATTGTCTGATTTTCTTTCAGACTATATCGTCCATATTCTTTTCCATCAACCATGACACATAACATGTTACCCTCTTTTTTGTCAGGCAAATAAAAAATAACTGCCATTATTCCCGCTATAAGCAAAACAGCAGCAACAAGTAGCATATCCTTTTTCTTAAACATAAAAATAACCATACTTTCTTCAAATTTGTCATGCGCTTGCAATATTCTTCATTTACGCCTCTCACAGTATTTCAAATCAACTAACAATTTAATCTTTTATATGATAACACACAAATATATTGATTGTATATATTTTTAAACTTCTCTTTTTAATACCATTTGTTATTATTCTTGTTTTTCTGTTATTATATCAGTTGATATCTTTCTCCAGCTGTTTTTATTATAATACCATTTGATATTTTATCTAATGTTATTTATATATCAATTTCAATCCATTAAAATACTTGATTTTATATTCAGTTTCCGTTACGATTATTCAGATAATGTATATTTTTTGAAAGGAAGCGGAATTAATCATATGAAATACTATCTTGCACCTATGGAGGGAATTACCACCTATATATACAGAAATGCCTATAACCACTATTTTGGTGGTATAGACAAATACTTCACACCATTTATTGCAAGCAAGAAAATGAATCGAAGAGAAATGAACGAAATTCTGCCTGAGCACAATGAAGGAATAAATGTAGTTCCACAGATATTAACAAATCGGACAGATGAATTTTTGCAGATAACCAATAAGATTTCGGAATATGGATATACAACTGTAAATCTTAATCTTGGATGCCCTTCCGGTACTGTAACTGCCAGAAAGCGCGGTGCTGGTTTTTTGAGTGTTCCTGATGAACTTGATCATTTTCTTTATGAGATATTTGATAAATCCCCACTTAAAATCTCAATAAAGACAAGAATAGGCATTGAAGATGTTAATGAATGGGAAGGAATAATGCAAATCTATAAAAAATATCCTATTGAAGAGCTTATAATACATCCACGTCTTCAAAAGGAACTGTATAAATTCACTCCGCATAAAGATGCATATATGGCAGCAGTTAATGAATTAGGAACCAGCATCCCCTTATGCTACAATGGTGACATTGTCTCAGTCAAAAGCCTTGATGATTTATATACTACAATAGAAATGCCTGACTGTATCATGATTGGACGCGGCATATTAAAGAGACCTTCTTTGATATCCGAATTAAACAATAATTCTAAAAATCTTCTTTCAAAAGAAAAAATAAGAGCCTTTCATGATGAAATTTTTGAGAATTATTCCTCAATCATGGATGGGGAAAGCCCTACTTTGTTCAAAATGAAAGATTTATGGACATATCTAAGTGAAAGCTTTACTGAATCAGATAAATTTTTGAAAAAAATACGAAAAGCTAATAACTACTCTGATTACAAAATTGCAGTTAACAGCCTGTTTCGTGAATGCAACATAATTGTATGAAAAAATCAGTTGATGACGTAGTCATCAACTGATTTTTTTAACCTTGTGTATATCTTGTAAGAAACTGTTTTGTACGTTCCTGCTGAGGATTATCTATAACCTGTCTTGGATCGCCCTGCTCAACAATAATACCGTCATCCATAAATATTATCTGATCTGATACATCCCTTGCAAAAGCCATCTCATGCGTAACAATAATCATTGTAGTATTCTGGTCAGCAAGACCTCTTATTACTTTAAGCACTTCACCGGTAAGTTCAGGATCAAGTGCAGAGGTAGGCTCATCAAAGCATAATATATCCGGTTTAAGAGCAAGTGCTCTTGCAATTGCAACACGCTGTTGCTGTCCCCCGGAAAGCTGATGTGGATAATGATCCACTCGCTCTGCAAGTCCCATTTTCTTTAATAATGCAATTCCATGCTCGTTTATTTCTTCATATATTGCCTTTTTATTACGTTTAAAATCAGGTCGCTCCTGTGCAAAAAGCTTTTCTGCAAGTGTTACATTCTCTAATGCAGTATACTGTGGAAATAAATTAAAGGACTGAAATACCATACCAAAATGCAAACGCTTCTTTCTCAAATCTCTTTCTCTCATGCTTGATCGATTTGACGCATCAAACAAGGTTTCACCTTTTACAGATATTATACCTTTGTCAGGTGCTTCCAAAAAATTCAGGCATCTTAAAAGAGTAGTCTTTCCTGAACCCGATGAACCTATGATTGCAAGTGCATTGCCTTCCTCAAGTGAAAAGCTTACATCCTTTAATACCTTTGTATCTTCAAAATTCTTTTCTATATTTTTAACTTCTAAAAAAGCCACTACTATCTCTCCTCTTTCAGATTCCTATCTAAAGTATTCAAGTTTCTTTTCAATGCGTTTAAATACAATCGTCAAAATTCCTACAAACAAAAGATAGAACACTCCTGTGTAGAAAAGAGGCCATGTAATACCTGCTGATTTCATGAAAGAATAGCCGGCAAAGGTAAGCTCATAGGCTGCAATAATACGCGCTAATGAAGTATCCTTTACCAAAGTGATAATCTCATTTGACATCGGTGGAACTACTCTCTTTACCATCTGTAATAAAGTGATTTTGAAAAAAATCTGTGTTCTGGTCATACCAAGCACTTTACCAGCCTCACGCTGTCCTTTAGGAACACCCTCAATGCCACCACGAAAAATAACAGAAAAATAACATGAATAGTTAAGTGCGAAAGCAACTACTGTAGCAGTGATTCGTCCTGCCTCATCACCACCCCATATGTTCTTTCCAAGCCATAATCCGGGACCATAAAAGATAATTATCAGCTGAAGCATCAATGGTGTACCTCTAATGATCCATACCAGTGTTTCAACCATATATCTAAGAGGTTTAAACTTGCTCATGGCACCGAAAGCCACCAACAAACCTAAAGGCAATGCAAAAACCAATGTTAAAAAGAATATTTCAAATGTGGTCAACAGACCATTCATCAAAGACTGTGTTACATTCCAAAACATATAAGCACTCCAACTACTTATTAACTACAACAACCTGAGCATTGTTACAGTAAGCATTAGTACATTCCATAGAATTCTTAACCTCTTCTGTAAGTGTCATACCATTCCATACAACATCAATATTGTTTGAGTCTAATTCCATAATCTTGTTGTCCCAGTCAATCTCAACAAATTTTACTTCAACACCAAGCTCCTGTGCTACTTTGCGTGCCATATCAGCATCAAATCCAATCCATTCATCAGAACCATCCTTGTAATCCATTGGTTTAAAATCTGTGATACCTACTACAAGAGTTCCTTTTCCTTTTATGTATTCTACATCACTCTCAGCAGAAGCTGTATATTCTGTAGCCGTCTGTTCAACAAGAGATTCCTGTACACCGTATTTGGTTGCAATTTCCTTCATTGAACCATCTGCATAGCTTTGTGCCAAAACACTGTTGATATAAGAAGCAAGGTCAGAACCTTTTCTACAGCCAACACCATACTCTTCTGTTGTAAGCTTATCTGTGTACTTCATATTTGGATAACTTGTTCCCTCTCCTATCATTGCACCTGCCATTAAAAGGTCAATGATTGCAGCATCAGAAGTACCTGATGCAACTTCCATAAGTGCGTCTGCCTGTGAAGCAACTGAATTGTACTTAAATTCATTTTCCTTAGCTGCTTCTTCTCCGGCAGAACCAGCCTCAACAGCATAAACAGTTTCTGCATCTGCCTGTTTTGTATCATTTGCCTTATTTCCACAACCAGTCATGGTCATCCCCATTGTAAGTGCAAATGCAGTGATCAATGCAATTTTCTTTTTCATCTTCCATTCCTCCATTACTCTGTAATGTACTCCCCAAAAACTACAAGAATACATTTTTTAATCATACATTGCTCATTTTAACATAGCAGCACACTAAAGTAAAGCCGCACTTCCCCATAATCAGAAAAAGGTAAGGCATATCTTTCAGATATCCTTACCTATATTTCCATACTAATGATTTGCCAGCCACTGTTGTGCACACTGTGCAAGACACGAAGCTCCTATTGGACAAACATCTTCATTAAAACGAACCTTTGGATTATGCGCTGAGTATGTTCCTCTCTCATCCAGAAATCCTGCTGAAAGATACATAAAAGTACTTGGTACTTTTTCTGCAATAGTTGCAAAATCTTCTGATGCACTTGCAGAAACTCCAGGATATTCCGTAAATCCCGGAATATTAAGCTCCTTCATATATCCTAACATCTCATTGGTTAATGCACCATCACAGATTAATGGTGGCACACATGATAACTCTTCTATCTTTACACTTCCACCATACACTGCTGCTGTCAGCTGTGCTACTTCCTTTATACGTCTGACAATCTTTTCTCTTACTTCTGCATTATTTGTACGAAGTGTTCCCTCCATAACTGCTGTATCAGGAATAATATTTGCTGCTGCTCCTGCAACAAATTTTCCAATAGTAAGCACACAGGCAGCACTAGGATCAGCTTCCCTTGCGATTAACTCCTGTAAAGCTAAATGAATATGCACGCCTATATTGATTGGGTCAATACCTGTATGTGGATATGCGCCATGTGAACCTTTTCCCTTAATCTCAATTCTAAAACCATCTACGGAAAACATCATTGTACTCTGACTATTATACATTACAAGTCCAATCGGCATCTGTCCCGGCGATACATGATAAGCAAGTGCTACATCAACTGGGGGATTTTCTAAAATACCTGCTTCAATCATATCACGACTGCCTTCAAAGGTTTCTTCGGCAGGCTGAAACATTAATTTTACAGTTCCTTTTAAGGACTCTTCATTTTCCTTTAACATTTTTGCAGCACCAAGAAGCATTGCTGCATGGAAGTCATGTCCACAGGCATGTGCTTCTGTTCCTGTGGGACATGCAAATTTCTCTCCACTTTCCTCCGGCATAGGAAGCGCATCCATATCTGCTCTAAGCAGAATACACTTTCCATCTTTACCAATTGTCGCTGTAACTCCATGGCCACATTTATATGCCTTTATTCCGTATGATTCCAGCTTCTCCATAACATAAGCCTGTGCTTTAGGCATATTCAAACCTACCTCAGCATTTGTATGAAAATATCTTCTGTTTGTTATAATTTCATGTTTTAATTCGAGTGCACGTTCATAATAATTCATTTCGAATTCCTCTTTTCTTTTTTCTACTATTTAGTTCTTTTCTTCCAAATCAACTACCTTGATGATACCCTTCTTCCACATAATATATGAACTCAAAATACCTATTGGAAGCATACATACAATAAGGATACCTACAAGTCCTAAAAGACTTCCGCCTGCACCTACAAGTCTTGCTAATACAGATACAACAGATACGATAATAAGTACAGGAATAACACCTTTCATAGCTCCCTTTACCACTTTACCGCTGTTACTTGAATTTGCAAACAATCCTAATGTCATAGAACCAAATAAAGCAGGGATAACATAATCCTTTGCAGTATTCATTGCAGGTGTTTCAAATACAGGTCTGATGAAGCTTGAAAGTAATGCTGCAACAGCAAGAATAACAACAGCCACTATAGATGAAACAGCAATGGCTACTGTGGCAACAGCATCTCCCTCAGGAGTATTCTGCTCAACATCAGCAACTTTCATACCATTAACCGCACAAGGAAATTTTAAATTCATAATATTACCTGTGATAAATCCAAGATAGCTTGAAGAACCTAATACCGGTATGTAGCTTAATGCTTCTGAAAATCCAACAGGAATATAAATTAATAAAATACCAATAGTGCTTGCATTGATTACATCGCTGAACTTTGGCATGCAGTCATAAACCAGACAGATAACAAATGGCAATACCATCATATAAACAAGTGCTACCACAGTTCCTAATCTTCCCCATGAATGTGCCCATTTCTGAAATGGATCCATAGTTTTTGTACTTTTTTCTTTACTCATAATGTATTCTCCAATCTTAATTTATCCAAAAATCTTTACCCAAAGTAAAGAAGATGCCATACCTGCAATCAGGGTAAATGCCATAATAAAGTTATTAAGCCATCCAAGTCCGGGTTTCTTTGCTAATATACCAAGTACAATAGCTACTACAAGACCCGTAATCATTACACATGCCTGAACAGTATCTCCGATTAGAATAACCGGAATATATACTGCAAACAATGTCATCATGAAAACACCACTAAACACATATTTCCATGTACTTGAATTTTCATCCTTTGTTACGGACATACACATCTTTTTGCCAAATGGAATCAAAATGATAAATCCACTGAGCATACCAATACTCATAAGGATAAGCACTGCTCCAAACTGTTGTGGAGTTAAATTGTCCATAGTCTGACCGAAGCTGCTTGCAAGCAAACCTGAAATCTGAGTTTCATAAGACAAAGAACCAATTACTGATAATCTCCACCAAGGCCATACAACGCTCTGAAATACTGCTATTAATGCAAAAAATCCTACGACAATTGAAATAGCAGGAACAATCGAGAAAACTGCACTTGATTTGATTACGTTGTTTATTGTTTCCTTAGATATGCCCAGTTCGAGGCACCTCGTATATGCTTTCTTTAAAAAAGCCAGAGACAAACCAATGATGTAAACAAGACCGATGACAACCAGTATCATCATAAGAGAAGAATTTGCGATTTCTTTCATATTATTATAGCTCCTTTTCTTACGCATTCTCTCAAGATATTCTCTATAAAGAAAAAAAGGGATGCACCTGTAAAAAGTGCATCCTCACATACAACCATCTTAATATTTACTCAGTAAAAAGAAACCCATGTAATAATAACTGAAATATTATTAGCACTCTGTCCTTTTGCCTGAGAGATCAGTCATGTGACCTTACACCTTCGGCCCTCTTAATAGAGTTTCTCCAGAGAGTTATGCAATATTATACTATAGTATCACAATAGCTAATTCATATCAAGTCAGATTTAAATATTTGCTGAAATTAGTATTACTAATACTTTTTCTTTCATCACAATTTTTCTCTCTTTCTTTAAAATTTTATTAAATATCATATGTATTTTTTAATACCAGCTTCCAATTAGTTCTTATAAATCTTATAACAATAATGAAATCCCCAAACATATTACAACTATAGTAATAGCAATAACAGCTATTATCTTACAAGTTGTACGACGCACCTTATTTTCTCTAATCTTTGACAACACTCCTGTAAGATAAAGAATATTTGTCAGTATTACACCCATTCCAAAACCATACATACAGTCTTTCATATTTTGAATAAACACTGAGGCAATTCCCAAATCACACATTTCAATAATTATCGCAACTGCCATAACCAATAAACCAACAATATCAATTGCACAAATTCTGTTTAGTATTATTTCTTTTTCCTTATCGGCATAATCTGCAATCTTTAGTAATGTTTCTTTTTCTTCTTTCATCATATTCTCGCTCTTCCTTTCTCCATCCAAAATCTCTCGAATTTCAACATCATAATAATCTGCAATTTCCACTAACATACTTAAGTCTGGCATATTGCTGCCATTTTCCCATCTGGAAACAGTTCTGTTTGAAACCCCAAACTGCTCTGCCAGCTGTTCCTGTGTCAGTCCCTTTTCTTTTCTGAGTTCTCTTAATAAGGAACCTATCTTTTTTTGATCCATTGTCTTTTTCTCCTTTCACAGACATCATATCTGCTTATACTTATATTTAACACGACAAAGAGCGAGAAATGTTGTATTTTCAAGTACCAGACATGAAATGTCCTGTCTATCGCACAGTATGTGATAACATTCTAAGTGTTATTCTATATATCTTTATCCTATTATATCATCAATCCCTTCCTTTAGAAACATAAACAAGTTTTACATCTCTAAATCCCTAAATCTAAAAAATGGTTACGCAAACCCATTTTGCCCAAAATCCATGCACTAATTTATATAAAAAAAGCATTTTATATATTTTACATTCAAATAATACAATTTGTCTTCCTCAGATTTTTACATTATTATACATAGACAAATTGTCTGAATATTTGTATAATTAAATCAGTTAAAGAGATACTCTCTCTTCTCTTTAATACCTTATATATAATTATTTATACTCCCATTAAAAAAAATCAGTTGAAAAACTGATTTTTTTATTTTACATGAAATCTACCGATTTCATTAATGACTAATATTTATTATTCTCCTGCAACTATTTCTGCCAGCTCTTTTAAGTTTTCTGATGTGCCATCAATGACTCCATTAAACTTAACTACCCTTTTCTGCAATCCATTCATCTGCTCTGAACTTGAAATTGCATTAGATGACATTTCCTGTGAAACAGCGGCAAGGTTTTCAGTATTGGCAACAATCTTGTCATTTGCTGTAAGAACCGCCTGCAATTCTGTTGTCATGCCATGAACATTTCCGGCTAAATTAACTACGCCATTTTCTACACAACTAAAACTTTCATAAACAGCATCCACATTCTTTCTCTGCACTTCAATACTATTAACAGAACTCTGTAAAGCTTCCTGTGTCTCTTGTGTAACTTCAGTAAGCTCATTCATTATTTCTGTGATTTTTTCTGTTGAAAGCTTGGTTTCCTCAGCAAGCTTCCTTATCTGGTCTGCAACAACTGCAAATCCCTTTCCTGCTTCTCCCGCTCTGGCAGCTTCAATAGAAGCATTTAACGCAAGTAAGTTTGTCTGAGAGGAAATATTTAAAATTGAATTTGTAATCTCGGATACATTTCCCACACTATCTACCAGCTTATCAACCGTAGTAGCTATCTTTTGAGTATTTACATCAACAATCTTTGACTGTTTCTTTAACTCATCAGAGTTCTTTCTACCATCATTTACTGCTATTCTAAGCTCACCGGTTGTCTTATCAGCCTGAATGGAAACTTCATCTGTATTCTTTAATCTTGTCTGAATTTCTGCTGTCATGATTGCCTGCTGGGTTGCGGCATTTGCTGTCTCTTCTGACCCACGTGCAATCTGCTGCATTGCCATGGTAATTGCCTGCACTACCTCATTAATACTATTAATATCTTCTACAACATCTTTAAACTCAGTTGAAACCTTCGCTGAAACCTCATCCACCTTTGCAGCTGTTTTCTGCTGCTTCTTTAATGCCTTCTTAACTGTATTTGTCTCTTCATTACTAAATGCAATCAGCATTCTTATAGATTTCAAGCCACCAAACAGACAAATTATAATACCAATAATTGCTACAATAATGATTTGAAAATCTTCTTTTTGTCCTCTTCCTAACAAAATCAAAAATTTCACTACAACCAAAATAGAAACTCCACATGTACCATACATATAAAGTACTTCATTCAGGTATACTGTAATAGTTACCAATACCGGAAAGATCAAAAGCAAACTGGCTGTATGATACGAAATAGTCAGTACCGCAAAGCTAATCTCAAATCCTATCGCCAAAGCAAGCATACCTTTACGGTTTTCTATGTTCTTCTTTACAATTACTGCCGTTACAATATAAGTGATTGTAAAAGCAACACAATTTACAATTTTTTGTGGCATACGAACCGTACCTTGCATGAAGGTCATCAAAAAGAATACAATATAGACTAATGTAATGGATGTTGCTGTAAGCTTATTTGCTCTACGGAACTGATCTTCTGATAAATCTTTTCGTTGTAGTTTCATAATATAAATCCTTTCTTTCCAACTGATATGTTTACAATATATTGATTTTCAATTTTAATTATACTGTTTAATTATCAGTTTAGTCAACAAAGTTTTATATATTGTTTATACTTTTATTTCAGTTTATGTTACAGTAACCTAATTTATCCATATCTGCTAAACAGTTACTAACTTAATTAATTATCTGGATACCACTGCGCGATTACTTTGTCCGGTATCTCAAAATGCTGATAATCCTTACTTTTTTTCCAGTCTCCTCCCCATTCAAAGCCATGCTCCTTAAATAGTTTATAACATAAGTCATCTTTTTGGATTTTATAAGAAAAATCAGCAGCTCTATCCAGGTATGGCTCACCGTTGACTGGTTCAATGATTCGTTTTCCGGCAACTACTTTAGTATATGGATTATATAACGGATTGATATCTACCGCAAAACCCATTCCATGCTTCGAAATCTTTTTAGTATGTGAAATAAATCGGAAATTGAAGCCTGATGAATTGTTATTCTCCATAGACCGTTCATCATCAGCATCATATTCATCAATAAGTCTGATTTTTTCAATAGGATAATCATTAATATATAATTCCTTTAAAATATCAAGCACGTCTTGTGCTATGTATCTGTTTACAATCATCTCTCCTTCATGCGTATTACCATCAATATCTTTATTAAGTACATGGAGATATCGTAGCTCTTCTTTTGAAAGAGTACACTCCTCTTTGAAAGAAATATTCTCAATACGTGAAAATATCTCATCATTAATCTCTGACATATAAAAAGAATCTTCCGGCTCATACACTACCTTGTTTTGTGGCACATCACAATCAGAAACAAACAGCATTATTTCAGATAAAAACAATAAAAACCTTGTCTTAAATTGTTCATACATCACACTAATCTCCATGCTTTCTTCAAATTCCAAAAATTGACCTGTTTTAACAAAAAAACAGAAGTTCTAATCATTTTATCATCGCCTCAATAACAATTCAATACGTGAACTGCTTATAAATCGTGTTAAACTCGGGTTTTCATTCTAAAAAAACCTCGTGGTATGTAACCGGTGTACAGTATCTTGGGGTTCATTAAAAAAAACGAATGCAAAAGCAAAGCTGTCGCAATTTCCTATAACGTAAAAAGACAAAGGCATCTGCTACGAAAAGCAGACGCCTTTGTCTTTTCACAAACTACACTATAACATTACGCTCTAATCTTTGCAAGATACTCACAATAGGAATTATGAGCATTGCACAGAAAAAATTGCTGATACCATGAAGGATATCCCATGGTAGTCCTGCTATTATCCATGCTATCATTGCATCAAAATCCAATCCAAATAAAATTGCCTGTGCAGGCGCATATAATGTACCAAACAAGAATCCATGACTTGCATTTACTATCATATACACAACAGGTTTAACCTTTTTAGGCATTTTCTGTGGAAGCAACATAGTTACCCCCCACAATATTGTCCATAAATACAAATAAGGAATCCACCAAGTTGCAAATCCACTAAACATTCCGTTTATTATAACATATGTATAAATTGGATATAATGCTTTCTTTCTATAAACTACTGTATATGCTATTGTAAACACTCCCAGCATATGGACATTTGGTGCAATCTCCATAATAATTTTTGAAGCATACATCAACGCACCAAGCATTCCAAATACTACTGTTTCTTTTACTGTAAGCTTCATCACTTCTCCACTTTAAAGGAATAGGCAGCGCCCTCTTCAATCTTTGTTGAGTCTACACCCGTTGAAGCATACTCTCCATTAACGTAGAATGCCCAATATGTCTGATCCACATCATAGTCCGCTGTAATTCCATTTACAGTCTTAACATAAAGACCATATTCACTTTCATCTCCTGCAATCAAATCATGCTCAAGTAAGGCATCTCCCACATTTTCCTTATCCGTGTGAATTTCAAAAGCTGTTTCATTTCCATCTTTATCAACAACAGTAAAAATAAACTTTGTTTGACCTTCACCAAGGATATTTCCCTCATTTTCCTCTGTATTCTGTACATTGGTTGATGACTGAACACTGTCTTTCTGATTATTCGCACCACATGCGACTATTGTAAGTGCCATAACCACAATAAGCATCATACAAATAGTCCTCAAATAAATTCCTTTACTACTTTTAATTCTCATGTTTCTTTCCTCCTATAATTTGTGTTTTTTCTCTTAGCTCGCAATCAAAGCTTTTTTGATTAAATGATTTATTTCCTATAACGTAAAAAAGAGTCATCAAAACGACAACTCTCTACACACAAATAAAACTATCCTGTCAAAAGATAGATTCAGGTTCAACCAATTACTCGTGGCATTAAGCTTTCGCTTACGAACTTCAAATCAGGCAGGTCTCCCGGCTTAAAAATCATCGCATCCGTCATCTTCCCAGGAAAAGTTTTCCTTGTTTCCCAGTGATATATCGACTTCAGCTCCCTAATTACGGTGACGAGTTCGCACAGGATTTACACCTGTTTCCCTTTTCACCAGAGTCAATCATATAAATTGCTCTGACACCTGACTACTTAATATTTATAACCTCTGTATTCTATCACTATTTTACAATCAATTCAATAATTTTCTATTTTTTCATTCTTGAATTTCATTTTTGATTTAATACAAAAACAGTCTTTTCGGTTTGGCTATTAGCATACGCCTGATAAACTATTTAGAGTGTCTTCAACAACTCTGATATTTTTTCTTTTGTTGCCAAACCGTGTGAAAAAGCGGTGGCTCCTCCTGCTGCTGTTCCGAGCTTCAGTGCATATTTGTAATCACCGTTCAATGAGCCTGCCATAAAGCCTGCCACCATGGAATCTCCTGCACCGACAGAATTTTTCACTATTCCCTTGCATACACCGCATCGGTGTGTTTTTCCGAACTCGTCGATCAGCATGGCTCCATCGCCCGCCATAGAAACCAAAACGTTGACCGCCCCCATAGCCTGCAATTGTCTTGCATATTTTTCAATATCTTCATTTGTTTTAAGTTCCATTCCAAACATCTCACCAAGCTCATGATTGTTTGGCTTGATCAGAAAAGGCTTATATTTAAGCACATTTAGGAGCAAATTCTTTGTTGCATCAACAGCCACTCTGATATTTTTCCCCGAAAGCCTTTCAAGTATCCTCTCATAAATATCTGATGGAAGAGATGTCGGAATACTTCCGGCTAATATCAGTGAATCTCCATCCACCAGACAATCAAGTTTTTCAAAAAGGGCAGAAATTGCCTTGTCATCGATGTCAGGTCCCTGACAATTCAGTTCAGTCTCCTCGTTCGATTTTATCTTTACATTGATACGTGAATTTCCCCTGTCAAGTCGAACAAAATCTGTATCGATTCCCATATCAGCAAGCCCCTTTTCGATTGCTTCACCCGTAAAACCTGCTGTAAATCCAAGTGCTTTTGAATGAATTCCAAGCTCCTTCAGCACAATCGAAACATTGATTCCTTTACCACCAAAGTACATCTCTTCTTTGTTAGAACGATTTGTAGCCCCGATTCTCATTTCTCCCATATGAATCACATAGTCAATTGCGGGGTTGAACGTTACTGTATAAACCATATCACATAATCTCCTTAACCCATGTTGCCATAAAAATACCTGCTTCCTACAATTTATCCTTAATATCTTAATCTCTTTACCACTAACGTTCCTTATTATACCAAAAACTCTCCCAGATTTCTACCTGAGAATACAATCAATTACATCTATTCGCTTATTCTCTGCTACTGCTCGCTCGTATCTTGTGAACAAAACAATTATGCACACAAACCTCTTTTACCAATCTCACGATAAATTCTAATTAACTGATCATAAAATACACTTTTCATATTCGACCTCTTCTCTCAGGTTCTTTACCTGGAAACATAAAAAACATGTTCATCATCTAATCTAATATATGCCAATTGTGACATAGTATGGTTATAGGAGCATCCACAATCTATGCAGAAAAATCGTTTCTTTCCATTTTGGGAACAGTATTGAAACGCTTTTCCAGCATTGTAAGTAAATGATTCTGGTCCTCTATCAATATAATCGCCTAATAGAATCAATTTATCGTCACACGAAAAATGAATCTTTTTTAGCATTTAATATTAGGAAATAGTTGCTGATAATGGTCTTTACAGGAAACATATTCATTTCTGACAAATCTTTTATTGCATGAAAAAAGCCACTGTAGATTTCTCCACAATGGCTCCAAAGTCATTTTTTATTCACTTTTGATTACCGGCAAACTCGTGCCCAAACTGAAATTTTGCGCGTAGCAATGAGCCATGCACAGATGCGCCGAAGGTAACTGCCGAGTGCTCGCACACAGGCAGGCGCATTCGCGCGAAGATGCATACGGCGAACGCCGCGACAGTGAGTAAGCGATAGCTTACGAACCTGTCGGCATGGCGATACACCTACTAACTGAAAGTTTGCTTTCTGTTTCTAGTAATGTATCACTCTTTCCGGCTCAACCAGCCTTTAAAAATTCCACCCTGAAATATTGAAATGATTACAAAGAAAATATCTGCTGCTAAAATAAAGAGAAATGACGGCAAAAGTATGCGCGTAAACTTTACCCCACATGTCGCGCCCTTATTAACGGCAATCCCCATACGTAAGCAATAGAAAAAGGCACCAAGACTAAAAAACAAAACCACTACCAACTGCTCTACAAAAATTGGTAATGAAGCCGTTAATCCTGACGTAACTGTATTCAATATAAACAGACCTGCATATACCAAAAACATAATTCTCATGACATTGAGCATAACGCCTCCACCAATGCCAACACCTCCGCACCATTGAAAATTACAACGATTACAAAAATTTTCAAGCACCTGCATTAGTGCTCTGTTCTGACAGCCCTCAATAAAACCTCCATTAGAAACAACATACACCTTTAAGCAGATATTATTATGTATACAAAATTTTTCCATCGCTTTCATGAATGCAAGCATATGAGAAGGTACTCCATCCACATAAAGCGGCATACCAAAAACAACAGTATCTGCATCCCTTATACTTTCCAATACACGTTTATGGTCTCCTTCATTACGCACCTGTTCTGACACCACTTCGCCCCTAACTAAAAGGCGAACAATCCCAAGGAGATAAGAGGATACGCTTAATTTCTTTTTGGGACTACCATTGATAAATACTATTTTCATAATTCCATTTCCTCCAATCGGTTCAGATTTTCTAAATAGTGAAATTCAAACTCTTGGAATCCATAATTGATAGCATTTCTCTCTACCATATACTGAAAAGTTTTTGACTCATCTTCTGTCATACTACCATATGCATATACAGCAAGTTTTTTCTTTTTTCCATAACGTAATGTATGATGCATCTGTTTACCACGATATGTACTAAAAGGAGTGGATACTCCAATACTTCTATCCAACACATTTTTAACCGATGGACTATATGCTCCATAATAATTATCCGTTACAATAACTAACTCATCCGCTTTACCAATCATGCGACATACCATTTGTAACTTATCTTTCATGTAACACTGTGTCGGATGCTTCGTCCAACAACCAAAACAGCCTTGGCATGGTGCATATTTCCCGTCTGCACGGATAACATTTTCACTTTTACCCTTAAATAGCGCATCATAGGATTCATCCAAATCATGAATTATCGTTTTCATATGCTCTCCTTTCAAAACAGAAGCGACTTTTATGTGCCTTACTTACTACTCAAGCTTACATAAACAGAAAAACAAAAGTAAATCCAGACACATTACAAAGAATATGTGCAATTGTGCTAATAACACAATTTCCTGTTTTTTTGAAAATCGTAGCATAGATTAAACCATCAATAAAAATTCCTACGATATCAAATACCAAAATTCCAATATTTCCAGCCGCCAAATGTGCTAATGCAAAAATCGCAGAGGACACAACTACACAAAGCCAGTATGGAAACAGCTTCATTCCTTTACCTATGAAAAATCCACGAAACGCAATTTCTTCAGCAAACGCCGGAAATATCAGTTGAAGAATTAGGAAAAATATCTGGTCAAATGTAAATATATCACTGGTACGTTCTAATACATGACTGACATATTGGTCTCCAAAAAGAACATTGCTTAAAACAATTGAACCAATAGCCGAAGCAATAGGCAATAACGTCCAGAAAAGCACACCCGGTTTTTTTAAGTCTGTAAAAATTGTTTTAAAGCGCAAATCCGATTCATCATCCGGTGTTTTTGCAACACTTTCTACAATAAAGAAAAATGCCAATCCAACAAACATTGAATAATCAGCCAGTTGTAATGTTGGCACTATCTTGGTTAAAACCAACAGAATCATAATGCCCATACCAACCATTGTAAAAGTTTTGCTTTTGTCTGTTTTAATTGATGTACTCATCTACCTACTCTCCTTTTATATAATATAATTTTATCTTTCTTTATTCATTTATCGGCATCTTATAGCTGGTAAATGAGAAGCGTAAAATTCAAATTCATGCGTGCTTTCAATCTCTCTGTAAGACTGAAAGTTTATTTCTCATTACTATATTAGTTTTTTATCTATATTTCAAATTTGATAATAACATTTAACGCATTATCTACATCAGCTGCTTTTTCTATTGCT